>JAWXCH010000286.1:0-9085 GCA_034440595.1 Planctomycetota bacterium | reverse complement strand
GGCACGGCCAGCGTCGCTGCGGCACTTCCTGCTGCCACGAGTAGGCTATCGACGTGCCCGTGATAGTTGCCAGCGAATTTGATAATTTTGTCCCGCCCGGTGAATCCGCGTGCCAAACGGATGGCGCTCATGGTGGCTTCGGTACCGGAGTTGACAAGCCGCACTTTTTCGACACTTGGCACCGCAGCGATGATCAGTTCGGCCAACTCGCTTTCTGCCTCCGTCGGCGCACCAAAGCTGGTGCCGTGCTGAATGGCCTTCTGTAATGCCTCGGTGACGGCGGGATGGCAGTGCCCGAGGATCATTGGCCCCCAGGAACCGATGTAGTCGATGTACCGGTTGACATCGATGTCATATAGATAGGCCCCCTCGGCACGTTCGATGAACAACGGGTGACCACCGACGGCACCAAAAGCTCGGGCTGGGCTGTTGACGCCCCCGGGGATTAAGTCGCAGGCGTGTTTGAATGCGAGTTCACTTTTTTGTCGGGACATGACGCGGCTGCTGGCTAAGGGTTTTGATGTGAGGATACAGGGCAAGGCAATGCGGCAATCTCACTCGGCGCAAGGTGCAAATATTACATCATCAGAAATTCAAAACGATTGGAAGATGATGCGTTACTGATTTCTTTGTGAGTTCGAGAAATATCCAAAGGGCAAATTGTGCGAGCGATCTGACAGATGGGGCATCGCCAGAATCATTTTTGACTGCTGCCTCAAGTTCAGCGTCGGTAAGGTTGAATGAATCTTGTCTGAGTAGCTCCAACGATTGTAGAAGCGAATTATTTGAGCAAATATGAGCTTTTTCTCCGGCCAGATTTTCAAAATCAAAACTGAATTCAAAGTCCCCTGGTAACCAGAGCGAACCACAGAGAATCGCTCGATACTTTTGGTCGTGTTTTGGCTTTGAGCATTCAATGTATGCTTCATCGGTGTACCATTCGCCGCTATACAGTTCTGGTGGTGAGGTTCCTCGTTCTGCGTGTGCCGTCCAAACCTTCAAGGCTCCGTAAGGATCGTATCCTGGCCTGTCTGTAAAATAAGGAGCTGTTTTCGTTTCATCCCATTCGAGTGGAACTGCGATGTTGTCGGCCAGCCCTTCATTGATCGCGGCTTTCCATTGCGAGACCGATTTCGCGACTTCATTCCAGTCGGCAGGTTGCGGCGGCCCGCCGGGACCAACCATGCGATATTCCATACCAGATTCGCGCGAAAACCGTTGTGCTACGTTCTCCCACTGGAAAGAATAGTAGCGTGAGAAACCACCGACATACACATCCAGGGCCATGATTCACCGATTTTGGCAAAGGTAAATAGAAGAACGTTGCACATCAAGGTCGTACAGTTTTGGTGTAGCCAGGGATCTATCAATTGTTATCAATCATCGGTCATCAATCAATATTTGAGGATTGGAGCAAGGATGTCTGAGACGGATGAGTACGTGATCGCGTACTGGATTCCCGCGTTCGCGGGAATGACGGGGGGTGCAAAGGAGGAGGCGGGGTGCTTACGCCAGCCAGCGTGCCGCTTCTTTGGCCCAGTAGGTGATGATGATCGAAGCACCGGCGCGGTGGATGGCGGTGAGTGCCTCTAGTGCGACCGCTTGTTCGTCGATCCAGCCGTTTTGAGCGGCTGCTTTGACCATGCTGTATTCGCCACTGACGTTGTAGGCGGCCAATGGCACGCCCGGATGCCGCTCGTGCACCATGCGAATAATATCCAGATAGGCCAGCGCCGGTTTGACCATCAGCATGTCGGCCCCTTCGGCCAGATCCAGTTCCACTTCGCGCAGTGCCTGTTCGGCGGCGGCGGTGGGGTCCATTTGATAGCCGCGGCGATCGCCGGACTGTGGGGCGCTTTCGGCGGCGTCACGAAATGGTCCATAAAAGGCGCTGGCGTATTTAGCGGCGTAGCTCAGGATCGGCAGGTGTGAAAAACCGGCACCGTCCAGCGCCGTGCGGATCGCGCCGATCATGCCATCCATCATACCGCTGGGTGCGACGATGTCTGCCCCGGCCTGAGCATGGCTGACCGCTTGCTTGGCGAGTAGCTCCAGCGTCGCATCGTTATCGACATCGGTCGTCCCGGTCTTGTCGTTGAGGATTCCGCAGTGCCCGTGACTGGTGTATTCGCAAAAGCAGACATCGGTGATGCGGAGCATGGAGGGGGCTGCCTGCCGTGCCACGGCGAGTGCCTGCTGGATGATGCCGTTGTCGCTGTAGGAGTCGCTACCGAGCGGATCCTTGGATGCAGGGAGGCCGAACAGCAATATCCCACCGAGGCCAAGGGAACTCGCCTCGCGCACTTCTTCGGCCAGAAAATCGAGCGAGAGCTGATAGTGCCCGGGCATCGATTCGATAGGCTGTTTGATGCCGCTGCCGGCGCGGACAAACAGGGGCAGGACAAAATTCTGCGGCGAGAGTCGTGTATGCCGGACCAGTTCGCGAACGGCGGGCAGGTAGCGCAGGCGGCGCATCCGGGTGCTTGGAAAAGCGGGCACAGCAGGGGAGTTTGGTCGGAAAGGGGCAGTTTCGTCCATATCTCGTTTATAGTTCATAAACGAGCGGGTTGAAAGCGAGGAATAAGGCCAAGCTAACGTCTGGTCTGAAGGTGCCGCATTTGCTACTCAAAAAATACCGCCAACCAGACCGTCGGTTCATCCGGCGTGGTCCAGTCTACACGATGCTGCGCATGTGCTGGAATATCAATATAGTCCCCTGGGAGTAGCTCAACGGTTCGATCCTCAATCCGCAACCGCGCCGCACCGGCGAGGAGTAAGACCCATTCGCGTTGGTCTTGATCGTACCAGAAGCCGTCTGGTGAAGCGTGCCCGTGGGAGATGATGCGCTCGATGCGGACGTTCCGGGACTGGGCGAGTGTTTCGGTTAGCTCCGTGGGTAAGTCGGCGGGGATGTTGGTGAGGAGGTTCATTGATTGTAAGGATCACGGAGCGATTACTCTGCCGGCCCCTTTGTCTGCTCCAAAAACGCCTTCGCCTTCGCCACCCGGCTGGCGGCCCAGGGTTTATCGCCGTAGAGCGTGATGATGCTCTGCCAGATTTGGCGCGACTGCTGAATATCGCTGGTGCGGAGTTGTTCGGCCTGTTTCATCGCGCGGTCGATCACTTCTAAATAAGCCGGTGCCTGTTGCGTGACTTGCTTCTCCAGTCGCGCCAGTTGTCTTTTGGCCAGTAGTAAAATCTGTGCGGATTGCCGTGCGGCGCGGTCGGCATCCGATACATCGGTACTGGTAACTTTGCTCGGCGCAATTTCAATCGGTTCAGTGTCAATCGGTTCAGTGGCCGCGGCTCCGCCATACAGGCCAACAATCGCCTGCAACTCCGAGATCGTCCGTTGCGGATCGGTACCGATGTAGTTCATCGCCTCGATGTAGTCGCGCTCCAGCGGAGTGAGCGATTCATCGCGCGTGAGTTGCCTGGAGCGTCGCGAGAACTGTCGCTCCAGCTTCAATAGCTCGATCTCTTCCTGATAAGCTCGCAGGTGCTTGCCGCGTGGATCGTCGGGAAAGCGCGTCAAAAAATCCTGAATGTCTGCCTCGGTCTGCAACAGCTTATCTGGCTGTTCGTCCGTGGCCAGCAGCTCAATCCGCTCATACAACGGATCGGCAGCCTCCGGGCGAGTAAAATACCAAGCTAGCGCAGCGATTCCAGCTAGCGCCAGGACCAAGGCGGCGATCTGTGCAATGAACTGCCCGCGCTGCTGGCGCTGCCCCTCAGTCCGGCGACGGCGTTCATCCTCTTCAAGCGTGGTAAAACGACTCGGCGGCTTGGCGACCGCAACCGGCGGAGCGGAAACGGTTAATTCGATATCGGTCGATTGAAACTTAGCCGGATCGTACGCCGCCGTGACATTGGTCGGCAGATCGCTCAGCAGCGGCACCGCCGAGGATGCCTTGGCCGGCACCGGTGTGAATGGTTCATCCGCCGCGATTTTCGTGGGAGCGTTCGGGTCATAAATAACTGCCGGTTCCGAAACCGTTCGCGCTGAATTGAACGCCCCGGATTCCAGCAGGGGAGGTGGAGTCTCTCCTGGGCGGCGCGGTGGGACGGACAGGCCATGCTCCATCGCGGCCAGTTGCCTGGCCAGCAAATCGGCATTGGCCACGCGGTCTTGCGGAGTCTTGGAAAGGAGCTTGGCAATGATCCGCTCCAACTCCTTCGGCACGTCCGGCGCCAGCTTGCTAACCAGTGGCGGCTCGGCATAGCGCTGCATCTGCAACATTTCTGGCAGCGATCGGCTGCGAAACGGCGGGCCGCCGGTCAGCATCGCATACATCACACTACCAAGAGCGTACAAGTCGGCGTGATAGGTAACTTGCTTCCCCTCGGCTTGTTCAGGGGCCATGTATTCGGCAGTCCCGACCAGTCCCCCATCAACCGTCATGCGCGTATTGCCAAACAGACGCGCGATGCCAAAGTCGGTCAGCTTCATTTCGCCATCGGTGGCCAGCAGCAGATTGGCCGGCTTCAAATCGCGATGGATCACGCCGTGATCGTGTGCATGCTTCAGCGCGCGGCAGATTTTGATGGCGATGTGGGTCGTCTCTCGCCAATCAAACCGTCGGCCAGATTGCAGTTCGTCTTCCAGATTACGCCCGCGAACTAGCTCCATGGCATAGTACAGATGCCCATCCTGCTCGCCAAAGCCATACAGCCGGACAATGTTCGGGTGCTTCAGTTTTTTGAGCGTCTCGATCTCGACTTCAAAACGTTCGCGAAAACCTTCTTCATCGGCGAGGTGCGGATTGAGCAACTTCACCGCAGCAGGGTGGCCAGTTTCGGAATGGACGGCCTCGAAGACCGTGCCCATGCCGCCGCGGCCAATTTTCTTGCCGACTCGATACGGTCCAAGTTGAACGAATGACATGCCGATAGGCCAGGTTAGATGAAGTTCGCCGAAGTGCAGCAATTCAGTCTAGCTGGCGGAAAGTACAATGCCAAGCAAACGAGCTGGAATAAGACGCTACGCGGTTTGTTTTTGAACCGCAGAGGCCGCAGAGAAACTACGCAGAGATGAATTTGACTCGCATCCAGTTAATCCCGTTCATCCTTGTTTATTCCCTTCTCGAAGTTCTTTTTTTTGAACAAGAATGGACAAGATGAACAGGATGCAGGTTGACTCACCGTCCACGATTGTTGCTATCTCTGCGTTCTGCTCGGTGTACTCTGCGGTAAGATTGCAAAACGTAGATTCAGAAACTGCTCTCTGCTATGCAAGTTTTCGCAACCTCGTTACCCCGGCGGTAATGGCTTCGATGGTGTAGTCGATCTGTTCGGCGGTGTTGAACCGGCCGATGCCGAAGCGCAGGCTCGATTTTGTTTGGTCCTCGCTCAGGCCGAGTGCTAAGAGCACGTGGCTAGGAGCCGGATTGGCCGAGGTGCAGGCCGAACCGGAGCTGACGGCTATATCGGGAATTTGCAGGCAGATCGCTTCCCCTTGCACGTGGCCGAAAGTGACATTGAGGTTGCCCGGCAGGCGAAGAATTGGATCGGATAGAACCGGTCCATTGAGCAAAACATCGCTGAGCGATTTTGCCAGACCGTCGTAGAGACGTTGGCGCAGTGCCGCCAGTCGCATGCTCTCCGTTGGCATTTCTTCCAGGCAGAGCCGCAGCGCCTTGGCGAATCCGACGATGCCCGGCACATTCAGCGTGCCGCTCCGCAGGCCATGCTCTTGTCCACCCCCGTCGATCTGTGATTGCAACCGAACGATCGGGTTGCGGCGGCGGACATAGAGCGCGCCGACCCCCTTGGGGCCATAGATCTTGTGCGCAGTGAAGCTGAGCAGATCGACCTGCAAGTCGTTCACATCGACCGGGATCTTGCCGACCGCTTGCGTGGCGTCGCAATGGAGGAGCACCCCTCGTTCTTTGCAGAGGCGGCCGATCTCGGCCAGCGGTTGAATCACACCGATCTCATTATTCGCCAGCATCACACTGACCAGGGCCGTGTCGGGGCGAATGGCATCGGCCAGTCGTTGCACGTCTAGTAGCCCGGCGTGGGGCGAGCCATGCTGCGCGACCGGCAGCAGTGTGACTTCAAATCCGTGTTTAGCGAGACTTGCCAACGGATCAAGAACCGCTTTGTGCTCAGTCGTTACGCTAATGAGATGATTTCCGCGCCGGCGCTCGCGTTCGGCCACGCCGCGAATGGCCAGATTGTTGCTCTCGGTGGCACCGCTGGTGAAGACGATTTCGTGTTCATCTGCACCGATTGACGTTGCGATGGAGCGCCGGGCACTGTTCACCGCGTCCTTCGCTTCGTGGCCAAAGCTGTGCGTCGTGCTACCCGCGTTGCCAAACACTTCTGTAAAATACGGCAGCATCGCCGCCAGCACGCGCGGGTCAACGGCGGTGGTGGCGTGGTTGTCGAGATAGATGGGGGACGCGGGCATGGAGGGAGTCTATTCTTCCTCCGCGGGCGTAAACAACACCGTATTCCGTTCAAACGCCGCCTGATGCCAGTACGGATAGTTCAGCGGCTTGTCGCTGGCGCGTTCCAGCTTGGCCACTTGCTCGGGCGTGAGATTCCAGCCGACGGCACCCAGATTGTCGCGCAGTTGCTGCTCATTACGCGCTCCAATAATCACTGTCGAAACGGTCGGACGCTGTAGCAGCCAGTTCAATGCCACCTGCGGTACCGATTTGCCGACTTCTTTGCCAATTGCTTCCAAGGCTTCCACTACGTCGTACAGATACTCCATCGGCACCTGCGGGCCGCGATCATTGCTGACCTTGTGCTTCAAGCGGCTGGTCTCCGGCAACGGGCTACCACGACGGACCTTACCAGTCAGTCGCCCCCAGCCGAGCGGGCTCCAAATCACAGTGCCCACTCCCTGATCTAGCGCCAGCGGCATGAGTTCGGATTCATAGTCTCGCCCGACGAGCGAGTAGTACGCCTGATGGGCCACGTAGCGGGGTAGCCCGTAACGATCGGACGTGGCCAGCGCCTTCATGATGTGCCAACTGGAGAAGTTGGAGCAGCCGATGTAGCGGATCTTTCCGGCGCGAACAAAGTCGGCCAGCGTTTCGAGCGTCTCTTCCGTACGGGCAATCGCATCAAAGGCATGCAACTGGTACAGATCGATGTAATCGGTGCCCAGTCGGCGCAGGCTGTTTTCAATGGCGCTGGTGAGATGCCCGCGAGTCGAGCCGACATCGTTGGGAGCTTGTCCATTACGCATGCCACCCTTGGTCGAGATAATGACCTGATCGCGGCGACCCTTTACTGCTTTCCCAAGGATCTCTTCCGAAACTCCGTCGGAATAGATATCCGCAGAGTCGAACATGTTCGCGCCATGTTCCAGGCAGATATCGACCAGCCGGGTCGCTTCCTTGACGTCGGTATCGCCCCAGGCCTGAAAGAACTCATTTGTTCCACCAAAGGTGCCCGTCCCCATGCAAAGCGCAGGAACCTTCCAACCGGTATTGCCAAGATCGCGTACTTCCATGATGTGTTCGCTTTATGATAAAGGACCAATGTAGTCCTCATGCTCCGCATGAGGAAGTTTTGAATCGCCTCATGCTCCGCGTGAAGAACCGTCGGGTCGCACTGACGATCCCGCAGTCAAAACCTGCTAGCATACAGCCAACTGGATTGATAGTCATTCTAGGCAATGCATAGTTGGGGTGCCACTGCTGGCTTGTCCAGCAGTGCTTTCTGTTCGCGACTACAACCCCCAATTTACGCCCCGCAAAGTTAAACTCTGAGAATGTCAGAAAGATCGCGTTTCCTGCGAGAAAATCGCTGTTGGGCACAATGGCGACCCTCCCTATAATAGCCCCCCGCGCTGTAGACACTGTCCAGACAGTGAGCGCGCGACCGGCCTGAGTGACGGACCTTTTTTTGGAGGATGCAGGGATGCATAGCAAATTTTCGAGGGCGATTTTGATTGGTGCTTTTGCCTGGCTATCGACGCCAATGTCGCTGACATCGGCCGAAGATGGAGCCTCATTCGATCTCTTACAGTCGAGCGAGAACGCACCGTTCTTTCAACCCATGCAGTGTATCGAGCCGATGCATTGTGCCAGCGATGCCCGCAATTCGCGGCACACTCAGCAGCCGATTGCCGTGGACCTGTCGCAATTGATGGGTGGGCCAGAGCAGTGCCCGGTCGAGTTTATGAAAAACAAGCTCCGCATGAACGTCTTTGCGGGCACACTATTTGACGATGCGGCCAGCATGCCCCCTGTTCCGATGCAAGAGCAAGGTCGGTTCTGGACAGAAGCTTCACATCCGGTCAGCTACCCGGCCTATGCCGACGACGACTGCCCCGGCTCACGCGAGATGATTCGCAAGACTTCACACGTTCAGCCGGTGCCCGCTCCGGAATGCGACAGCGCCGTGGAAGCGCTCCGTTGCAGCAGCCGCGAACTGGATATGGCCGCCGAGCGTTTGGAAGCGCTGGACCTGTATGATCAGGCCGATGCCATTCGTCAGACTGCACAGGAATTGCGGATGAAGGCGAGGGCGGTGCGTTCGGATGATTGCATTGCACCACAGGCATTTGTGCCGCCGACGCCAATTTCGCATGATGTAGGAAGTCACCCAGGGTATGGAGCAGGCTATTATCAAGCACCGCTGCCAATCGATGAAGCATGCACCGCCGGGGCTTGTTCAACCGTCAAGGCGTGTTTGAAGGACGGAGCTTGCACGAAGGCCGAAGCTTGCAGTAAGGCTGAGGCTTGTGCAAAGATCGAAGCTTGTGCCGCAACGAGCGCCTGCAAAAGCACGGAAGCCTGTGCAAAGGTAGCTTGTGAAAAAGGCGAAGCTTGCAAGGCGGGTGCTGAGTGTGCCAAAGATGGCGCATGCGAAAAGGGAGAGGCTTGCAAGAAGGGCGAAGCTTGCGAGAAGCAAGACAAAGAAGCTTCAGCCGTGTCGGAAGTTGAAGCCGAGTAGGCACACGAATTTAGAAGCTCAATAGTACATTTCGCAGGCGTTGTGTTGGACAGCAGCACAACGCCTGCGTTTGGGCCTGTAAGAAATCTTGTGTCAGCTAGCAGGAAATGGTAGCTATCACTTCCTTTTTCTGACACAGGAGACAGACGCATGGATGCGAGATTACAGC
>JAWXCH010000285.1:0-7136 GCA_034440595.1 Planctomycetota bacterium | reverse complement strand
TGCCCTTCCAGCACTCGCAAAAACTTCGCCTGAATCGTCGGGCTCATCTCGCCTATTTCGTCCAGCATCAGCGTACCGCCATTGGCCGCTTCAAACTTGCCGATCTTGCGCTCGGTGGCACCGGTAAATGCCCCGCGCTCGTGACCAAACAGTTCGCTCTCCAACAAACTTTCTGTCAATGCCGCGCAGTTCAAACAGACGAATGGCCCCTTCCGGCGTGGGCTGGCAAAATGTACCGCCCGCGCGACCAGTTCCTTCCCCACGCCACTCTCGCCACGAATCAGCACCGTCGCTCGGTTCGGTGCGGCACGGCTAATTTCGCTTTTGACGACATCCATCGCCATGCTGGTGCCAATAATTTCACACTGCACCCCCAGCCGCTCGCGAAGCTGAATATTCTCGTCCCGAATCTGAATCAGATCGTCCGATAGTTCTTGCCGCCGAGCCAGGTTTTCCAGACCCACCGAAACCGTTTCGGCCACCGCCAGCGTGAATTCCAAATCGTCCGGGTCCGGCACGCGCTGCGGGTTGGTCGAGCACAAGTGGATCAGCCCCATAATCCGTTTGTTGCGGCGAATCGGGGCACAAATCACGCTGATCGTGTGAAATTCTCCCTTACTGTCGCGCGTGCCCAGGGCGCTATCCCCCATCACATTGCGGGCCAGCACCGCTTCGCCTTCACGAATCACAGTCGATGCCAAAAACGCCGAGACGCGGTGATATGGGAACTCCGAATCGGTGCGAGAAGCGACAACCTCCAGATCCCCGCCGGCCGGTTCTCCCGAAAAATCGCGCGGCAGCAGTAGCAAGGCACCAGCGTCGACTTGCGTACCCTCAAACAGACCATCCAGCGCCAGCTTGGCAATCGCCGGTACGTCCGGTGCTTTGGCCAATTCAAAGGCCAACCGACATAGCTGCGCCGCTGCGCGGCCCACGCGAGGGATGGCCGCTTCGGCAACAGCCGGTTCGAGAAACTTGGTCTGACCTCGCCGATGCGTAATTGTGGTCGGCTCTAGCGGCTGAAAGACGCTTGAGTCGTCGATCGTCCCCATCGTTGGATTGGCCGAGCCTGCCAGTACCGATTCTGACATTCGAGAGCCGTTGCTCGAATCCGAAAATGCCTTGGCCAGATCATGCACAAACGCCAATTGCGATTGGCCGATCCGAATAATATCCCCTGGCTCCAGAATCTGATCGCCACGTACCAACTCGGTGCCGACAATCGTTCCATTGCGGCTGTCCAGATCGCGAACAACCCACGAGCCTTGCGATAGAAAGATCTCGGCGTGCGTTCGACTGCATCGGTCATCCTTCAGAATCACTTGGTTCGTTGGCGCGCGGCCAATGGTCGCCGTCTGTCCCGGTATTAGCCGGAACACGTCGGTCCATTTCATCCCTTCGCGGATAACCAGATACGCCAACATTCTCAACCTGAATAAAATCGCGTGGCTAGCTCAATGTTCCGTCAGTACGCGTCGATTGCGCGGTCGTTATTGATGCACCAGAAAGTAGTGCCTTTGAATTGTCTCTGTTCCAAATCATCCTATCCGATTGCGATCCCGGTTTGCCAAGCGGTCACAAATCGGATTCGCTAAACAAACGTTCAAAAGTCGCGGCAGGCCGGAGTCTGCACGCCACCTACTTAAATCCACAGCCAGTCCATCCCGCAGCATCGCTATAACCGGGCACGTGAGCTTGCTACACCAGTCTCGTCGCACCGGTGGACACAACGTCGGGACACTCTGTGATTAAAAGCTGCCGACTGGCCAGTCGACCGTCGGGTAACGCTTTACTAACCGCCAAAATGGCTCGATTTAATACAGCCGGATGCGGCAAATTTGGACAAGTTCGGGGCACGTACACCTCTATTGTACGCTTCTGCTACGTTGCGAATACCTGCCACGGTTCGGTTTTCGCCAAGACCGGGCCGGTTTTCTTGCGAGAAGCTCCCAGCTTAACTATTATAACGTAATGGAACAGCGCACGCTCGGGTGCCACTGCTGCCTGCCCTCGCGAAAGCCGGGTGGCTTGCCCAGCAGTGTTTTTGAGCTTCCGGCGAACCAAAACACCTCTTCGTCCAAATTTCGCAGCATCGTCAACAGCGATGTGCCATGTAAGATTTCAGGAGCTTATTCATGTTGCGTCTCCGCTGGCTAAAGCACGAGTTGAAACTGGCGATCGCGGGCATGCTCGTGGTCGGAGCCGCCGCAGCCCTCCCCAATTCCGCCACTGCGCAGATCGCCACCGGTGTCGGGCTGGTGAATCGCCAGGTTGGTGGTGTGGCTATCGACGCCGAAGGCGTTCTCAGCAATATTGACCCGGTCGCGCGTAAGGAACTCGGCGAGCTTCGCAAAAAAGCTCTCGCTGGTGTCCCGGTCGACTTGGATGACAAGACCGAATTGCGAATGGTCTCGCTCCGCCTGCTGGACCAGCACCTGCAAAAACTGCGGACTGAAAACAAACCGCTAACGGATGACGTCCGCTACTTGGCCGGCTTACAACGAGTTCGCTATATCTTCCTCGATCCGGCCAATCAGGACATCGTCCTGGCCGGTCCTGCCGAAGGCTGGAAGTCCGATGCACTGGGGAACGTCGTCGGTGAAACCACCGGCCAGCCGGTCTTGCATCTCGACGACCTGCTCGTCGCACTCCGTTCCGCCGATCAGGCCCGCAATGGCGGCATCAGTTGCTCGATCAACCCGACCGAAGAAGGCCGCGCTCGCCTGAATCAAGTCATGAGTACCAAGCGTACCATCGGCAATCCGCAACAGACTTTTGCCGAATACGAAAATGCTCTTGGTCTGCAAACCATCACGGTTGGTGGCGTCCCTGGTGACAGTCACTTTGCTCGCGTGCTGGTCGCCGCCGACTACCGGATGAAGCGCCTTGCCATGCAGCTCGATCCGTCTCCTATTCATGGGCTGGTCAACAATCTGGACAAGGCATTAGCCAGAGTGAATGGCAGCCCACGTTGGTGGCTCTCGCCCAACTACGAGGCCCTGCAAAAAGATCCGGAAGGTCTCGCCTGGGAACTGAGTGGTGTCGGTGTAAAATGCCTGACAGAAGAAGATACATTTGCCGACGATGGCAAGCAGACCGGCACCGTCAAGGCCACTCCTGCTGCGCAGCGCTGGGCTGATATCTTTACCGCCAAGTACGCCGACCTGGCCGCCAAAGAACCTGTCTTCGCCGAACTGCGAAACTGCATCGATCTGGCTGTGATCGCAGCCCTGATCCAAAAGGAAGACTTTCAGAAACAGGCTAGCTGCCAGTTGGGGGCACTGCTCAGCAATGCCGAGACACCAATTGAAAAGTACAACGTGCCAACCAAAGTCGCCGCAAAAGCCAGCGCGGTCAAAAAGGGTCGCAATTGGATTATCGCCACCTCCGGTGGTGTGATGATCCAGCCTTGGGAAATGATCCAAGAGGCCAAAAAGAGCGACACCGTCGCCACCGTCCGTACGAAAGCCGTCACCGCCCGGCAAGGGAATTGGTACTGGGATTGAGTCTTGTAGGGTTTGTTCTGCAGTACGCACAAATCTTCACCTCTACCGCTTGCGGGAGAGGTGGCGGTATCAGCCGCGGGTGAGGGTGTCTTCCGTCGCCTTTCGCTCCGCCGACAGAGTGCCGCGTCTCCGTCTTTCCCGCGCAGGCGGGAATCCAGTACCTTTTCCGCTGCTCACCTGCTCCACTCTCTCGCACAGCGCCCGGCCTATACCTCACGTTCATCACATTTCTAAAATCTTCTCAGATTCTTGCGTGATCCACGCCCCTGCCGGACACTATAAGGTACCAGCAGGAGCAAAATGGAACTGGATGAACTCATCAACGCCTACCGTGGGCCACTCATCGGGCTGATTGCCGCCTGGGGTGCCCCGTGGCATGAGGCAACCGAGATCGCCCAGGATAGCTTTGCCGATGCGTGGCTAAACCGCGAATCCTGCCGTGGTGACTGGAACGATCCAGAGGTCTTTGGCCGCTGGCTGCGCGGCGTGGCGCTAAATCGGTATCGCAATTGGTCGCGCGGCCGCCGCCGCTGGTTTCGGCTGTTCACGTTTGCCGCAGAACCGATGGATCCAGTGGACACGTCTACGCTTCAAGAAGTGCCAGAGCATTTGGCTCAACTACGCGAAGCGGTGGATCGCCTGCCGCAGATGCAGCGACAGGTAATTCTGATGCACTATCTAGAAGATACCAGCGTCAAGGAGGTGGCCACGCTGCTTTCGGTCCCGGTGAAAACTGTCGAAGGAAGGCTCTACCAGGCGCGACGAGCACTGCACCGAATGATCACCGATCAGACGGACTCAAAGACAACGGAGACGCTGCCATGATCGAAGAAATCGTTTCTGAAGAAGACATTCGAGCAGTGCTTCAACCGCAACGGGTCGATCCGGGTACATTCGCTGCCGGCGTGCGTGAACGTTTATCCGCGCAACCCGAGGTGAAAATTGCATCTCTTTCCCCGGCGTTGCAATACGCCGCTGCAATCTTGCCTGCGGGCATCATATCTCAGAAACAGCTCGCGGAAATTGCCGGCGGTGCCGCACCAGCCAAAGGATCGAAGCTGCTGGCGGTTCTGGTCTACCCGGCGGTTTGTTTCTTTCTGCTGATTGGTGCAACGCTTGTTTCGGTTTTCAAGATTCGCGGCATTCAGGCGCAAAACCTGCCGGACTCAACCGACGGAAAGCAGTTAGTAGTCAGAATGAAACGATGGCAGAATAGCCAAGGTTGGAAAATGGCAGCGCTGTTTGTCATCACCGTCGCCACAATGTGGTACGGAGCCACTTGGCTATTGTTTCTCGGCTTTATCGCCTCGTTTAGCGTGCTGATTTATGTCCTAAGAAGCCTCGCCAAAGCGGGAATTGGCAATCGTCTGGTGGTTGGTCAGTCCTGCTTCATTGGACTGATACCACTGATGTCTTTGGGGCAAATCATGGCAATGCGATCGCAAGGAATTCATTTTGTCGAACAGTCAGTGTTGGCTGCGATTGTGTTTGCGGGAGTAACAATTTTAAGTGGCTTAATGGTCGGAATCATGCCACCTGGACATTATTGCCGTGGTACGAATCCTGGCCGCGCTGCGTTCATATTGCAAGTTATCATTTGTGTGGGCTTGAGCATTTGGTCCCTCAGGCCAGTCATTTGGCCCGTGACTCCGCAGCAAATGAAAGACTACGTCGAGTCATTTGACCACACCTCGCGCGGAAGCGTGAATGCAGAGTACTGGGAGATCGTAGCCGAGTGGACCGTGGAGTCTGGATTGCATCCAGATTTCGCGAAGCCGGAACAGCTACTGGCCGCGGAGATTGCTAAGGATCAGCCGAATCCCATATTGTTGGCAACCGGTTTGCGGCTTGGTCTGCTTTCTGCCGCACAAGCGTCTACTGTTTACAATTACGAGGGAAATTTGAGATTCTTGCGGCAGCAAGTGGAATTAGACAGACCTTTTCACGTTTCTCTCCTTATCTTTTATGATTGGGTTATTCGTACGGCAGTTGCGCGCGGCGATCTAAGCGGTCCGCAGTTGGATAAGTTGCCCAACGTATTGCAGCGGATGCTGGAAACCGCTGATACAGCTCCTGACGCAACACTGGCAACGGTGCTTCAGGCCACACGGCTTTTGAAAGTGGTGGGGAAACCGGTCGATCCAATTCAATACCGCCGACAGGTGCATGACCTCCTGCGCCGATTTCATCGCACTGGTAATGGTGGATTCTGTTACGGTCCCAGGGAATCTGTGGGCTCAGCCCGCCCAACTGCCTACGCCATCGAACTCATGCAGATTTATGGCGTACCCGAGGGCCTCGACCTGAACTGGGTGCGATCATTTCTCAAGCCGACCTGGACTCTACGACCGCCGGAAAAATATGTCCTCGCCGTAACGCTGGATCGCTTCAATAAACTACCGGGTGTTGCTCCACCAACCTGGCGAGAGATACTGTACTATGAACGAACATTGCTCGCCGCCATTGTCCTGATCGGCCTCTGCATCTACGCCACGCTGCTGTCGCCGAAGCCGAGGTATGTAGAGTGAAACATTTCAGTTCTATGCCGGGTATTACAATAACTATCGGTATATTGATACGAGTTCAGATTAGGATAAAACGACAATGAACACCGCTGACCTGAAGTCGTACTTTTGTGCTGCGATCCTGTGCTGCTTCCAGTCAGGCTCGTTTTATGCTGAAGACCTGCCGCAGATTCCTGCTGCCACAAAAGCGAAAGGCGGTGCAGAAGTTATTCCGGCAGTCCGCACAGATGCACAGACATCGAAGCCAATGCTGCGCAAATGGGTTCAAGAGTTTTCCTCCAATGAGCGGCATCGTTTCTTGGAGTTTATTGGTATCGCGAAGCCTTCAAAACGATTGCTCGCGATTGAAACGTCCTTGGAGGCGTCGAAGCCGTACAACAGTGCTTTCAAACTCTGGGAATTCGCGAGGGACGGCAAGGTTGTTTCTGAAATACCACTGGAGGGACGACCGGCGGATGAAGTAGTTCCTCTCGTACCTCTCAATTTTATCGGCGCATTCTCAACGAAGAATGGTGATTTGGTAGTCATTGGTAAGGCAAAAAGTAACGACGACTATTCATTGATAAAGTTGGATCAGCAACACAAGGTCGTATTATCGAAGGTATTCACAACAAATCTTCCTCATTGCCGTTTCTATAAAGCAGTCATTCAAGAAGACGATCAGATTCTGCTGGTCGGAACTGTCAAGAATTCTGGACTGCTGGTACGCATAAACTCAGACGCCGATATCACATTAACGCGAACTTTTGATCGTCCAGACCAAGAGAGCATGTTCACCGATATTGCCATCGAGACTGGTAGCAAAGAACTGCTGTTGGCCGGTTTCTGTTACGCCAAGTTGAGCAAGTTCGGGACAGGTCCCGCCGATGTGTGGTTGCTCAGATGCACGAGCAACGGGGAAGTGCTCAAGGAGCAAACCGTTCCGGGACGGTGGCCGCATATCGGGGCGTTGCCCAACGAGGAAACAGTGATGGTTTACGACAAGCACAAGGAAATTCAGTCAGACTGTCCTGGTTCAACGTAAAATGGAATTTTCCATGTCGGTCGTTAGCGAGTCTTGCGGGCGTCCTGCCGGGTGAGTCGTGGCATCCTGCCACGAAGGTTT
>JAWXCH010000284.1:0-3603 GCA_034440595.1 Planctomycetota bacterium | reverse complement strand
GTCCTGGAATGATCGCCGTCGGTACAAACCGGGCCAACTCTTCATCGCTGGCCAGCGGCGTTATCTGCTTTAGCAGCGAACTCGAAACGTGTGAAAACTGATCGTCCGCCATCAGAAAGACCGTTTCGATTCCGGCGTCCAGCTTCCGATTCGCCAGCGTCATCGTGAACTCTGCCTCGATGTCGCTCAACGTCCGCACACCGCGCAGCATCACTCGCGCACCACACTGGCGAACAAAGCTTACTGCCAGACCGCTAAACGCCTCGACGCGTACATTCGGCAGCGTGCTGGTCACTGTTTGTAACATGGCCAGCCGTTCTTCAATGGTGAACAGCGCCTGCTTTTCCACATTGATGCCAATCCCAACGACCAGCTCATCCACCAGCGTGCTCGCCCGTTCGATGACATTCTGATGTCCCAGCGTCACCGGATCAAACGAGCCGGTATACACGGCCATGCGCGGTTTCGACATACAGTGCTCCTGACTATTGAAAAATCCGATGCTCAAGTCCGCAGGCTAACCTGCCTCTTCCAGCGCCGCAAGCAGCCGATCCAGATCGGTTTGATCATTATAAGCGTGTGGGCTGACACGCAGCCGACCGGCTCGGCAACTGAGGGCCACATTCGCCCTGGCACAAACCCTGCGTGCATGCTGCGAATCGACCCCCGGTAGTTCAAACGTGACAATTCCCGAACAGTGTTCCGCCTGTTCGCGATGGCTATGAATAACCGTGCCTGCATTTCGCAGTTGCTCGCAAAGTGTCGTAGTATAGCTAAGAATTCGCTCCCGGATCGCTTCTGTTCCAAACGACATCAGCAACTCCAAACTCTCCGCCAAACCCAACAGCCCCACCGCATTGGCTGTCCCACCTTCATAGCGTGCCGCCGATGCCCGCGGCTCCCACTCTATTCGCGTAAAGTCGCTGGCGTGTGGAACGCTATTCCAGCCAACGCCAATTGGCCGCAACCGATCCAGGTGTTCGCGGCGAATGTAGAACAAACCGGCCCCCTCTGGCCCCAGCAGCCATTTGTGTCCATCCGCAGCAAAAAAGTCGACGCGAGTTTTCTGCACGTCCAATGGAAAGACACCCAGACCCTGTATCGCATCCAGGAAAAACATCGCCCCCTGCCGCCGTGCGATGTCTGCAATCGCGTTCAGATCGTTCCTCCAGCCACTCAAATATCCAACCCAGCTAATGCTAATCAGCCTGGTTCGCTGGTCGCACGCACTCTCCAGCCGATCCAGATCAACGCGGCCGTTATCAGTCGGCACACGGCGCACCTCGACCCCGCGCGATTGCTGATTCAACCATGCGTACTGATTCGAAGGAAACTCATCAGCCAGCGTGACGATGTTATCTCGCTCTCGCCAGTCCAGTCCCTCGGCCACTAGATTGATCCCTGCCGTGGTGTTCTGCACCAGCGCGATCTCGTCCTTATCCGCGTTAACCAATCGCGCCGCCAGCTCGCGCAGCTCACTCTGCCGCCGGTCCCAACGTGGCCAGTCGGCATTGCCATTTTCGGTCGCCTCATCCGCCCATCGGCGAACCGCCAGCCGTGCGGGCTCACTCAAAGGGGCCACCGCCGCATGGTCAAAAAATGCCACCCGTGTCGCCACGGGCATACTGCTTCGTAGTCCCTGTGGAAGCTGCATGAAGGGGATGATACCGTTAGACTGTGTCAGAATACTGGAAAGCGAACGGAGACGTTATTTTGCACCTAGAAGTAGATACCTGCCAAACCAGTGTCGGTAGGCATTTTTGCCGATACAACAACCAGCGGGATAACTTTGCGAGCCACACGGCTTTGAGCCATTGGAGTCATTATGGCCCCGATAATCCAATTCTAACGACTTTGCGGAACGCGACGGGTATCCTTCGGCCAAAACACGAACGAGAATCTAGCTTTACAGCCAATTCGCCCCATGTAACAGTGCTAGCTATTAAACTATACTAAGACGCTCAACTGTACTAGATAACCCATCTTTCCAGTCGCGTAACTGGCAGCCGTAGGTTCAGGAAGATTCGGGAATGGCGAAGGCGTTTGCAATATTTGGAATGGCGGTCGCCATCATTTTCTTCCTGGTATTCACCATGGATTTGGCCACAGGATTACCATTCAGCAAGGCCAGCGTCGTCGCAGATGTCGGGTTTATGGTCAGTGCCCTGGCCCTCGGCTACATTAGCTGGACCACTTTTCGGGAACTGAAATAACGCCCCCTCCCCTGGCCGTATTCTCCCGCTCTCGCGACACCGACTTCTAAGCCGCGCGAAGAATTGATCGTGCGCCGACCCCCGAATGTTGTTTACTCATCAGCCGCTCGACCAGTGCAGACACCGTGGCGATCTCCAGCCGCCCCTCTCGCCGCAGACCCGACTGCACCCGCAATAACTTCGCCAGCAGAGGCCAGCCTAAACTGCGCGGCGAAAGTGTCGCCGGATCCAGCGCCAAGTGGCAATGCCGCCGCTCTTCTGCGGCGCTCAGCACCGCCGCCGTGGCCAGCCACCAGGCTCGAATCGATCCTGGCCAGTGCCCACCGGTAACAGCGACAGGTGATGGCAGTGTCCATAGCCCGTGCCGAATCGGACGAATATTCGCATCGGCTCCCCGCCCTACCGATCCGCTGCAAATCCGCACCACCGAAATGCCGTTCTTCAGCAGCAATTCATATTGTTCGTTACTAGGAGGGGACGGAAACTGAACTGCCCGCAGCGAATGTTGCAGTTTCTGCATTGCAAACGTACTGCGGCACAAGGCCGTGGCAAGCTGCCGCTTGGGTCCGTTTACAACCCGTTGGCCAAATGAGACCGCGACTTCGTGCCCTGCGGTGCGGGAGGTAATGTTCGACAACGGCGTTTCGCTGGCCGCTTCATCGACAAACCAGGTTGCCGGAATCTGGTACTGGTCGAACAGATCCAGCAACCGCCGGGTGTTCGCACTTTGCTCCAGCCGCTGGCCGACATGCAATCGCGATTCCGGGGTGTAATCGCTATCGGCTGACAGGTCGATGGACCAGGCAATCTTGCCTGTGTGGATTCGTGAGGCCATCCGTTGCACTCCTTGCAATAACTAATCTCCACTCCGTTGGCACGCATCAAAAATTTCGGCACCGAACGGAAACAGACTCAACGCAAAGGAATCGAAGGGGACTGACCGCCCCGACCGGTACAAACTCGGTAATTTATTCCGATTTGGAAAACCCTCCGGGCATAAAGCGGTTGGCAATTCAAAGCGTTCTGGCGAAATATGACGCCGCACTGGACTACAGGCCGTTCCGGCGACATTCAAACAAGCATCTTTTTGCGCGGGTGGATTAAACTCAATTATGCCAGCGAGATTTTGCGGTGGTTGGTGATCTGCTTCGTCGGAATCACGACGTATTTCCCAATGGTATAGGACAAAGGTCTGATATTTTGTTGACGAATAGGCAGTTTCCACGTTAAACTGCCAGTGCTTTCAGATGGATTTGAAATGGTTTGCTTCCGCCCGATTTGCCTGCCCGCGTTGACCACTTATTGATCTGCGTTAGCTCGTTGATTTGAGCCTGCCAGATCCCCGCCTTAGTTTTTCAGGAGCGCGTGATGTTTCTCCAGCCTACCCGTG
>JAWXCH010000283.1:0-7187 GCA_034440595.1 Planctomycetota bacterium | reverse complement strand
GGACATACTTGTTCACACGGTGCTGCTTCTGCGGCAAACCCAACCGCGCTAGGCCAAGTGGCCTGCGTTTCTTTCTTCAAATGGTAATTGTGCGACTATGATTGTTTCGTGGAATTGGCTGCGGCAGTATCTGGATCTGGATGTTTCGGCCGACGAATTCGCAGAGCGCGTCATGCTGGCCGGGCTGAATCACGAATCGACCACGCCCGTCGGTGACGATCTGGCTATCGATTTGGAGATCACCAGCAATCGGCCCGATTGTCTGGGGCATATTGGAGTCGCCCGCGAGGCGTCGGTGCTATTCGGTCAGCCGCTAAAGATTCCCGCTGCCGAACCGAAGACGGGTGCAACGGCGGTCAAGAGTCTGGCCTCAGTGCAGGTTACGTGCCCGGACCTTTGTCCGCGGTACACGGCGCGAGTCATTCGTGGCGTAAAGGTGGCTGCCAGCCCCGCCTGGCTGGCCGATCGACTGGCAACGGTCGGAATCCAACGCGTCAATAACATTGTCGACATCACCAACTACGTGCTGATGGAGTGTGGCCAGCCGCTGCATGCATTTGACCTGTCGCACCTGACAGGGTCCGAGATTATCGTCCGCCGCGCCAACGCCGGCGAGAAGCTAGTCGCCATCGACCATCAGACCTACGAGCTGACCACCGACATGTGCGTCATCGCTGATAAAATACGCCCGGTGGCGATTGGTGGGGTGATGGGGGGTGCCGAAACAGAAGTTCGCGACACGACCAGGGATCTGCTGATCGAGGCGGCGCTATTTGATCCGATGTCGATCCGCAGCACCGCGCGTAAGCTGGGCCTGCACAGCGATTCGTCCTACCGGTTTGAGCGCGGGCTAGATCCACAGGGGGTCGATTACGCCAGCCGTCGCGCCTGCCAGTTGATTTTGGAGATAGCAGGTGGAGAACTGGCCAGTGGCGTTCTGGATGCGGGCGCACTACCAACTGCACCTGCCCCGGTCGTGTTGCGGCTAGCACAGATCAAGCGAATTCTCGGCATTGAGATTCCACTGCCGACGGTGCGGCGGATTCTCGCCGCACTGGGCAATATTGAGACCACGACCGCCAAGGAGAAGGAACCGACGGCGATTGCAGTTGTACCACCAAGCTGGCGACGCGATCTGACTCGCGAAATTGACTTGATCGAAGAGGTGGCACGTATTCACGGGTACGACAAAATCCCCGAGGATGTTAGCGTGCCGATGGCACCCTCCACGCGAACAACGACCGATCGCGTGCTGAGTAAAGTCCGCACGGCGCTGGTGGGTGCGGGACTGGACGAGGCACTAACACTCAGCGCCGTAGAAGAAGGCCCCAGCGAGGCATTTTCCCCCTGGACCGATGCACCGGCACTCATGGCACCGACACCCGTCTTGCGGCGCGCCGACCGATTGCGGCGTAGCCTGATCCCCAGCTTGCTACTGGCGCGGCGGACGAACGAGGGCCTGGCCAACCCGCGAATCGAGCTATTTGAAACCGCCAAGATTTACCTCCCGCGCAAGGAACAATTGCCGCTGGAGGATTTGATGCTCGGCCTCACCAGTGGCGCAGGGCTGTTGGAGGTTAAAGGCGTTTTGGAGGGGTTTCTCGATGCCTTGCATTGCAACGAGCAGATTACGGCACTCCCATTTCGGCATCCGCTGTTCAAGTCGGCCCGAAGTGTCGAGTTGCAACTGAATGGTGAACGGCTTGGTTTTCTGGGGGAACTTAGCGATGCGGGGCTAAAACAATTTGAACTTCGCGCGCCAACCACCGTCGCCGAAGTGCGAATTGCGCTGCTCGAGCAAGTAGCGCGCTTGGTACCGATTTCCGCCGAGTTGTCGCCGTACCCGGCCGTGACGCGCGATTTGAATCTGGTGGTCGACGAATCGGTTCGCTGGGCCGACCTGGCGCAAACTGTTCGAAAGTGTGCCGGGGAGTCTCTTGAGCAATTGAACTATCGCGATACTTACCGTCAGGTCGAACGGCTGGGTGCAGGTAAGAAGAGTCTGCTATTTTCGCTAATTCTACGCGGCCGTTCTGGAACCTTGACCAGTGCCGAAGCGGATAGCACCTGCGAAACAGTCGTCAAGCAATGCACTGCCGCACATGGTGCGCAACTACGGGCGTGAATACGAGTTGGCCATTGTAGTCCTCATGCTCCGGATGAGGAAAAATATCGCACAACGCACCGACTTGGGGCAACGACTAAATTACGGCAGACCGCAAATTGCAACTTCATCGTACGGAGTGCGATGACTACATTACGAACCCAATCGCCGAAAGAAGTCTTCTGAGATCGAGTTCTCGGCGGCGCGGCCATAATCGTCCAACGTGCGGCGCTGACCAACAGCGTGCCAGGGGCCAACCCCCTTGAGTTCCGGCATGATTTCGATCAGTTGCTCGCTCAGCATCTGAATCATCCGTTTCATGGAGTTGCTGTCTGCGCTTTCAAGCATCGCCGCCACGGTCTTCATCAGGCGGACCATGCGTGCCCGTTCCAATACTGGGGGGGACAACGGGGACGCGCTATCGACCATCAACTCGGAAATAGGTACTTCTAGCACCTGCTGCCAGGCATAGAGCAGACTGAGTGGCAGGTCTGCGTCAGAGTGTTCCTGCGCGCGTACCGTGCGAATATCGCTGCCTAAACGGCGTGCCAGATTGCGGTGAGAGACCCCTTGTTGCTGCCGCACGATCGCCAAGCGATGCAGCACCTTGGGGATCGCAATCGGACGATCCACACACTCCAAGTCAGTGTCGCTATCGTCGATTTCACTATCACCAGTGTCTCTATCATCTTCGCTGTCGATCGCGCCCGCACCATTTACTTCAGCATCAGAGGCGTTCTTCTGAAGCTGGTGAGGTGCGGGGTTACTTGCCTGAACCAAAGGCGCGGAAGTGAGCGACTCAAGCTTGGTGGATCCTGATTTAAGAGTAACTCCACGCAAAGCACGCGACTCCGACACCGCTTCGGCCGGTGTCGGCTCCCAATCGGCAATACTCATGGCAAACTCTCCGGGTGCACAGCATGAATGATCGAACTGCAAGCCACGAAAGCCCAACATTGGTTCGCCATGACGGCGCACCATTGCCTCTGTTAGTTCGATCTCTGTTCCCGGATTTTCCAGTGCAAGATACAGCGACTGCCGTAGCCCCAGATTCGACAATCGATCTTCCCGTTGGTTATGCAATTACCTGTCGGAAATACTGCTCTTGAACCACATCGTCGCCGCACAGCCGGATTTTGCCTCTCCCTCCCATTGGCACGGCGGCTCAAGTGGCGACGAATGTCGCTTGTTTGAACTTGCCCGATTTACCGTACTATAGGGTGCTGCGCAGTTGACACTCCCCCTGAGGTGACAACTTACGTTGCATCCTCAATCGTCATAATAAACAGCCCGCAAAATACAATCAAGCGCCAACAAGTGGCAATTTTTGTCAACAAAAACGAGCCGGCAGGGAGATGCCTTTTCACCGCGAAAATGGTACATTGCGAGCCTTCTTCAAGTAAATTCTGGCAGGATCATTTTAACGCTAAGGCGAACAGACCGTGACAAAGCAGACTGCGACAAATAAGTCATGGAAGCTTGTGGATTGCCGCAATGGTATTGCTAGCGATCAGCTCTCGATCGATCAGACACAGAGCGGGGTGCCCGGGATTGCCTTTGAATATCGGCGGCTGCGTGGTGGATTATCGGACGGTGTTGATATTCTGGAAGTGACCAACGGTGACCTGCGCTGCACACTGCTGCCAACACGCGGCATGGGGATCTGGAAAAGCTGGCTCGGCGATTTTGAGCTCGGTTGGAAATCCCCCGTTCGCGGGCCGGTTCATCCCCAGTTTGTTCCTTGGAACGAACCATCGGGTCTAGGCTGGTTGGACGGATTTGACGAACTGCTGGTGCGGTGCGGATTGTCCAGCAACGGTGGGCCGGTGTTTGACGACCTGGGCCGGCTCGTCTGGCCACTGCACGGTCGCATTGCCAATCTTCCTGCGCACAAGCTCGATGTCACCGTGGATCGTGAGCGCGGCGAAATCATGGTTCGCGGGGTAGTCGACGAATGTCGCTTTCACTTTGCAAAGTTGCGATTGACCAGCACCTGGATCACGCGCGTTGGCGAGCCAGGCTATCGTGTGATTGACGAAGTCACCAATCTTTCGGACAGTCCTGGCGAAATGCAGTTGCTGTATCACTGCAACGTAGGCGAGCCGCTACTGCATCCAGGGAGCCAAGTGTCGCTCCCCTATCGGACCATGGCACCGCAGAACGGTACTGCTGTTGAAGGGTTGAACCGCTGGAATCAGTACGGCCCACAGACGGCATGTAAGGCTGAGCAATGTTATTATTTTGAACCGCTGGCTGCGGAAGATGGCCAAACGGTTGTATTGTTGCATGATGCAAATAAACAGCGCGGCGTGAGCCTTTCTTTCCCGATTGAGCAGCTCCCCTATTTCATATTGTGGAAAAACGAAACCAGTTCGGCCGATGGCTATGTCACTGGACTGGAACCGGCCATCAATTTTCCAAATCCTCGCACGGTCGAGAAACGGCATGGACGGGTCCGCACGATCGGTCCGCACGAGACGCTCCGTTTTGAGCTGCAAATCCAGATGCTGACTGAGCCAGCGGCAATAGCGGCCACACAGTCGAAAATCGACGCTATCCAGTCCCAGCAACAGCCAACCGTCCACCAGCAACCAAGGCCGGAATGGTCGCCGTGATGCAACAGTCGCCTTTCGCTCCGCGAAAGAGCGCTGAGCATCGAATAAGACTCTTGGAACAACATGACGTCAAGGTGCACTTTCACGGATTGAAAGGCAACAGATGCGCAAGCGATCATTTGTCGCACCATCAACTGATTTCACTGGCAGAGCCAGTGGCACACCAAGTCTCTCCGTTTCACACCTGCCGAGTTTGATTTGCAATCGCTGCTGACACCCGCCGCGCGCCCCTACCTTTGGATGTTTTGCGGCGCGATGGCATTCTCCGTGATGAATGCGCTGGCGCACGGTTTAGGACCACACTGCGACTGGCGGATCATTGCCACATCGCGAACCGGTGTGGCGCTGATCATTGCTCTTTTTCTAGCGTGGTCGGGTAACGTACGCCTGGTGTTCTTGCGACCTGCGTCGCTATGGTTGCGCAGTCTGGCAGGAAGCGTGAGTGTGTTCTGTACGTTTTATGCGCTGTCGCGACTGCCGATCGGAGACGTCACCGCGCTGGCGAACCTGTTTCCGCTGTGGGTCGCGCTGCTCTCCTGGCCAATGCTCGGTATATTTCCGACGGGCAAGACCTGGCTGGCGGTGGTCTGCGGAATCTGCGGGCTGTTGCTGGTGCAGCAGCCTCATTTTGCCGAGCAGAACTTTAGTTCGCTGGTGGCTGTTGCAAGTTCTTTTTCAACTTCATTGGCCATGCTTGGCTTGCATCGACTGCGCGGCATCGACCCGCGAGCGATCGTCGTGCATTTTTCGGCAGTCTCGCTGATCTGCTGTCTGGCTGTGTTTTTGATCTTCCCCTGGCCGCAGGAAGAGCTGCGCGATGTAGCTCCACGCGATACTGGTGCACATGCAATTGAGCCAACCGCAGCCGCCGCACCTGCCCATCAAATCGACTGGCCCGAGGGTTGGGTGCTGGCGATGTTACTCGGGATTGGGGCTTCGGCCACCCTGGGGCAGATATTGTTGACCAAGGCGTTTGCCGCCGGTGCCCCCGCGAGGGTTTCTGTGGTCGGCCTGACACAGGTGGTATTTGGCATGCTCTTGGACTGCTGGATCTGGTCGCGGCAGATCGAACTAGTGACCTGGATGGGGGTGCTGTTGATTCTTGGCCCCACGGCGTGGTTGATGCTTCGTCCGACTGCGGTAGTGTCACGATCGGTGCCTCTGGCCGATTAAAGAGGCATCATTTCGGCGATGCCACGATTGTTTGGAGTTTGGCAATCGGTCAGAATGTGAGTTATGAAGACGCTTGCTGGCCAACTCCTGATTTCTTCTCCACTCTTGAAGGACTCGAACTTTGATGGTTCGTTGGTGCTGATTATTCGCCACGACGAGGAGGGGGCCTTTGGACTGATTGTCAATCGACCGGCCGCCTTGACTGTTGCCGAGGTCTGGAAGCAACTCAGCCATTCGCCTTGCAGTACGCCCTGCCAGTTGTATATCGGCGGGCCGTGCCCAGGCCCGTTGATGGCGTTGCACAATCACGGGCTGTTATCAGAATTTGAGGTACTGCCAGAACTTTATTTTTCAGCCGATCCAGCGGCCATATCCCAGCTCGTTGTGGCGGACGATAAGGAGACACTGTTCTTTGCCGGCTACGCGGGCTGGAGCGAAGGCCAGTTGGAACAAGAAATCGAGGCCGGTGCCTGGTACGCGCAGTCCGTGACCGCCAGTCAATTACAATCCGATTCCCCTCTGGAGTGGGACGATTGCTTGAAGCAGGCTCGCCGGCAGCAGTCATTCTTGATCGACGTGCTGAACATTCGTGAGATTCCGTCGGATCCTTCGAACAACTAGCGAATCGAGCAAGGACATGTGCCACTTCGTCATTCCCGCGCAGACCTACGTCATTCCCGCGCAGGCGGGAATCCAGTTCTTAGGGTATCCTAGCACGCACCGCACGTAGAATTTGCCAACGGCGCACGTATGGTCGACAAAATCGATTCCTGCCAGTAACTGCTATCGATTCCAATGCCAACTCTGGGAATAATAGCAAGAGAACGAAGGCAGCCGTACGGGTTCGGCTGCATTGCAACTTGGATGTCACGGAATCGAGAAGTCATGGAGCGACCTCAAACCATCACGCCGTCGCAAGCGCGACAGTTGGCGTTGAATCTATTAGCAGAGCATGGCCTAAACGACTGGGGATTTTCGTTCAATCGTGCCAAGCGAATCATGGGACTCTGCCGTCACAACGAACGGCGGATCGAATTGTCTGTCTATTTTGTGCTGGCCAATGATCAGCAGCAGGTACGCGATTGTATTCTGCACGAGATCGCTCATGCGCTGGCCGGAGCGTATGCCGGACACGGCAGCCGTTGGAAAAAAATCTGCCTCAGAATCGGAGCTAAACCCGAACGGTGTGGGCAGGCGCAAATGCCGTCTGGCTCGTGGCGAGCAGTCTGTCCAGGGTGCCAGAAGGAATACTCGCGCCATCGCAAACCACTGAGCGACCGGCACTATTCGTGTGG
>JAWXCH010000282.1:0-3915 GCA_034440595.1 Planctomycetota bacterium | reverse complement strand
GAACGGTTCAAGTCAGCTCGCTGCTGCGCGGTGGTCGCCTCGAGCGACCCTCCGTCAAGCCAATCCGGCGCCAGTCCGAAAACGACTCGCTGAACAAAAAAGAGATCGCCAATCCACTCCCGCAAACGTCGCCAGCAATTCAACTACCAACAAAACTCGAAAGTGGACTAAACTGTTACCGGCCGATCCAGCTCAATAACTGGACCTGTCCCTGTTTCCTCTGTCGCGGGACGGTTGCCGACTATCGCGCAGACACCCTGGGCTTGTGCTGAAGCTACCATCGCTTCGTTGACGCCCGCACACGCACACAACAACCTGTTCGTTGAAAGCAACTGATAGGTTTCAGTAAAACTCATTCTTTGTAGCCAAAACGGTGTCGGACACCTTTTCCTCCGCCGCGGACACCTTTTCCTCCGCCGCCGATGAGAAGAATGCGATCTACCATGCCTTGAACCGTGGCAATGGAGGATCGGTCATTTTCCACAATGAAGGCGACTACGAAGCGTTTGAGAATATCCTTGCCGAAGGGCTTGTTCGCTATCCATGCCGCATTCTTTCGTATCAGTTGATGCCGAATCATTGGCACTTCGTGCTCCAACCGACCGAAGATGGAGGAATGAGCAATTTCTTGCGATGGGTCACCCTGACGCATACGATGCGGTACCATGCCCATTACCAGACAGCGGGCGAGGGACATGTTTACCAAGGCCGATTCAAGAGTTTCCCAGTCCAGGATGACGTTCATTTCCACGTTCTCTGCCAGCACGTCGAACGCAATGCACAGCGAGCCGAGTTGGTCGCGCGTGCGGAGGATTGGCGGTGGGGGTCTCTGTTCCGTTGGGTTCAACCGAGCGAACCTTTGCCACGGCTATTGTCTCCGTGGCCGTTGGCGCGTTCGGCCAACTGGATTCGCCGTGTCAACGAAGCGCTCGACGACAAGGAACTCGAATCGATTCGCTGGTCGATCCGGCGTGGCAGTCCGTTCGGGCAAGCGCATTGGGTGGAGTCGATCGCCCGTCGACTGGACCTCGAATCGACACTTCGAGCACGCGGGCGCCCAAAAAAGAAGCCCATTTCAACCGACCAACGAAACAAAGAGTCCTGACCCCTTTTCTTCGTTCGATGTCGGGCACGCGATGTTGGGCAAAGGCTAC
The DNA here is from genome assembly GCA_034440595.1 of Planctomycetota bacterium. Classification (GTDB taxonomy): domain Bacteria; phylum Planctomycetota; class Planctomycetia; order Pirellulales; family JALHPA01; genus JAWXCH01. The sequence continues at coordinate 2,761 of JAWXCH010000282.1, read as the reverse complement.
TCGCTCGGCCCGACGGAGACCGCCGAGAAGAAGAGCGATCCGGTTCGCAAGTTGCTGAAGTTCGAGCGGGACTTGGCGAAACAAGTTGAATCGCTGTTGGAGCAGTACCGCGAGACACAGCGAGAACTGCGTCTGACGCCAGGCAACATTCAAGAGGTCGTCGAAGTCGGCTTGGAGCTTGCCGGGCAACCGCCGCTTGTCCCTGTAAAGCGCGATGACGGCAAAACGGTTTACGAGTTGCCCGCATTCAAAGGCAGTTGGACGGCGTGTGCCGATGGGTTGGTGCATCTACATACCGAAGAGATTCGCTCCGTCACGTTTGACCCCGACGTATCCAAAGGCCGAGACGACGTGGTGCTAGTTCACTTGAACCATCGCCTCGTGCAAATGTGTCTGCGACTGCTCCGCGCCGAAGTCTGGTCGGTCGAAGGGCGTCAAAGGATGCACCGCATCGAAGCTCGCATCGTACCCGACAGCATCTTGCCGTCACCCGCGATCATCGCCCACGGTCGACTGGTCGTCATTGGCGGCGACAGCCATCGTTTGCACGAGGAAATCATCACGGCTGGCGGCTTTATCAAAGAAGGCCGCTTCAATCGGATGAACGTGGGGCAAGTCAGCGAAGCACTAGCAGCGGCAACTGATGACGAGCCAACCAGCATGGTCAAAAAGCAATTCCTCAAACTGTGGGATTCGCTGTCGTCGCCGCTCCAGCAATCGCTGGTCGCACGAACCAAAGAGCGGACAACGGGTTTAGAAAAGCGACTTGCCGAGCGAGCCGACAAGGAAGCGTCCGACATCACGTCGATCCTGAACGAACTCAAAGCGGCGATCGAAAACGAGCTGGACGATCCCGAGTACGTGCAGTTGGAATTGTTCAGCGACCCCGAGAAAGAGCAACTCGAACGCAACAAAGATTTCCTCCCTGCCCGCGTGATGCAGATCCCCGACGAGATCGTCCAAGAAACGGCAGCGATCCAATCGCGGTTCGCCGATCCGCAGTCGCGGATGTTTCCGGTGGCGGTAACGTTATTGGTTCCCAAGAAAATGGCGAAGGGCTGAGCATGCATATTAAGCGACTTGAGCTGAGGAACTTTCGCGCGATCGGCCACGCAGTCTTTGAAGACTTGCCGGACTGTATCCTGCTGGTTTCCCCGAATGGACGTGGCAAGTCGTCCGTTTTAGAGGCCATTGCTGGCGCTAAAGACTTGGTAGTTCCGTATCACCGCGACGACTACCAGTTCAAAGAAACGTGGCAACAACGGCATGTATCGGTTTGGCCACAACATCTCGCTGACCCGATAAAGATCGGCGAACGTCGGGCTGAGATAAACTTAGAAGTAGAGGCGACAGGTAATGACTGTGACTATTTGCGATCATCAGGAATCACGGAGATGGTTGGCACGGCGCAGATTGTGATTGAAGACGGTCGCCGCATATCCGATCAAAAACACAACGACACAGCCAGGAAACTATTTCAATTTCATGGGTTGGCCGAAGGCGTAGGTTTTGTCGATTACATCCGATCCGTACGGTTCTTCAATCGCCGCGAGATAGGGAACTTTTCTGCGGAAATGACAGACGACCATCTCCGCCAGAACTTCGGCAACTTTCACCGTCCTGAGTCGGATCAGCAGAAATTTGACGGATTCAAAAGCTTTGTTGTTAGTTCACAGCTAAACGACTTTTCTCATCAGCAGATGACCGATGAGAAAATTGACTCGCTTGCCCAATTCCGCAAGGTTTTTGATCACTTTTTTTCACCCAAAAAGTTTGTCGGCTTCCGAAGCGCTTCCGCTGTTGGCCAGGGGCGGATCGTTGTCGAGTCCCCGTTTGGCAGTCACGACACAGATGCGCTAAGCGATGGTGAAAAAGAGATGCTTCATATTCTCGCACATCTATTTCGCCTGCGTTTCTTGAGTAATGTTGTACTTTGGGACACCCCGGAATCTCACTTAAATGCTGCACTGGAGTCTAGGCTATATGATGCGATCAGACAGATTGCGCCAAGCAACCAATGTTGGATCGCAACTCACAGCCTTGAGCTGATCAACGCAGTCCCCCTAGAGAATGTTTTCGTTTTGAAGCAAAACGGGACATCGACAACGGTTGAACGTGCCTCTGGAGATGACAGGCAAAGTCGTGTCGATATTTATCGCGAGATGGGAGCACAGGTTGGTTTGCAATTGGTCTCGACGGTTGTTGCGTTTGCGGAAGGTAAGGACGCAAACTCGGACAAACGATTCTTGGATCGCCTCGTAGCGCCACATTTGCCCGGAGTGAACTTCATTGCTGGTGGATCGTGCGAAAACATTTTCTCTGTTGGCAGTCGTGCTAATGCTCTGCTTCAAGATGCCTGCACCAACGGCGATTTTTTCGCGATCGTTGATCGCGACTATCGGAACGATGATGAAGTTGCCGCGTTGTGCAGGACATATAGCGATAAGCTTTTTGTGTGGGGATGCCATGAGATCGAGAATCTATTACTTGATCCCTCGATTGTGTTCCAAACTCTCCAATGGGTTGATGTCCTAAAGTCTGATGCTTCCATTGACTCTGTGCGTGAGGATCTGAAAAATGCGGCAGAAAGCCTCGTTGAATGGGTCGCCTCAGACTGGGTTGCTTGCGAATTAGACCAAAGATTTAGACCCCCATCGCGTAGCTGGACAGCGCCAGATTACTTGGTGATTTCGGTCGTAAGTGGCTGGTGTTACTGGACTTGTTGAACTTGACATAAAGCAGGAAAAGAGACGACCCTCCG
>JAWXCH010000281.1:0-12846 GCA_034440595.1 Planctomycetota bacterium | reverse complement strand
TGGGGCAGCAATTAGAACAAACGCTGGCAGGGGTTAGTTTTCAGCGAACGCCGCTCATTGATTTTCTGACGACGGTATCCCAACTGAGCACGATTCCCATCGCATTGGACGCCGACGCACTCATCAGTCGCGGGCTGGCGGTCGACACACCTGTTTCCGCAGCGTCTCAAAAACAGATTTCCGTGCAAGACCTTTGCAAGCAGGCTTTGACCCCGCTCGGTCTGACAGTGGTGCCGCACGATCGCTATCTGGTGGTGACCACTCGTACCGAGGCCAGTGGCTCACGCCACGCCCGCTATGCCGTGGACGATCTGATAAGAAATGGCAACGCAACAACAAAGGAACTGGCGATCGGCATTCGTCACCTGATTGCGCCAGATTCCTGGCTCGGCACCGGTGGAGAGGGGAAAATCGACCTCAGCCGCGACGCGTTAGAAGTCGACCAGACCGATGTAGTACACGATCAGATCGTGACCCTTTGTGAGAAGTTACGAGTTGCCCGCGGCTTGCCACTGCGAACTCGGTACGACGCTCGGCAGCCGGCGCTGGCGGGCTTCAATCCAAAGCGGTACGAAACGACCAGCCGCACTCAACAGGCAAAGCAACTATTATCGCGCAAAGTGACTGCTGGTGTAGGACGCCCTGCTCCGCTGTCGGTAGTCACCAACTATCTGCAGCAGCAGACCAATGGAATCATTTTGATCGATGTAGCAGCGCTGGCTGAGGCTGATCTATCAGCTTTGTCCGAAACTACTCTTTCAGTCAAAGATCAACCACTTGATCAAGCTCTGACCCAATTGACCAAGCCGCTGGGGCTGACTTGGCGAGTACTGGACGCCCGGACTATTGAGATTACTACGCCCGAGGCAGCCGCAGCGCGGCCCGACTGTGAGTTGTATTCTGTTCGCGATCAGCAAAAGAATGCGGAGACCAGCCTGGCTTTTGAACAACGTTTGCGACAGCAACTCATGGCAGCCACCAAACTGACAGAGTCTGAATTGCGAACGCATTATGACTCTGCTAGTCAGGTGCTGGTAGTCTCGGCCCCTGCGGCAACGCAGCGTCTGATTGAGGCGGAATTGACGCGGTCGCGGGCGGGCGTGAAATAGACATGTACTAGGGTACTCCGCCTCCGCCGTAAAAAATGGCCTTAAAATTCGCTTGAAACTTCTCCTTCCGCTAGTCATAATCAGGATATGAACAACTTCACCGCGACCTTTTTTTGGTTTTATTTTAGCCCGCCGGGTCGCGGGGCCGGAGAGCCTATGTAACTCTCTCCGATAGCGACAAAATACCAAGCCCCGAGACCCGACCAGCGGATCTCGGGGTTTTTTTGTTGCAGTTCGACTTTTACCAGACATTGACCCCAAGCTTTGCCTTTACCCACACGCTACAGGAGTATCGACCGTGATCGTAGTTATGAAAAAAGACGCCACCAAATCCGATGTGCAACAGATGGTTCAGCGAATTGAAACGCTAGGGCTAAAGGCCCACACCATCGTTGGTTCCGAACGAACAGTGATTGCCGCAGTCGGAGACGACCGCAAAACGCATAAGGAGGCCCTGGAAAGTGGGAACGGGGTCGACGAAGTGCTGCCGATTCTGGCACCCTACAAGATGGCCAGCCTGGAGCTGAAGAAGGAACCGACACAGATCAACGTGCGTGGGCTGAAGGTGGGTGCCAACCACTGCGGTGTGATTGCCGGGCCCTGTTCAGTGGAAAGCGAAGAGCAAATGATGCAGTCGGCCAAGGCGGTCAAGGCGGCCGGTGCGACGGCGCTGCGCGGTGGAGCGTTCAAGCCACGAACCAGTCCCTATAGCTTTCAGGGGATGAAGGAAGAAGGGCTGAAGCTGCTGGCTGCCGCGCGTGAAGAGACGGGCCTGGCGATTGTGACCGAAGTTGTGGCGACTGAAGATGTCGAACTAGTGGCCAGCTATGCCGATGTGCTGCAGATTGGTGCGCGCAACATGCAGAACTACCGCTTGCTGGAAGCGGTCGGCAAGACACGCACCGCAGTTCTGCTGAAGCGCGGTCCTAGTGCCACGATTGAAGAACTGCTGCTGGCGGCCGAGTATATTCTGGACGCCGGCAATCCAAACGTCATGCTCTGCGAACGCGGAATTCGCACGTTCGAGGCACACACCCGGTTCACGTTGCCTCTGGCAACGGTGATCTACCTACATGCCAAGACGCACTTGCCGGTGATTGTCGATCCAAGCCACGGCACCGGGCACACCTATCTGGTACCGCAAATGGCCGCAGCCAGTGTTGCCGCCGGTGCGGACGGGCTGATTGTTGAAATGCATCCTGACCCGGTGAATGCCAAGAGTGACGGCTATCAATCGATGAACTTTGCTCAATTCCAAGGGATGATGGAACTGTGCGGCAAGGTGGCCACGGCGGTGGGCAAGACGCTGGGATAAATGGCCGTGGGGAGTTCAGATCATAGCAGCAGGATCGCGACATTCATGTAGATCACAATCCCTAGGATGTCGATGATGCCGCTAACAAACGGATTGCTCATCAATGCCGGATCCAGCCCCATCCGTCGAAATATCAACGGTGAGAGGGATCCGACCATGGTTCCGCACATCACGACTAACGTCACGGTGACGGGTACCACGAGCGCATGAGGCATCCCTACGTAGTAATTTGCGATGATCAAGCCAAATATGCCGAGGCCCACTCCCAGCAGCAAGCCCATCATGAGTTCGCGACGGACTACCCGGTACCAATCTTTTAGAGAAATGTCGCCTGTGGAGAGGGCCGTGATAATCAGCGTGGCCGACTGGTTGCCGGAATTTCCACCACAGCTCATGATGAGTGGAATAAAGAGAATCATCCACGTAAATTCAATTTGCGTGTCTTCGTACTGCTGCAGTGCAGTGGTGGTGAACATGGCGGTCAAAAACAAAATCGCCAGCCAGACTCCGCGCTTCCAGGTCAACGCAAGGAGTCCTGTCTCCAGATACCCCAAGGTCAGCGGTGCCACGCCGGCGATGCGGTGAGCGTCTTCGGTCGCTTCTTCGCGTACGATGTCGATGATGTCGTCGTGCGTGACAATTCCGACCAGTCGCCCACTGGAGTCAACGACCGGCATGGCCAGAAAGTCGTAACGTGCCATTTTGTTAGCGACTTCTTCTTGGTCCTCGTCCACGCGCACCGCGATGACGTCGCGCTGCATCAGGTCTTCGACCGGCGTCGTCGGCCGCGCCAAAATGAGATCGCGGAGGGACACGAGGCCGAGGAGCTGGCGATCAGGCCCGAGAACAAAGATGTAATAGATCATCTCGTTGTCGGGAGCCTGATTGCGCAAGCGCGCGATCGCCTCGCCGGCCGTAATCTCGGCCGGCACCGAGGCATACTCGGTGTTCATGAACGAGCCGGCGCTCCCCTCGGGATAGGAAAGCAACGTCACAATATCGTGGCGTTCGGCCTTGGCCACCAGTGGCAGTAGTTCCTGCACGACGTTGTCATCCAGGCGTTTTAGCAAATCGACCCGATTATCCGGAGCCATTTCTTCCAACAGCGAACCCATCCGCTGGCGACCCCCGCCAAGGACCATCTCCTCTTGTTTTTGATTGGAGTAGTACGAAAAGATATCGGCCTGCGTACCCAGCGGGGCATGCGATAGCATGCTCCAGGTATCCTCCACACTGAGTCCTTCGGTGAAGTCGGCCACGGTGGCGGGGTGCAACTCGGTCGCTACTTCGAATAGCCCCTGGCCGTCATTTTCGGCCAGCATCAGGCGCAGTTCGGGAAGTAGGATCGGATTGATCATCAGAACGATTTCAGTCGCAATTCAGGATTGTGGCAGTCGTCCGATTAGACGATGGACTGGCTTCTCTGTATAGTCGCGATTGGTGGTTTTAGAGTTACCAAAAATCGGCCTGTGGGAAAGCCTCTGCCTCTATTTTACGCTGCAATTGTCAACAATGCTTCCTCGCTGCTTTTGAGCATAATTGCGGCAAAACTCCACTGATGTGGTCAACAGATTGTCCAGGCGTTAATGCCGGTCAAATGCTGCGGTTAGCGATGCCGGGCCGAATTAAGTGTACATGCTGAACCGCCGATTGCTCCTTTGCCCACCCGCCGCGCACTTGTCGGGTACATACGGCAGACCTAAACTTTTCAAAGACCGGTTGTTGCGGAAGTGGTAAATTATGCCGGCATTCATGGATTCGCAGTCCTCACAAGGCTCTCTCTTGTTTCGCACCACAATACTTCACCGAGCCTGTAGCGTGCTGCTGATCGGCATTTGTCTGATCGTAGTTGGTAGCATGCGGCAAGTGACAAAGGCCCAAACTGCAGCAGCGAAGCAGCGGCCAGCAGTTCGGCAACCGGCTAAGTCGCAGCCGCGCCGCCCGGTTCAGACCGCCGGAGCGCGCGAACTGCGCGATGCACTTTCGTTACAGCCTCGACAGGAAACCAAGGCTGCGGCTGCGCGGGGATATCAGTTTCTGACAACCAAGGCATACCTGCCGGCGGACTTTGATCAGCAGACGTTTGACGAGCTGTGGAAAACCTGGGAAGAGCCGCTCCGCAGTCAGGCTGAGAAAGCTACACCCGAAGAACGCCGCAAAATGGCCTTCTCGCGTTATGGTTTGACAGTGCGACCAGGAGACAAGCTGAATCGCCCACTGCAGTATGTCGTCGACGCGCAAGGCAACTGGTCGATGAACTGTCTAGCCTGTCATTCCGGAAAAGTGGCGGGAAGATCGGTTCCTGGTGTACCCAATTCGCACTACGCATTACAGACGCTGACCGAAGAAGTTCGCCAAACCAAGCTGCGACTGGGCAAGCCGCTGACGCATATGGATCTTGGTTCGATGTTCATGCCGCTGGGGACTTCTAACGGCACGACCAATGCGGTGATGTTTGGCGTGGCGTTGCTTGGCTATCGCGATGCGGACTTGAACATCGTAAAAGGTCGACCGCGCGGCAAGATGACGCATCACGATCACGATGCGCCTGCCTGGTGGCACTATCATCGCAAGAAGTCGATCTATATTGATGGTTTTGCCTCCAAGGGACACCGGGCGCTGATGCAGTTCATTCTGGTGAAGGAGAACGGCCCGGAACACTTTCGCCAATGGGAGCAGGACTTTGCCGACATCGAGAGTTATTTAGAGTCTTTGCGGCCTCCCAAGTACCCCTGGCCGATTGATGCTGCGCTGGCAAAGCAAGGCGAGCAGGTATTTGCCGCCAATTGTGCCAGTTGCCACGGAACTTATGGCCCGAACGGCAAGTATCCTGAGAAGCGCGTTCCGATCGATCGGGTCGGCACCGATCGCGTGCGACTGGATGCCCTGTCGGCCGAACATCGCGCTCACTACGGCAAGAGCTGGTTTGCACACTTGGGCCAACAAAAAACCGAATTGGAACCAGACGGTTACGTCGCGCCGCCGCTGGATGGCATTTGGGCCAGTGCCCCGTACTTTCACAACGGTTCGGTACCGACGTTGTGGCATGTACTGCATTCGGACCAGCGACCGGTCGTTTGGCAACGTAGCGAAGATGGCTACGACCAACAGCGTGTCGGTCTGGAGGTGACGGCCTATGAGGCGTTGCCGAGCGGGGAGCTATCCAATGCCGAAAAGCGGCGGTTCTTTGACACGCGTCAACCCGGTAAAAGTGCCAGTGGACATACTTTTCCGGATAAACTGTCTGAGCAGGAGCGCGGCGCACTTCTGGAATATCTGAAGACGCTGTGAATCACGTAGCGACGCGTAAGGGCAATTTCCGGCACGCATTTCCCTATGCCGCCTATCGTGGCCACTTTGGGGCAGTCTTCTGCCGCGCGGCTTGAATTGACATCCCCTGCCATCCCGATATCATAAAGCATTGCGCACCATCGGATTGCCGAGAGGAATCACCTCGGTTAGGTGTGCTGTTTGCCACTTTGAGATCGCATTGCACCCCAGGTTGGAATGATGACGCAGATTTTGGAAGCAAGAGCCGGACGGATCACGCCGGAAATGGAGTTTGTCGCACGTCGTGAGGATCTGGCGGTTGAGCTGATCCGTGACGAAGTGGCTCGTGGCCGGATGGTCATTCCGGCGAACAAGGAGCATCTAACGAAATTGCTGGAACCGATGGCGATCGGCATCGCTTCGGTTTGCAAGATCAATGCCAATATTGGCAATTCGGCGGTCACCAGCAATGAGGGGAGCGAACTGGAAAAGCTGCACTGCGCGGTTCATTACGGGGCCGATACGGTCATGGACCTGTCGACCGGCAAGGACATCGACCGCATTCGGCAGGCAATTATTGACGCCTCGCCCGTGCCAATCGGAACCGTGCCGATCTATCAGATGCTGGAAGAGCTAGGGGGCAATATAGAAGACATGCGGGCACAACATTTTCTCGATATGGTCGAGCACCAGGCAAAGCAAGGTGTCGACTACATGACAGTCCATTGCGGCGTGCTCTTGGAGCATTTACATCTGGCGATGAACCGCATCACCGGAATCGTCAGCCGTGGCGGCTCGCTGATCTCCAAATGGATGATGGCGCACCGGCAGCAGAACCCGCTCTATACGCATTTTGATGACCTGTGCGACATCATGCGGCAGTACGATGTTACCTGGTCACTGGGAGACGGGCTGCGGCCCGGCTGTATTGCTGACGCCAGCGACGACGCGCAATTTGCAGAGCTGGATGTGCTGGGTGAACTAACGCGCCGCGGTTGGAAGAACGGCACGCAGGTGATGGTCGAAGGGCCGGGACATGTGCCGATGGACCAGATTGAAATGAACATGAAGCGGCAGCAACAGGTCTGCGATGAAGCGCCGTTTTATGTGCTTGGCCCATTGGTTACCGATATTGCACCGGGCTACGACCATATCACCAGCGCGATCGGCGCAGCCCTGGCTGGCTGGCATGGGGCGGCGATGCTGTGCTATGTCACGCCCAAGGAGCATCTGGGTCTGCCGGATCGCGAGGACGTGAAACAAGGGGTGATTGCGTATAAGATTTCGGCGCACTCGGCGGATCTGGCACGGGGGCGAAAAAATGCCCGTGACCGCGACGACGCACTGAGCCGTGCCCGTTTTGCGTTTGACTGGAAAGAGCAGTTCCGATTGTCGCTAGATCCAGAGACGGCCCAGCGAATGCACGATGAGACGTTGCCGCAGGATACGTTTAAGAGTGCGCACTTCTGCAGCATGTGCGGGCCGAAGTACTGCTCGATGAAGATCACCGAGGAAATCCGGGCGATGGCCAAGGAGAAGCCGCTAGAGGTGGTGCAATTGCAGAATGCGGTCGCGGAGTAGTGCTGCATGGGAAGCAATGCCCCTGAAAGCATCACGCGGTGCGTGATGAGTACTTTGCATGCCACGGTTTGCGGCGTGCTATGATTGAGTTAGCATTCCCGAAGGTCGAGTATTTGAAAAGCGGATACAAGCCATGCTCAGTCGCGAGACGCTGGAAAAATATCGAAGTATGTCACGCGCCGAGCGGTTTAAGCTCGCTAGAGAAATGACGCAGGCGGCCATCCCCTATTTGCTGCGTGGTTCACCTGAGCAAGTATCGCGAAGGTTTGAATATCTGCGCCGAGAGAACGACTTGGCAAATTTTAATATACTGAGCGCTATCGCGCGAACTCGACCAGCAAGTAAGCCATCTGGTGACAAATCGCGTTCAGGGACGCTATGAACCAACTGACGCAAGTTCTGCATAGTTTGCTCGATATCCTGGATCGTCGGCAGATTGAGTACGCGCTGGTGGGGGGACTGGCGGTGCAGTTCTATGGTATCCCGCGACCGACGTTTGACATCGACCTGCAAATGGCAATCTCTGAAGAAACCTTGCCCGGTGTATTGCAGGAACTGGCCACTCAGGATTACGAGATTCCAGAACCATACCTAGGCGGTTGGATGGATCGGGTGGCAGAAATGCCGGTCATCAAGTTGAAGCAGTATGTTGAGGGGAACGGCATCGATGTCGATCTGTTTGTTGCCGAACGCCCCATTCAGTTTGAATTGATCCGCCGCAGGCGACGAGAAAGTGCCGAGGGGCGCCAATTGTGGTTGGCGACAGCGGAGGATATTATTCTTCTGAAATTGATCGCCCATCGTCCTCGCGACCGGTCTGATGTAAGCGGAATCATCTTCATGGAAGGCCAACTCGATGAGACCTACCTCCGACACTGGGCCGCAGAATTGCAAGTGACTGATCGGCTGGAAGAGGCAGTGCGGGATGCGGCGTCGTTCTGAGGCTCGGCTCAATGGCCGCCCCGCGTGGAAACGGGGAGATCTGGCTCGATTCTCACCTTGTGCCATCTGCATGACTGTTCGATAATCGGGCGGTCGTTATTCAGGGCATTTCAGCAGGGACGCACGCTATGTCGGACGAGACCAACAATCCATATTCCGCGCCACAGTCGGAGAACCCGGCAGGGGCTGGTGGCGGCGTGTCGGCGACTGGCCACTCACGCGGTACGCGGCGCGAGATCGTCGCCTGGGCCACTTATGACTGGGCCAATAGCGCATTCTCGACGCTGCTGATCACGACCATCGTGTTCTACTTAACTCAGCTCTTTCCCGCTGCGGATGCGCAAGATCCCGCGCTCCCATTTGTGACGCTGGGGGGGCACACGGTGGAGGGAGCAGTTGTCTACGCCTGGGGAATTGGCCTGTCGATGTTGGTGGCGGCGATTTTGTCGCCCATTGTCGGAGCACTGGCAGATGCCCGTGCGAATAAGCGAATCTGGTTCAGGACGACGGCGCTTTCTGGCGCAATCTGCGGAGCGCTGATCGGCATATTGCCCAGCAGTTCCCCCTGGTTGATCGCCGCAGCCTTTGTGCTGACCACTTTTTTCTACGAACTATCTTTTGGGTTCTACAATTCTTTTTTGCCCGAGATTGCCGACGACTCAAACATGAATCGTGTCTCGGCGGCGGGCTTTGCCACCGGTTATGTTGGTGGGGGCATTGCATTGATCCTGGCGCTTGTTTTGGTAACATTCTGGAAAAAACTTGGACTTGCTGGCGAGCTAGACGCATTGCGCCTGGGGTTGGTCATGATGGGGGTGTGGTGGGGAGTATTTTCATTGCCGGCGGTCTTTACCTTGCGCGACAAGAGCGTTCCTCGCTCGCGCGAGTTACCGTTCAGCAGCGCGGTAAAACGCGCGCTCGGCGAGGTCCGTCAGACAATCACGAACATCCGCCAGTTCCAGATGCTCGGTTGGTTTCTGATTGGATTCTTGTTCTACAACGATGCGGTGCAAACGGTACTGACGCAGGCCTCGACGTTTGCGTTCAAAGAAATCTGGGTCGATGCAGCAACCGTTGATGGTCGGGAGGTGCCGCGCCATCTGATGACGATCAAAGATCTCATTCCGATCATCATTATGATTCAGTTTGTGTCCATGCCCGGTGCACTGGTCGTTGGCAAACTGGCAGACTTATACGGTCAGAAGAAAGCACTCTACGGCTGTCTGGCCGTCTGGGTCGTCACACTGATCGCCAGTTGGTGGGTCAATACCTCGACCGAATTCTGGATTATGGGTGCCGTGGTTGCATTGGTGATGGGCGGCACGCAATCGGTCAGCCGGTCCATCATGGGCGTGATGACGCCTGCCAATCGGACTGCGGAGTTCTTTGGGTTTTTTAATCTATCGAGCAAAGCGACCAGCTTCATCGGGCCAGTCACGTTCGGGACGATACTGGCCGTCACGGGGAGTGCGCGGTGGGCCATTCTTAGCCTGGTGGTGCAACTGGTCATCGGCTGGCTGCTGGTTTCGCGTGTGAATGTGGAGATCGGACGTGAGCAAGCCCGCGTGGTGGCGTAGACTGTCATTAACAGCCGGAACGAACTTCCGCTTGCCGAAATATTTCCGGCAAGCGAAAGCTCATTGACGGGATCCAAAACGTGCGGGGATGGCCAGCACGGATCGGTCGTTTCAGGTTAATTGCACTGGCGTTTCTTTCGCGCGACAATCACGACGCCAACCCCACTTGCAGCGAGCAGCAATGCAAGCGTACAGGGTTCGGGTACTACATCCGTCTCTCCTATAGTGCGCAATGCGGAGAGTGGTATGACTTCGTTCCAAATACGAATATTGTCCAAAAACCCATCGAAGCCATTTAAATTGGCCTCCGTGTTTCCAATTATCAGTGGAAAATTATTTTCACCGACTACGCCAGCATTGAGTGTGAGCGTATCGGTCAGTACCAGTGGGCTATCAGGTGTCCCGCGAAAGAACCGAACGTTGTTGGTCGTTTGGGTTCCATCGTAAGTAACCGCAAAATTCACCCAGGACTCCGTGGCACCGAACGCCGGTGAAGATTGCACTCTGTTCACATTACTGAGTGCGGCAGTGTTCACGCCCAGGCTCAAACTGCCGGGTGTATTGCCACCTTGGAGAACGAACCCTCCCTGTGGTCCAAAACTCAGCAGCGGTGCGTTAGAGACCAATACTGCATTCATGCCGATTTGCTCGGTGCTATCGGTCTTGAACCAGCCCGCGATAGTGAAGGCAGTAGATGAATCGATCGCGTCGAAATCGGCGTTAAAACCATTTGGAGCCATCGCGTGTCGGCCGCGTCCGCCGCCACTCATTCCCATTCCCGACGTGCTAGTTAGATCTAGTGCACGATCTCCTGGCAGGCCCGATACGCCCGAACCGGGCTCACCATGCAGATCACTGCTCAATCCATTACCTCCTTCCAGAAAGAGCATTGGCGCGATGGCCGCAGCACTGCCGTCGGCAGTCGCGGTAACCCCTGTTTCATCGAACAAGTAACCGAGCGTATGCGACGCCCGGGCTTCAGGAGCGGCACTGCACACCGCGAGACCCACGAACAACATTCCACAAAAAGATTTCATACTTCCTCCTTGTTCTGTCACTTGTCGCCCCCCAATCCTTTCAAAACTTGTGATGGCACGTTCCCATCGGCCCATTGAAAAGACAGCAACGTAGTGGCAAATGATGCGCCGCGACGCGGTTGGCCGGAGTAAACGATGGAATCAATGCGGTTTAGAACGCCGAACAATGCGGGGCTTAACCAGTAGAGAAACGATTAGGCAAAAAACTTTGCTGCATGCATCAATCGCGAGAATGGATGCATGCGCGCATTGCTATCGTGTTTCTCAGCAATGAAAAACGATGCGTTACCGACCACGTTGGTTGCATGCGATTCAATGCATCGTTGTGAATCATGCAAGCATCATGTTGGGCGGCGTTAAAAAATTAAAATAGTCACGCTTGTATGTTGAATGTAGCGCTGAAATCAAGTATTGCGCATTGCGAAATTGAAATGAGATTTGCACATTCTGCAAATCCGAATGGAAACTCGAGCTAAGAAGTCGGCGAGGTAAAGTTTGTCTGGCAGAGAGTGCCAGCATGCACAGCAACACTAATAGGAAAACCAAGAACCTATTGATTGAGCTTCGCGCGGACTTCTGGCAATGGATAATCCAAGATCGGTAGATCGAGTCCCGCCAGTTCTTTCAGGCGTTTGTAACCGCGCGTGACGAGCCGCTCTTGCTCCTTGGCGTAGACAGGATCAAGGAGTCGCTTGTCAAACGCTCCTTCGACAGTCACCAGTGCAAAATTGTCTGCCACAATGAACTGCGCCAGGACTGGATTGCAGCGGATGTGTCGTTCACGGGTAGTGTGTAGTACTTCTGGATCGAGCATGCCGATGACATACCGCAGGTAGAGATCGCTATCGGTCAAGTTGGCCACATCCTGACCGCAAATATCGCACAGGTAACCTTCGTCGCACTTGGCCATTGGATTACCTAGAAGCCTAGTACGTCACTCATGCCGTACATGCCGACCGGTTTGCCGGCCAGAAAACGGGCAGCCGCCAGCGCGCCGTGTGCGTAGCAATCGCGATTGCTGGCGCGAACGGCAATTTCCAGCGTCTCACCCAGCAGACCAAAGATAATGGTGTGTTCTCCTGGATTGTCTCCAACGCGCACGGCGTGATAACCGATCTCGTTGTGTGGGCGTTGACCAGGACGCCCTTCGCGGCCATGCATATGCCGGTCGAGATGCATCGATTCGGCGACGATTTGGCCAAACTTGAGAGCCGTGCCGCTGGGAGAGTCTTCCTTGAAGCGATGATGCCGCTCGATAATTTCGACATCGGCTCCAGAAGGATGATCGGCCAAGGCGCGACCAGCGACTTCGGTTAGTTTCATCGCCAGATTGACCGTCAGGCTCATGCTGGGAGACCAGAGGAGCGGGATTTTTTTTGCGGCATCGTGCAGTGCCTGCTGCTGAGCTTCAGTGAATCCGGTAGTGGCCATAACTAGGGGCACGCCGCGCTGGAGACAGGTCCGCGTGATTGCCTCGGCACCGGCTGGGACCGAGAAGTCGATGACCACCTCGGGATTCCCCGCTAATTCGCTGCCGAGTTTGACCCCGATCGGGCCAATACCGGCGATGACCCCGGCATCCTGGCCGAGGCGAGGGTGGCTGGCCGAGTCGATCGCCGCGACGATCTGCAGATTCTGATCGACTGAGCCAAGCGCAATGAGACGCTGCCCCATCCGGCCAGCAGCTCCATGTATGGCAACGCGAGTTTTGGTCATGAGAAAAAATCGTGTTTTAGAATATTCTGAATTATTTATCTTTTCTCAAACACCCTCACCCGCGGCTGATACCGCGACCTCTCCCGCAAGCGGGAGAGGTGAATTACGGTGTGCTCCATGCACGGGTGATTTGCACAATTGCACTGGCGGAGCCAGTGGCACACAACTCACTACTCTGCCAGCGACAGTGGTACATGACTTACTAACTGGACTTTTGCAATTTGACGAATCAAGGTCACTTTGTGTTTTTGGTCAGCTAGCAAGTACTAAATGTGGTATTGCTAGCATTGGCGGCAGTG
>JAWXCH010000280.1:0-3690 GCA_034440595.1 Planctomycetota bacterium | reverse complement strand
TGGCGTGCCCGCCTCCTTGCGTGCTTCCGAACTGATGGACAACTCGATTCGCGAACCGTAAAACTTGCCATGGGTGGCGTATCCTTTCTGCCCGTCGTGAGCGGCTGAGTGAAATTCCAAACAGCAGGATACGCCGCCTTTTTCTTCTCCCTCTACGGAACACGACTTTCAGTCATAACTCCGGCTTTGCCGCTGGAAGACCTGTAGGTCCGAATGCTCCGTGAAGATGGCCGGGGGTCAGGCGCCGATCATTGGCCGGTTATGCGCGCCGACTGACATGAGCGGGCGATCTCGCGTGCTGGGTAGGGGCCAACAAACGGGCCCACCGCTACGCCACCTCTACATTCCCCTCACGTATAGGAATGTAATAAATGCGTTTTTATGGGTCGATTTGACGCAACAATCGGGGTAAGTGTTTCTTGATTCTCGTGAGTAGCGGTGTAGAGGCGTGTTTTCCGGATTCTCTGGCGACATTTGGTCCTATACGTGAGGGGGATCGGAAACCCCCTTGCACTCGCGACCCCGCTCGCGAGAATCCCCGAAGAGCAGCAACGCCGCTCTTCGCAATGCTGGCCGCGCCGCAGTGGAAGAAATTGCCGGCTGGTGGCAGATGGCGACCACGGACGCGTACTCGTGGGGGCCGCACCGGGGCCCCCACGAGTACTAACGAGCGCGGAGGCCGCGATCGGCAAGAAATCGAAAATCCAGTCGGAATCCGCGGGGCGCGGCCCATGCATTCCGCTCAGGCGGGAACTACACTCGAGCGCTTCAGCGTGGCGATAATTCGTTGAGGGACATGGCTACCGACCTTTGATTAGTTTGTGTTCCTCGCAGCGCTTTGTCAGGTCACGCAGACCTTGCACGAAGTCCTTCGCTTGATCGAAAGTCACTTCTAGTCGGCCAGGATTGTCGTGGCTCAAGAAATTCACCAAGTCGCCTTGTCCAAAAACGCGGCCAACCTCAGTGCGAACAGTGGTTTCTTCCGTTGGAGCCAATTTGACCAATGTGTCTCGGATCGTGTTTTGTATACCAGCGGTCACGAAATCCCCTGCGGTGTATTTGCCGTCGATCTTGAACCTGACCTTCACCTCAAGTTTTACAGCGCTCCGCTTGATGAAGTCCTCAAGAATGAGCCGAAATGGGCCGCCAAGCTCGCGATACTCAGCCTCGGTAAGATGGCCCTCAATGAATTCCCACGAACCACCGACCTCGGAAAAGGCTGGTCCGGAATCAACAGCCCAGCTCTCGACCTTCACAAACAACCACTTCCACTGAATACCCCAAGCCACAGCCGACGATTTTAAAAGGTCATGCCAATGTTCGTCGTGGGTAGTGAGCACGATTTGATAATCCGCGAACTCTCGGAAGAGGAGCTCACCCACACGGCGGCGGTGTTCGCGGTCGATACTGGTCAGAACGTCATCGAGCACGAGAAGTGAGCCGGGAGGATTAAAAATCCGAACCGTAGCAAGGAAGAGACACAGGCCAAGCGAGTCCAGGTGCCCCTCGCTGAGAAACGCTCGCGGGTCCCTGGAGTCAGCCAGTCCGAGGAACTGAATTGCAAGCCGCAAGCCGCCGGCCGCAGCCCTCGACGTTGGCTTTAGCTCAATCGCTGTGCATTCGGAGCGCTCGCTGTCGTCATCACAATCATGGAGGCATCGGTAGTAATCGAGAACTGTGCCGGCAATCGCTTCAAAGACTTTCTGAATTGCGCTTTCACGCGCTTTGGAAAAGGCATCCTTTGCAACCGTAGCCCGCAGCGCTAATTCGTTAGCACCGCCGATTGCACCTTCAGCAGTGGCTATTTCTGCGTGTGTAGCGATTCCTTTTTCAACCAAAGCTACAGCAGCTTCGAGTTTTGATGTGTCGGGCGGGACCAGTGTCGTCTTTTGTGCCTTCATTATGGCGGCGCAGTCGCTGCGGGAAGCCGCCAAGGTCGAGAGACGCCGAGGGGCCGCAAGGTCTGCGCCGGGGGAACTGGCTTCTGCCCGATTTACAGAACGCAACCAGCGAAGAGCGGATGCGCGTGCGTCACGCAACGTTTGCTTCGTCGCAGGTTCAAGTAAAGCCGCATGTTCGAGGTCTTTAGAAATCTGGGTCGCGACCAACCCACCATATCGCTGCGCGCGGCTCACGGCTGCTTTGCGACTTGCCACAGCTTCCCTAAGTTCGCGTAAGGCGTCACCTCGCTGTTTAAGGCGAGCAAGCACGTCCGCCAGTCGCTGACTGAACTCCTGCTCGCAAAGTGGACAATTCGTTTCAGCCGCGTGTTTGGTCAGATAGCCAGCCGCCTCGGCGATAATGTTGCTTCGCGGCGCATCGATTGAAGACACGCTGAGTGCTGCCAGCTTCTGCCGCAGAGCATTGGCTGTTTGGATGTCACTTCCGATGTCAGGTGGAAGCGGGTTTTCGAGGCTGACGAGCGCTCTCGTTAGAGCATCAATTTTATCCTTGTTGGCCTCTGGGCGCATTGCCTTGAGAAGATGCAGTCGGATTTCCGCATCGGACCATTGAGCCAGTTTATCGAGACCAAATTCAGCAACCGCATCTGAAACTCCCCTCAGAATCTCAGCGAGATTCTGAGGGTCGAATTTGGTGACAGGGTCTCTGAATACGGCGAGCTTCGTCAGATAGGCATTGCGTGCCCTTTGAGCCGAATCCTTTGCCTGTCTTTCAGCCTCGACAAAGATCCGCTGCAACGTGTCCACATGTGAAACTCCGAGCAGTTGGATGAACTTCCGGTATCGGTCAGCGTCTTGGTCGCAGACGAAATTCAAAATCTTCGCCCGCCTGAGGATGAAAGCGTCAACTCCTGGATGGTGCTCGAGATAGTCCTTAACCGCTTGTCGATCCGTAACGGAAAGTTTCTCTGAATCTAGGCTCCGGCTAATCGCACCATTCGGCGGGTTGAGAGAAAGCGTGACTTTTGGGACGCCAAGTTTCTTCACGTGCTGAATCGCATCATCGTGGTCGATGCTTCCCGTCCCCGCCCCAACAAAACGGCTGACCTGACCGGAAAATACGAACTCGATGCCGTCGACGATAGCACTCTTGCCCTTCCCGTTGGACCCAAGCAGAACGAGACTTTTCCCCTTGAGATTAAAGTCGTTGTCTGGGAGACCGCGAAAATGCTCGAACCGGATAGAGTGAATCACCTTACTCATTGGGCACCTCCGGTTGAACTGGGTCTTCCAAGCACAGTGCGGCAAGGACATCAGCCGAGGTCGGGCCGCTCGCACTAAGCAATACGACCAATGATTCGCACGCCGCCTTCGAGAGTGTGCCCGCAGCTGAAAGATTGCCGGTGAACTCTGATTTCAAATCGGCCTCCAGTTCTGCGCGCAGATCCTTCGGGGCCGGACTCGTTGCGACCTCTGGAGCGGGTGGATGTTGGGTTTCGTCTGGCATGTAGGTCAGTGTTTCGTGCCCGCGATCAACTCCCCGCTCAGCAGTTTCGGCAGCAGTGTGTCGCGCAGGGTGGCGAGGGTGCGGGATTGGTGTTCGAAGTTGTAGATTTGTTCGTCGAGCGGTGCGGCTTGGCATTCGTAGGCGGCGACAATTTCCGGCGGTGGAATCACGAAACGGAGGTTCTCGAAGTTCTGTTTGTTGATGGAGCCGAACACGGTGCCTTCGGCTTCAAACTTGGCGAAATCGGGTTCGAGGTTCGCCATCGCGTGATAGGTG
This sequence comes from Planctomycetota bacterium, assembly GCA_034440595.1. Classification (GTDB taxonomy): domain Bacteria; phylum Planctomycetota; class Planctomycetia; order Pirellulales; family JALHPA01; genus JAWXCH01. The sequence goes on along the minus strand of JAWXCH010000280.1, from coordinate 6 downwards.
AATGAG
>JAWXCH010000279.1:0-4163 GCA_034440595.1 Planctomycetota bacterium | reverse complement strand
AGATTGAACATTCCACCGCCCATTCCACCGCCCATGCCACCCATCATAAATGGATTCACGCCACCACCGTTGGTGATTGGCAGAACCAGATCAGCGACCGGATAGACTTTGGTGCGCATTTTGGCCTCGGCAGCGGTCGTCGTCGTGATCATCAACACTTCATCACGAATCGTATAGGTCAGACTAGCTGGACGCAGTAAATGCCTGAGAGCCGAGCGGAGCGTAACTCCACTGACTTCTAGCGTCACTTCCACTTCGGAGTTTTGCGCGTCGTCAATAAGTGCCTTGTCGTCGATCTTTATAGGAATCTCGAATTTATCACTCAACCACTCCGTCGCATCCTTCAGCGACATGGGGGGAAGTTCAATGGGCACGTCCGACCGCAGCAGCGCCTTATTGATCTTCTCTTCGCTGCTCCCTGCGCGGCTCAGGTCGACCGCCTTGTACTTTTCGCGCTCACGTGTCATCTGGATCCACCAGTCGGCGTCTGGATAGACAATCGGTGGATCGTCAGGAAATGGAATATTCGCCTGATCGACCATCGCCAGCACATCTACCACCGCCTTTTGATGCATATCTCTGAACCGGGCGCTTTCGTTGGTGAAACCGATCGTTCGCCCGACGATGACCGCATTGGAGGTCACTGCCGAATTCGGCATCAATTCAAACGCCACGCGAGCGGCATCTCGCTCTGCATCCTGATACCGGCCCTCAGCCAGCAAAGCGTTGTAACGTTCAATCAATGCTTGGACTTTCAATTCACGCGCCATCAACCGCTCATTGAGCAGCCGCGCTTCTTCGGAGGCACGCGAACGTTCCATGAGCTCAATCTGGCGGGTTTCAAATTCATCGGCCCGCAACGACGCTTCCCGAATGGTAAATGTCAATCGGTTGCGAAGTTCCGCACGCACATTGGCACGAACTTCTGGTGTATTTTCAACACGGTCGAGCAACCGTTTCAGATCCTGTTCGACGGTCTTTGGATCAGTCGCCATCCGGTTGCGAGCGCGATCCAATTCGGCCTGTACTTCTTGGGAAATGACTTGCTCAATCAAACGGCGTTGACTGGTCACGTCGTCGACTAACCGACCATCGCCAATGGCACGCTCAGCAGCCGGAAACTCCGCGGCAGGAGGGGGTTGCCGCACCATTCGCAAATCACCACTTTTGGCGACAGGTGCCGAAGCAGCAGCGGTCTCGGGAGCAACTCTGTCGGCAACCGCCACGCTGGCTTTCCTAACTTCGGAAATGTTTCCGCTGTGAACGGCGGCATGCAGATCAGCAGCCTGCTGATTATTTGGGTCCAGGCGAACGGCCTCGTCCAGCAATCGCTTTGCCTGGACTGCATTGCCGGCAGCTACCGCCTGCTGACCAAGCTGGGTCAAGTTTCTCGATCCCAGGTTAACCAAACGGCGTACTTCCTGCAGGCCAGCGGTTCCAACCGTTGGTAAACCGTATCCGCCATCGGTCTCGGCCGACTTGGCCAAGGTCGCCAGGTAGGCGTTTTCATCGTCACTCGGCTGTGGCTCAACATTCCACTTCAGTGGGATGGTCTTGCCGGCAACTTCTCCCTGCACTTCCACAACAAATGGCTGATCGACCGAACCTTCGCCGATTAGAATCGTATCGCGATCGGTGCGGAGTGGTGGCATGTTGACTGGATAGACTTTGGCCAGCGAGGCGGGCATTTTATTGGCTGCCGATTTACCTTGTGCCGACCAGATCACTGGTTCGCGAACCACTCGACTCAGCATGCTACCGGCATCCTGCGCACCAAAGGCGTCGGCATTCACCACCAGCATCCCACCGGTTTGATTCGCCAGAGCGGCCAACAGTTCGGCATTGACCTGCGGACCAATCGCATAACTATTCACACTGACGCGTGCGGCACGCGCCTGATCAAAACTCTTACGCAGTTCTTCGCCATTGACACCGGCATTGTTGACACCGTCACCAATGTAGAGCGCCGTTCGCGGACCTACACTGGTGCCTTCTTTCGCCGGGCCATAGCTATTGACCGCTGCCTCGATCACAGCCGGTATGTCGGTCGACCCTAGCGGGGCGCGCTTAGCCAATTTGGCGAGGGCGGCGTCGATCTCGACACCACGCGCTGGAACAAACGTGCTGGTCATGGGAACCGCAGCAATATCGACCGAGTACAAATGCACGCGATCTTGATCACCGAGCGTTGCCAGCGTTGCACGCAGAACCTCAAATGCCTTTTCTCGATAGCTGCCCGTTTGACTGGCCGATGTGTCGAACAACACGACAATGTCATTTGCCACAGCGGGCTCGACTACTTTGGCCGCCGGTTGCAAACTGATCGCAAAATAGCTTTCGCCATCTTTCTGATAGCTGTAGAACTGGCTGGAAGGTGCCGATGCCTTGGCCGGCAAAATTTTGCCAGGCGCGGGCTTCGCACTTGAACCAGCAGGCGAAGTGGATGGAGGAACGGCGATCGATTCCACACTACCAGCGACCAGCGCCGTTAACGTGCAAATGGATACTGCCGACCGATGCATGAAGCGAAACATGCTTTTCGACATGACTGCGTACTCCCGTAACGCAAAAGCAAAGATGTGGCGACCGCCGTGTTCCGGTAGCGACGCTGTCGGCCACGCCTTGAATAAAGCTGGATTTGAGTTAAACCCGACAAAGCCTATTGTATTCGCAGGAACTAATTTACGCTAGGAAATTCCCCCTATTTTCCCACCTCCGAACTGGCCATTTCGTCGAAACCGGCCACTGCCGAGTGGACCTCCCGAGGGGCGGTGACCACACATCTGAAACAGCCGTTACGACCGGCCAAGCGTACGGTTGAACGCGAACCCCAACTTTTCTCGGCAAAATGGGGTCTTCCGCAAAATACGGCTATCCAGGACATCTCTCTTGTCCCAATTCTGAAGTGCCACTAGGATTTCCGCAGGCAAGGGATGGGCCGAATGCTGGGGGGCCTAACGCCACTCTTCCCTTTTTCTGACGGAACAGAATGTCTCACCATCCAAGCTGGCTTTGCCGCCAGGCCGCGCTCGCGGTCTGCGCCGCGGGAGCCTTCGTCTCGTATTCTTACTGCACCATTGCCGCGACCAACGAAGATATCGGACGCGCGCCGCTGGCTGACAAGCTAGGGGCGGCATTACCGACCGGCGTGGGGGTGCCCGTCATGCAGGTCGAAGCGGTCTTTGAAGGGGGTACCCTGATGGAGCTCGATCCAGAGTTCCTCGGCAAAACCCTGACCATGCGGACCCCAATCGCGGCTGCCGGTTGGCACGCTCTGAATGTCGGCAAAATCTTCTATGGGTTGAATTCTTCGATCGCCCCCGGCATTACTCAGATCGAGCTGTACGACACCAACGGACTGAACGGCTTCATGGGCCCAGGTCTGTTGAACGCAGGAGCGGGCACAAATCCATTGGTCTCGTCACAGCATAGCCGCGTGGCCAATCATAGTTGGGTCGGCCGAACTATGGAGCCGCTGGATGTGCTCGAGCGCGTGGACTGGCTCGTGGAACGCGACGACATGGTCCATGTCGTTGCGGTACACAACATCAGCGGCCTGATCAATCCGCTGCTGTCAAACAGCATGAATTCGATTTCGGTCGGAGTTTCCAACGGTAACCACGAAACGGTCGCGCTGTCGCTCGGGGGAATCTACACAGCCAATCGCACCCGCCCAGAGATCGTGGCACCGGCAGGGGCAACAAGTTTTGCGGCACCAATGATCAGTGCGGCCGCGGCGACTTTGATCGGCGTTGGCCACAGTCAGCCGGCACTGTCGCAGAACCAATTCTATAAGTCTCCGCGAACCGGCGAGATTATTTATCACGCTGAGACGTCCGAAGTCATTAAAGCCGCGCTGCTGGCCGGAGCTAGTCGCCAGGCGTTCAACAGTGACGGATCAATTATTTATGGCTACCGCGGGGCTGCATCGACTGAGTCCGATAACGGTTTGGATACACGATACGGCGCTGGGCAGGTCAACTTGCAGAACAGCTACTTTATTCTGGCTGCCGGCGAGCAAAAGAGTCTGCAAGACGGCGGCCGGGCTCTGAATAGCGCCGACGGTTTTCATTACGACGCGAACTTCGGCGGTGCCAATGGCTCCAACTCCACGGCGACTTACGATTTTGTCGCAGGTTGGACGGGTCAAACGCTAACCGCGT
>JAWXCH010000278.1:0-9429 GCA_034440595.1 Planctomycetota bacterium | reverse complement strand
AGGTAACTCAACTACTGGAAAGCCGGATGCGGGAGATCCGCCCGTCCGGTTTGGCGGGAGGGGGACCGCAACCCAATGCGGTCTTCCTACCCGATCTTTGCTGCGGCATCGGGACGATGCCTGCTAGGTTTGCTACGGCACCACGATAGTACCTACCACACATACAAATCCATTGATCAGTTCGTACCGCGTGGTATAGTGAGGGCATCTGTTTCACTGGCAGTCTGTTCGCATGGCTGCCGTGCCAGGCTGTGGATTTGCCGGGCTTTCAGGGGGAGGTTTTGGCATTCTGCCGAAGGGCGACTGGCATTCTGCCAGATTGCTGGGGGCATTGTTCGTTCCCGTTCTTCCGACACACGCCTGTCATTGAAGGTCCTATCATGAGCATCCGTTTCCAACGAACCGCCTGGACAGTGGTGGCACTGTTCACCCTGCAAACCGGGGCATTTGCAGAGATCCTGCTGCAAGAAGATTTCACGTTACGCGATGTCGGTACCAATGTTGTCGGAACTGCCCCGAACATTGACGGCGGGCCGAATCCAAACCCGAATTACAGCGGTGGCAACTCCTATGAGTCGGTGTATTACGCACATGACATCACGTCTAGCAGCATTGTGGACGAGACATTTTTTAATAATCAGTTTCCGCCGACCGGTAATGCTCTAAAGATTACGTCGGATGGCGGTTCAAACCGGAATATCGTGATTCCCTATCAGCGTGCACTCCAGGCAGACGATGTGATTCGCTTGACCGTGCGCGTGAATAGTGCGGCAGACGATACCAAATGGAACAATTTCTCCATGGGGTTCACCAGCAGTTCGGATCCGGTGGTGAATGGCATGACCACTGTGTTTGTGTTTCAGGACTCCAGAATTCAGCTTCTGAATACCGCACAGGAAGTAGCTTTTCCGGGAGCTGGTTACGAGGAAGGTCAGTACGATTCGTATGGTATCTGGCACGAGGTCGCTATTCAATATTCACACGCCAAGGCGGGTACCGCCGAGAATGCGTATCAGGTGTTCGTGGACGGACAGGAATTTGTGATGCCAATTGGCGGCGGCAATGCCGCACGCACATCGTTCACAGGGGTCGCATTTGGCAACTACTTCAGCGGTGGTGCCAATACCCGCTACATCAGCGATTGGAAGCTAGAGCTGAACCCGATTGCGGGCGATTTGGACGGGGACGGATTTGTAGGCCAGAGCGACTTGAACCTGATTCTGGGCAACTGGGGACAGGATGTGCCTCCCGCCGATCCACTGGCTGATTACGACGGAAGTGGATCTATCGGCCAAGGCGACTTGAATGCGGTGCTCAGCGCCTGGGGACAGGGGAATCCGCCAGTCGCAGCAGTACCCGAGCCAGCTTCGATCGTGCTAATGGGTCTGGCCGGTATTGGTCTGGTGGGCTATCAATTCCGCAAGCGGATCGTTGCGGTCTAGGACGCGGTGATCGGGAGTTAAACTCCGTAGTAGTCAATTTGCACTGGTGGCGGTTGCGCGGCAAAACGCGCAGCCGCCAACATATCAATAAACACGGATGCAATGCTCCCGATGAGGGGGCGTGTTCTGGGTTTTCTTTTTGCGTGCGGCTTACCGGGGAGATTATAATACTGGTTGGGATCTGTTGCCTTTCGCTCAGTGAAAGAGCACTTGTGCATAAGTGTGGGCCCACGAGCGGAAATGCGTAAATCGGATCCGGGGCGCTATTTCGCGGAGCGAAATGCGACTGTGGTGAATAAATCGCGACTATCGCATCGAACCTATTAGTTCGGAACAGGTTCGATCTTTTAATAAAATCAAAAGGACTGAGTCAATGATGAATTGGGGAAGCGGCGGCAGAGGCACTTCGGTTGTAGCGGCATTGGTAATGGCAATCATGCTACAAGGCATGCCGGCCAAAGCCGCCGATTCGCTGTACGGCATTCACTGGTGGGGTTGGGGCGGCCCTGGGTCGTCGTTTGACACCACTCCAGGCACGATGCTGGGCACCAATACGATGCGTGCCTGGACGACCGAGACAATCATCACGAACTCGGCAAGCTGGTGGCAGGCTCCGTACTTTGCTGGCCTTTACACAAATCTGGCCAGTAACAATGCCCGTGCCATCACGCGAATTGACTATGACTGGGGACAAACGGTCCCGGCGTCAACGACGGTCAGTGCTGCAACCTGGGCAAATACAATTGTCGGCACGGTGAACACGCTGAAGCATGGCAGCAACATCTGGCAGATTGGCAATGAGCCGAACCTGAATGGTGAAGGGAATGGCTGGACCAATAACCAGGTGACACCGGCCGGCTATGCGCAGATCTATCGCGCGGCACGTAGCGCGATTCACAGTAATGCGCAGGCCAGCCCGCTGGGCGCGCATCAAGTTCTGGTTGCTCCTCCCAGCCCTGGCGCACCGATCGGTGGAGTTCGCTGGATGGATGGAGGCCAATGGTTGACGCAGGTTTTGAACGCAATTCCAGCGAACGAGGTGGATGGTATTGGTTTGCACGCGTATGGCGACACGTCCAAGACAGCGGCCGAATCGCTGAAAGGTTTTCGCATTAGCGTGGCCGAGCAGATGGCCCTGATCAAAGCAGTCGGCATGGGTGCCAAGCCGGTCTATATCACCGAATTTGGCCAGGCAAGCACTAACGCCACGCAAGAGGCCAACGCCGCAGCCCTGGCGCGCGGTGCCTACGATGCGCTGGCCAAGTGGAACAAAGTGCCAGGCAACCAGAACATCGTGGCCGCCAACTGGTTTGTTTACGACAACACCAACCAAGGAGCCGGTTCTTGGGATAACTGGTCCGTTGAATACTGGAAAAACAACGGCAACGCGGCCGGCAACAATGGCGACCTGTACACTGCAATTCAGCAATCGGTGGCCAAGCAGTACCCGGCCGGAGCGCAGGGGGCGACTCCGTTGCCATCGAGCTTGCAGATTATGGATGACTTTGAGACGAACAACGGCCGCTGGAACAGCAGTCTGACTGCTTCGCCCTATTCGACTGGATTTGTATCCGGCTCTTCATCGATCGCGCGCACGGCGGAGGATAGCTACACCAATAGTTACTCACAAAAGCTGACGATTGTCGACAGCACTTCGAGTTCAACACCTTGGAAGGTACGCCATCTATCGGGTCTTGCCAATCCGAACAACAATCAGCAAATCCCTGTTTCTAACACCACTGCCGATGGTTTCATCGGCGTGATGATGAAGACGACGACCCCCGGCATGTCGTTGCAGTTGGTGTTGGATACGACCAAGCCCAGCACCACCGCCGGTTTGACGGCGGGAATTTCGCAATCGCTGATTGCGGACAACGAATGGCACTTGTACGAGTGGAATCTGGATGCGACGAACTATACCTCTTTTCCTGGAGTATCTGGACCGGGTGTAATTCCACCCAGTGGAAACGTGTGGGTCAATTCGCTACTGATTCAAGGTGTGAATGCTAACGCGACTATCTTCTTTGATAGTGTGATGTATCGCAAGGATGGCAGTCTGTACCAGATGGTGCCGGGTATGGCGGCACCCGAGCCAGAGCCAGTACCGCTAGCCGGGGATCTGGACGGCAATGGGTTTGTCGGTCAGAACGATTTGAATCGAATTCTTGCCCGGTGGGGAACGAACGTGACTGCTGGCGATTGGTTTTTAGGGGATCCAAACGGGGATGGATTTGTGGGCCAGGGTGATCTCAATATAGTACTTGCCAACTGGGGAGCCGAAGCGGACGTGGTGGCCGTCCCAGAGCCAGCTTCGGTGGTGCTGCTTGGTCTGGCCGGGGCAGGGCTGTTTATGGTCTGGCTGCGTCGTTAATAGTGGGCAAGCGCTCGATTGTATATTGTATTCTTTTGCAATTGGGGGGAATACTACAAAAAAGTGCCCCCCAATTGTTTTGTTAAACTGCATGGAAGCTTAGAATATCTTGTAGCCAAACTGCTCTGTCGGTTTGAAAAACCAATGCGTTGCATTGGTCCTGCCTGATTATGCCTGCCTTTTTGTTCCTGCCGAATCATAAGCATCGGGATATTCCTGTTGAGATGGGAATACCTCGCTGGGTGCCGCTGAGTCTGTATTTTTTCCACAGGAGATTTTCCATGCGTTTTACTCATAGGTTGTGTCTGAGTGTTATGGTGGTGGCGTTGTCAGGATTGGCAACAACTGCCTCGGCTCAGATGCAGATGACTGGTCGATTGAACCACGCCAAGTTTGCGGGGAGCAATGAGACGGTTCCGATGTCGGCGGTGGCGGTGTTTGCCTTGAAGGACGCGGTCAATGCCGAACCGATTCCGTTTCGCACCTGGGAGACTGAACCGCCAGGGTGGTTTCGATTGACCGGCAATTATGGTCGCTATTCGTTGTTGTTTGGCACACCTTCACACTACATGCGGCCGCTGATTCGCAACAACGTTTTTGTTGAGACCGATAAAGAGATCGTCCGCAGTTACTCGCCCGAGTTTGACTTTGCCATGTTTGACCCCAGCGGGTACGACAGCAAGGCCGCGGTCGCTTATTACCAGACCTTTGTTGCCAAAGGGAACAGCCTGACCAATGTCGGCTTCCGTCTGGTACACGACGGCGTCGATGGCCAGGGACCTGGCAAGCAAGATTTTCTGATCTCAGTCCACAAGAAAGGCCCTGGTACACCGGATACCTGGGAACAGGTCGGCCCCACCGGACTGGTGCTGGAGGTCAACAACGGCGGCGCGATTGATTATGCGTACAGTGTTGGTTGGAACTCGGAAGAGGTTCCGTTGCAAGCTGGCGAGACATACGCCGTGCAACTGCGAACCAAGAAGAAGGACGGAACCTTTCAGGCGCATTGGAAAGCCAATGACGACACCACCGAAGATTGCTTTCGCGTGGCTGCCAATGGAGACAAGGGGTGGCAGAAGCATGACCTGTGGATTGCTATTGATAGTGATAGCGACGGGCTGGTGATTCCCTACAACAAGCGTGTCACCAAAACGTTTGTCAATTCCAAGGATCAAACGCTGTTGACTCAGTCTCGCAAAAAGTGGACGCAGACCTACGTCGCCCAAGGAACCAGTCTGGCCGCGGTGCAGCTCTATGCGGCCTTTGCCGGCACGCAGCCTTCGATGATGCGGCAACGATTGCGCGTTACTGTTCGCGAGGGTGGCCCAGAAGGAAAGATTGTTGGCAAGCAGAATCTGACCATTGGCAATGGTCTATACACCGGTGATGCATCGTGGGGAACCGCCGGTACGATGTACAACCCCGGCGATGTACCGCTGGTGCCAGGTCAAACTTATGCGATCGAGTTTGAATCGATCGAAGGTCACGAGACGCTGAACGGGTTCATCAATTTCAAGGGTCAGTTCAACGACGAGAAGGCGAGCTTCAATCCGTATCGCAAGCAATTGGAAGATAGCTACGATCAAGGGACAGCTTATGTGGATGGCAAGGATGCTGGCTTCGATCTGGACATGCAGATTGTCGAATTCGTGAAGACGCCAAAGCATGACTGGAGCAAGGCGGTTGAAAAAGAGAACTTGCTGAAGAATGGCGATATGGAAAAGGGGACCGCTGGCAAAGCCAAGGCCAATAACAGCGAGCTGGAAGGTTGGACGCGGTTCGCCACGATTCCAGAAACCGTTGCTCGTTGGACAACCGACCGCGAGAACCAAGATAATCACATTGCACAAGTGCGTCTTGCCGGCTATACCAATCAGCCAATCGATGGTGGATTTGTGCAAAAGGTGGAGGGTCTGTCTCATCTCGAAAATTATCGCGCCAGCGGTAAGGTGCGCTGCACCTGGCCGATCATGGATCGTTACCAATGCTATGTTGGCGTGGACCCGACCGGTCAGACGGACGACCCCAAGGCCAGCACCATCAAGTGGACAATGATGCCGGATGTACATGGCGTGTGGGTGCCGTATCTGAGCGATCCGATCCGTCCAGCCTGGGACAAGGAGAAGAAAGTGCAACCGGCGATTAGCGTCTGGCTGCGTGGTAAGGCGAAGTCGACCGAGCAGTTGGAATATCGCGCGGACTTCGATGATTTCTCGCTGTCAAAGGTGCGAACCGCTCCGCCCGGATCGATGGAAACGAAGTAGCGAGAATTGAGAATCGAGTACTTTAATACAACAAGCTCTGTTCCGAAGTGGAGCAGGGCTTGTTTTTTGGTACCAGCAAACCGAGTGCTGCTTGTAAGAGAGCGGATCAAACTGAAGCAGGCTCAGGGAATGTCAACGTTGAATTCAAACGGCCCGTCCTCGGTGGATTCAAAAATGAGTTCGCTCTTGGTGTTGTATTTGGCCGGAATGCGTTCTGGGGGAGGTGGGGGTGAGGCGTATGGGTCGGAGGAGGGTTTTCGTTCCGCCTGCAAGTCGCCCGAGGAGATCTCGACTCTGTATTTGCCGGGAGGGATTCCTTTCTTACCAGGGATGACATAGTTTCCATCGACGATCATAGCGCCACTCATATGGCTCGCTGCAATTGGTTCAAATCGGATGCGACCTTGATCGAGCGGCTTGCCTTTAAAAGTGATCCTGCCAGAAATGGGTTGGCGGCCGGAAGGATTTCCGCAACCTGCAACTAGCAAGACCAGGCTACAGATGATCGTCAAACGGTACAACACTGTAAGTTGGCTGGCAACATGGCCGTGTGATGCTTGCAGTCGAGACAAAAATTGCATGCGCGATAACTTTCCGTGTAGAAGCCAAAGATTTGTAGCAGCGAGCGGTCAGTCGCAAACGCAGATTTGGTCACGTTAATACGAACCAAGGTCGACCTCAGCTCCGCGTGCGCTGCCGAGCGCACGCCAAACGGCCAGTACGACTTCGTCAGAGACAAAGCTGGTCGACGCATCGCACATCGAGACCGCCACTCCGCTGACGTGTCGACTGCGGCTGCCATAAAACCAGTCTCCGGGAGATGGAATACAAGGAGGGTTCGTCGGCTCCTTGGAGGTGTCTTTGCAGTATCCGTCCAAGACGTTGTCCGGCTCCATGGAGTTGGGGGGCAAGAATGTCGAGAATCCTGCCCCTTGTCCCAGCCAGGCCTGACCTCGCACGTCTCCTTTTGCTTGGATGACTTCTGCAAACGCAATCGTATTGCTCAGCCCATCGGGGATATTCTTCACCCGCGAGCCAGCGCGCCCATGACGTGGGTTATTTTGATAACGAAAGGGGGCACCGCGATAGGGCACGCCACCGACGGTCTGACCCTGTAGGCCAGCATTTCCAAAGTTAGCCAGATAATTGTGCTGTGTGCCGATGTAGGTTTGTGGTTCGTCGACCGGACACGTCATCGACACCACGCGCTGCATGGTGACGCCTTTTTGGGGATTGGAGTTCCAGGTCCAATTGAAATCGGTGACAGTGCCACGGATACGATTGACCTCATCGTAGTAGATGTACGTGCTGTTGATGTTTTCTTCCTCCAAGTAGGGAAGAATGCACACCGCCCAGGTTTCCCAACAACACCCGCGAGAACCGAGCGGGTAGAACTTGAATGTGTTTTCATAGGTAGTGGCCGCGATGGCAACTTGCCGAATGTTGTTCATACAGTGCGTTCGCTTGGCCGCTTCACGCGCAGCTTGAATCGCCGGTAGCAAGAGCGCCACCAGGATTCCAATGATCGCGATAACGACTAATAACTCGACCAGCGTGAACGCACGTCGAGGTGCTTGCGCAGCGAACGCCGCGCGATGAATTGAATATGGCCGCATGAGAGGAAATCCTTTGCCGAGCAAGTGGATGACTTCATCGTTTGGCCTCTTCTCGTTGTCCCGGTAGATACTTACATCATCTACTGAAACAAACTCTGCCGGCGACTCCTGTTCCGCAAGAGCAGTGGCAGTTTGACTACGCTAAAAGCGAAACCGGTTGTGTTCCCCTTAGACAGAACCCGGTACACTGTGCGGCATCGCATCAATCAACGAACGCTGATGTGTCCATCATAGCAAAGCAAAAAAGCAGATTCAACACCGATTGGATTTACTTTGCTGAGTCAGCCTCAATTGGCTGCCAGGTTCCGTCGGGATACCAGGTTGCCCAGAGGTTGGCTGGTAATTCGCTATCGCCAGGGGCAGTGCGGCCAAGGTACTTAACAGCGGGTGTTGGGTCTTTCTTCAGAAACACCATGCGGCCCGGCTGCTTCATGAAATTGGCATGCGACTCGGGGTTGTTGTTTTCCGGAAACCAGCCTTTGTACGGGATAAGCTGGACCTTGGGGTGGTTTCGGATCTTGTCCGCATGCCCGGCATTGACTTCGACAAGGTGGTCCCAAATGTCGGCATCGTCGATCAATTGAATCAGGTCTTCTTGCAGGCCGGCCTCTTTGACATCCAGATGGATCAAAATGTCTTTCTGCCGTGCCAGCTCAAAAATGGCGGCCAAGGTGGGGACTCGCATTTTGGAATCTCCCCCGGAGACACGATGACTGGCGATCTCATAGTAGGTCTTCTCCTTCATCTTGCCTTTGCCCCCTCGCAGCGATCGATCGGCCGTGTCGTCGTGAAACGAGTACAGCACGCCATCTTTCGAGCGGTGCGGGTCGATTTCGACGCCATCGGCACCACGATTGATCGCCTCCAGATAGGCATCTAACGTATTCTCTGGATAGAACTTACTCGCTCCGCGGTGAACCATGATGATCGTGTGGTCCGGGCTGCGTTTCTTGGCAATGCGCGCATGCCGTGCGGCCGCCGCCTCGGGAGATTCCTTGGGCATGGCATTGATGTATGCACGCACCGGCCTGCCCTCGGCGGCACGTGCGGGAGTGGAAAGCTGGCCCGCTAGAGGAACCCAAAGGGCCAGCATTATCGCGGTTTGGATGTTTCTTAAAGTGAAAATTGTCCTGGTACGGTTGGCGATCGCGTTCATGGAATAAGCTCAAAAACTAGAGGAAATGGCTGTCATTATGCCCAGGGCAGTTCTATTCCGGGTCCAGATAAGGCAGGAGGCGTTCGTTGCATTTGTGGGAAGCAAGTTTGATCGTAACATAACCTACCCATAGCTCCAAGAAAATTGCTAGCAGTTGGCGAATCGGGTTTGAGATTTTTCCTGGAGCCGAATTTTTGAAGCTATTTCGATGAGCGTTGTGTTGTTCGCCACAGCCGCGCGGATCTTGTGTGTGATAATACCCGGCAACAGCTATTCTGACGGTGTCGCCAGAATAAGCCTGCGATTTTCTAAGCAAAATCATTGACGGTAACGTTTTTTCCAGTTAATATTACGCGCAGTTGAGATTTTTCGTACGAGGGGAGTTGTCCACCGTCTCGGTGGCATGAGCGAGAGATGTTCAGCCTCATCTTATGCACTTGTTGGCCATTGATCGTTGGCCGATTTCAGTTCAATTGATTAGTTTGCGTTAGCCCAGGACTTTCGGACAGTGGGCGGGGAGCGGATAATGGTTCCCCAAGGAGGTCCGAACGATGGACGAAACAGACTCGAAACGAAACGT
>JAWXCH010000277.1:0-3314 GCA_034440595.1 Planctomycetota bacterium | reverse complement strand
TGCTATACGCGATTTCATCACGGTCTTGACTGCAGGCGGCAGTACTGAGCATCAGCAATAATATGAGGGCAGAGTGCAGCAATTGGGAGAGTGCGAGGCGCATGGGTTAGTTCGCTTTCACTGAGGTCTGACCGTCAGCGCCTTCGACCACGCGTTCGGACATGCCTTGCTGTCTGCGCCAACGACGATACTGTTCTTCAACACTGAGATTTTCGGACGATCCATTGCCGTAGTAGATGGTTCGTGTGGTTCGATCCATGCCGCGGTCGATGTAACCCGTCGCGTGTTGACGCGAGTCGTGGACATAAGGCGTCAACTGGTCTTCGCTCAGTTTGAACGGATCGACACCCGTGCGGTCCTCCAGACTCGGCAAGCTCAATGGCACACCATTCTCCCTTGCCTCCTTCCACATCAAGGCCAGCGTGTATTTGTCGATGCCGTCTCGTTTCTCTACACCGCCTTGTCGCTCACTCGGGCCATAGCTGCCGCCGATGTCGCTATGCGCGCCAGGGATGTAGTACTCCTGAATATTGGATGCACAGGACGTTGCGCTGTAACACGCAGAGACGCTATCGAAGTTCGTTCTGTACTCATTCGCCGCAACCAAATGCACAGTGTTGCGCACAAACTTGGGGTCGATCGTTAGATCGCTGCTAGGCGTCGAAGCAAACGGGACGCCGCGAGCATCCACAGTGTCATAGATGCCCATAAATCGAATATCGACACTCTTGAAGTCGCGCGTAAAAGTTCTTTTTTCTCTATGTATGTTTCTTCCGTAGCCAGCCCAAACTTCTTTCTGATACGTGTCGTCCTGGTTCGGAATGCCTTCGGCTTTTACTTTGTTTGCGAATGCACGCGCCTCGGTAGAACCACGACTGAAGCCGAACACGTCGATCTGCTTCACTTCCTCCCAGCGCTTGGGATCGTTCGCCCGCATGTTGCGGGCTTCGTCGCTGTTGTAGAACCGCACAAGGTTTTGGTAGGCAGCTTCTACACGTGCCCTGACCCCTTTTCCCGTTGAGCCATGAGTAAATGCTGTTTCGTAAGCACCCGTACCAACGCCAATGCTGTAGTCCGCGCCAGCGCTTTGGTCGTACAGCCGCGAGAGCTTCGCGACATTGGTAATGTGACCGAACTCGGGACTGTTCTGGTTGTTGCCGGTGCCATCAAAGAAAACGCCATAGCGCCCATCTGGATCGACATACACCAGCGGATTGGCGTTGGCGTAAAGATACTTGTTGAAGGTGACCGGTCTGCTGTTGTCACCCATTGCCGGGTCCATCGCATTGAAGCCGCCAACGAGCGGGTCGTACCAGCGCGCACCTGCGTAGTAGAGACCGGTGGCCTCGTCTTTCTGGTAGCCGGTGAATCCGATCGATTGGCCGTCTCCGGAGAGCAGCCTCGCTTGGCCCGTATTGGCCGGACTGTAGTTGGGCAATTGCCACGGCGTTTGCACCGTTCCGTTGGCGACTTGTTCGCGGGTGTTGCCCCAGGCATCAAAAGCCGTGCGCGTCACGGTTGCACCCGTGCTATCGGTCATTGCAATGGGCGTGCCGAGGGCGTCGAGCTGGTAGTGGCGCAGCAAATACGTATTATCTGCAGCGTACGCCACATGACGGTCGAGATTTGCTCCGTGGCGGTAGGTGTCGGTGACGTGCAATCCACCCGCCACTGTCGCAGGCTCCGCTTCGTGCAAAAGCGTTTGGCCGGTATAGATGAATAGGGTAACTTCGGATGCACCGCCTGTCGCAGGCGTCTCGATCCGCTCAATCCTTCTACCCTCAGCATCATAGGTGTATTCGACAGTGGGTATGCCGGCCACGTTTGGAGCTTCCGGCTCTACCTTGATCATCAAGTCCCGCGCGTCGAAGATGAAATTAATAGTCTGGGTGGTCTGCCCTGGTTTGGTGACGGTACGCGAGGTGCGATTGCCGTTGCCGCTGTAACCGTACTGCACCGAAAGCCCGTTCACGCCGTCATTCATCATAAGCAACTGACCACGGATGGTGTAGGTGTATAGCTTGTCGGAGGTGACGGTGTTGTCGGACAGGCGCGTCACCACTTCCGACCTTCGGTTGCCGACGCCATCAAGTACCCAGTCGGTGCGCTCGTCCGGCATCGTCGCGCTGGGCGGCTGGTGGCGGACCACGGTACCGGTCAGACGATCATCGCCATCAAAAGTGTAGTCGGTCGTCGTGATGCTGCCGACCTGGCCATTAATCGCAGCTACGGTAAGAACTTCCTTCGTGCGGTTGCCATTGAGGTCGTAGCTGTAAACAAAGCTCGATGTCGTCGCACCGTTGCGGCTATGTGTGAGGCTCGTTATCCGCTTGGCGCGGTCGTACTGGTAAGCAGAGTGAACGCCGTTGGCACGCGAGATGGTGCTCAGCAGACCATCCTTTTGCCATGAGTAGTTCGTTGTGCCTTCGATGTTGGTGATGCTCTTGAGACGATTGAACGCATCAAAGGTCTGGTTTGTGGTCACCCCAGCAGAATCGACAATGGTGGTTCGGTTTCCGTTGCCGTCCAATACATAACGTTGAGCATGGGTGTAGGCGGCGGTTGACGCCCCTCCTGCATTGCCTTGCTCGCGTTCAAGACGATTCTGGTCGTCGTACTGGCGTTGAATGACGTGATTGCTGGCGCCTTGGGTGCGCCTGCTTTCGGTGGGATTGCCGTTGGGGTCGTAGGTGGTCGATATCGAAACGTCCGCGACTGAAGCTGCTCTAGCGGGCGCTGTGGACTTGGCGCTGGTGGATCGATCAGCAGTGTCATCGGCGTTCTGGGCAACGACGGGAATGGCTGAGCACGCATAGATCAACGCTACCGTGAGGGCGAAAGCGCTCTTGCCGTGCTGTGGAAATATCAGTGCGCCGCGCGCATTCTGCGATAGCAGTGTAGTGTTCGGTATGTGTTTCATTTTTCGCTCCGAATGCGCTGAACCGATTGATCGAAAGCCTATCCTGACATAGGCTTGCCGCGCTGACACTAAGCCATGTCCCACGTCGGCCTAAGATATTTCTTAGGCGCGCGCGCGGGCAATCCTGACCCCGCCTGCGCGGGGTTTTTGTTTTCAGGCGTTTGAATCCCAGCGCCTTGCGCGTGACCCGCATGCTTGCTGCACACCGCGCGATTCCCCTGCACGGTGCTTTGCCGGCGGCGTAGCTCATCACTCTGCGCCGCCGGCCTTTTCCCGCACATTGCGAGGACCGTATGCAGCGAATTACCGAATTGAAGACAGAACTGGGCGCCGTTGCCGACAAGCTGGCTCGACGGCGTGTACGAGAACGTCGAGCAACCACAGCGCAAACCGC
>JAWXCH010000276.1:0-6096 GCA_034440595.1 Planctomycetota bacterium | reverse complement strand
GTACTCATGGCACCGACTGAGGTGCTGGCTCGGCAACACTATCGTACGTTTGGAACGCTACTGGCCAAGAGCCAGGTGCGAACGGTATTGCTGACCGGCGGTCTGACCGGCAGCGAACGAGAAACGGCACTTTCGCAGATTGCCAGTGGCGAGGTCGATGTGGTCATCGGTACACAGGCCATCGTCAGCGGTAAGGTCAAGTTCAAGAATCTGGCGCTCGTTGTCATCGACGAACAACATAAGTTCGGTGTGCGGCAGCGATCGGTTCTTAAAGAGACTGGTGCAGACCCGCACTATCTGGTGATGACCGCCACGCCGATTCCGCGCACCATGACCATGACGATGTACGGCGATTTGGATGTTTCGACCATCAAAGAAAGCCCTCCTGGCCGACAGAAGCTCAACACCTACTGGGCCAAGGAGCCGGAGCAGCAGCGCAAGTGGTGGGAGTTTTACCGACGCAAGTTAAAAGAAGGCCGTCAAGGGTACTGCATTGTTCCGCTTGTCGAAGAAAGCGAAAACTGGGACGCCGCCAGTTTGAATACGACTTATGAAGAACTGGCCAATGGTGAGCTACATGCCTATCGCCTTGGCCTACTGCATGGTCGGATGTCTCCTGCCGAAAAAGACTCTGCCATGCAAAAGTTCAACAGCGGTGAGACGCAGGTACTGGTCGCCACCAGCGTAGTGGAGGTCGGTGTCGATGTTCCTAACGCTACAGTGATGACGATTCGCGGTGCTGAGCGCTTTGGCTTGGCGCAGCTTCATCAGCTTCGCGGGCGCATTCATCGCGGCGCGTTTCCCGGTTACTGCTGCGTGTTTGCCGAACCGCAGAGCGAGGAGTCGAGCCAGCGTCTGGATGCGTTCGTTGCCTCGACCGATGGATTCGAGCTGGCCGAAAAGGATTTTGAATTTCGCGGGCCAGGTGATTTGCTCGGCACGCGACAGCACGGCCTGCCCCCGCTACGAATCGCCGACTTGCAGCGCGATCAATCGATCGTCGTCGAGGCGCGCGGCGATGCGCAAAGGTTCGTCGCCATCGATCCAGAGTTGCAACTGCCAGAGAACGCCCTGTTACAGCGGATGGTGATGAACCGCTACGGCAAGGCCCTGTCGCTGGGCGATGTAGGGTAAGCGGCTTACTTGTCTTCGCGGTTCAGTAACCGGAAGACAATGGCTGCCAATACTCCGCCGCCAAAGTTTGCGACCAAGTAGATCCAGAGATTCTCCCAAGCAGAGAGCTTCATAATGCTAACGCCAACTGCAACTGCCGGGTTGAATGCACCTCCCGAGATGTCTCCCACGGCAAAGGCACCGACCAGCACCGTAAAACCGATTGCCAGTCCGTAGAATGAATTGCCGGCATTCGCTTTCGCGGTCGCGGAATTCAGCACTACGTAGACCAAGGCAAAGGTGAACAAAAACTCCGCCAGCAGCGCCTTGCCTACGTCTGGCGTCGCAACTGTGGCCGCTTCTGGTCGCAAGTACATTGCTGCAAACGCCGCAGCGGCTGCTCCAGCACACTGAAAAAGGATGTAGGGAATCACGTCCAAAGTCGAGCAGCGGCCCCGCAACCAGACACCAATTGTGACGGCCGGGTTGAGGTGACCACCCGACAGATGGCCAGTCGCATACACCATGACCATCAGCGCGGAGCCGATGGCCAATGGTGCCAGACTTCCTGCACTGGCACCGGGCAATACCGAGCAGCCGATGGTAAGCACCAGGAAAAAAGTTCCGATCATTTCATAGATGTACTTGTTCATACCGCTGGATTCCTAGCAATGTTGTCAATAATCAAAGTCGCCGGAAGGCGATCCGCGCTGAGGTTCTGCCAGACAGCAGCCTTCCCCCGTTACATTGTGGCGCAGATGTGGCAAGATACACTACTTGTGCGATTCTTGCCAAGCGGAGTATTTTTCGGCGATGGCTGAAGCCATCGCTTGTAGATAAGCCGTGGACATGCTGACGTTCTGCTTGTGCAGTCGTCGCCCTAGTGCTTTAGCTTCTTGTAATGAAACCGGTGCGGCTGGTCCGCATCGATGCCCATGCGAATCTTGCGTTGCGCTTCATAGATCTGAAAGTTCCCTTCGCAGACATGGACGTAGCCGTCCCCTTCAAAGGCGATGACATGCGTTGCCAATCGATCCAAGAACCAGCGATCATGGCTGATGACCACCACGCAGCCAGCATAGTTGGCAATAGCTTCTTCCAACGCCCGCAAGGTATCCACGTCCAGGTCGTTCGTCGGTTCATCCAACAGCAGCAAATTCGAACCGCGGCGCAATAGCGCTGCCAAATGCACTCGGTTTCGTTCTCCTCCAGAGAGCGTACCGACCTTTTTTTGCTGGTCTGGTCCCTGAAAATTGAACCGTGCCACGTAGGATCGCGAATTGATTTTGCGGCCACCCAGGTCCAGAAATTCGTGCCCGCCGGAAATCTCTTCAAACACACTCTTGTTCGCGGCCAGCTTATCGCGTGATTGGTCGACGTAACCCATTTCAACCGTGTCACCAATCCGAATTGTGCCCGAATCGGGCTGCTCTTCTCCGGAAAACATGCGAAACAGCGTCGTCTTGCCCGCACCGTTTGGGCCAATGATTCCAACAATACCCCCTGGTGGCAAACGAAACGAGAAATTCTCAAACAGCAAATTGTCGCCGTACGCTTTGCTAAGGTCATTGCCTTCGATGACCAATTCTCCCAGGTGCTTGCCGGGTGGAATCTGAATCTCGAACTCGTCCTCACGATCCTCAAATCGTTCGGCAGACATTTTTTCATAAGAAGCAATACGTGCTTTGCTCTTGGCCTGCCGCGCCTTAGGGGAACTGCGAATCCACTCCAACTCGCGCTCCAAAGTCTTCTGTCGGGCCGACCGGGTCTTCTCTTCAGTCTCCAGCCGGGCGCGCTTTTGCTCTAACCAAGAAGAGTAGTTTCCTTCCCAAGGTATCCCACGGCCGCGGTCGATTTCCAGAATCCACTGTGCGACGTTATCCAAGAAGTACCGATCGTGCGTTACCGCCACGACGGTCCCCTGATACTCGGCCAGATGCCGCTCCAACCAGTTAATGCTTTCGGCATCCAAGTGGTTCGTCGGTTCGTCGAGCAACAGCAGGTCAGGATGTTGCAGCAGAATCTTGCAAAGTGCCACGCGGCGGCGTTCTCCACCCGAGAGTCTAGAGACATCGGCATCGCCCGGCGGCAGATTCATCGCCTCCATTGCAATTTCTATTTGCCGGTCCAGTTCCCAAGCGTTTCGCAGCTCGATCTGGTCCTGGACCTTGGCCTGCTCGTTGAGGAGCTTTTCCATCTCCTCAGGCTCCATCGGCTCGCCCAGCTTTTCGTTGATCTCGTTGTAGCGGTCGAGAATGGCGCGTGTCCCAGCCACCGCCTCCATCACATTGCCGGTGACATCCTTATCGGGATTGAGCTGCGGCTCCTGCGGCAGATAGCCGACGGTGAAACCTTCGCTCAGGCGTGCCTCACCCTCAAATTCTTTGTCCCAGCCCGCCATGATCCGCAGCAAGGTACTCTTGCCGGATCCGTTGCGACCAAGCACACCGATTTTGGCCCCTGGGTAGAACGAAAGATTGATCCCTTTGAGAATCTCCTTGCCACCATGCTTTTTGACGAGATTCGCGACTTGATAGATGTACGTTTGAGCCATGAAGGTTGATATTGAGTTTGCCGCCTGGCGGCTTGGAAAACAGGGTTGGAATACAACAGCGGTCGCTGACCGCTGCAAAGTTGGCTGCTAGCTGGCAGCCCACGGCAGAAGCTCAATTTTACGGGGGAGTTGGCAAACTGTATAGGTGGGGGTCGTCGTTGTACTGCTAGGATGGGACTGACTAGAATTAGCGGCAAGAATATTCAATTCGGAGTCTCAGCTACACTGCAGTCATGCCTTCCAACCTAAAATCCCTGGAATCGATCCCCAAGCACGATGACTCGGCGGCATCTTCCAAGTATTGGCTCGATCTGCTGCGCTGGGACGGCTTGCTGCCTCTGACGATAGCGCTATCAATCCGTGCCGTCGCTCTGCTGCTTCCCCCGCGTCACATTCTGGAAGTTGTGGTCGCGTTCTTTCTGCCGTTGATCGCAGCCCTGATCCGGGCACACGTAGGAGCAAATCAGATCCGCAAAGCTTGCGGAGGAGCACTCCCACGTCGGCGACAATTCGTGCTGGCAGTGGCGATCGTCTTTTTGTTTCTCTGCGAATGCGGTACAGCCATCGTGATCCTAGCCGATGATGAGCCGGAATATGCCTGGACGTTTCCGGTCGTGTTTTACATCGCGTATCTGGCGTGCGTACTGGTCGCGTTTCTGCCTCAACAGAAGCGGATGTACGAATAGAAACGTTGTAGGCACGGTCCCCGTGCCGTTAAACTATTAGCAAGTGCGGGCGGCAATCTACTGCTTGATTTGCAATTCGCGAGGCGGAATGCAGAATACACGAAAGTCACCCGCGTTCGAGAATTCACCTCAACTCGCCAGAGGCTACGGCATCGGGACGATGCCTGCTAAATCATGCACCAACTTCCCAACCACTCACTGTGGATCGGTAACGCGGCAGAGGCGCGCGATCGTCGTTTGCTGGGCGAGGTTGGCATAAAGGCGTTAGTTGACCTGGCGCTCGAAGAACCCCCTGCTCTGCCACTGCGGGAGATAACCTACTGCCGCTTTCCATTATTAGACGGAGCGGGTAACGAGCCTTGGCTGCTAGAAAATGCGATTCAAACTGTCGCAAGATTACTGAAAGCCAATGTGCCCACCCTGGTGAGCTGCAGTGTCGGGATGAGCCGTTCGCCGGCGATAGTCGCGGCGGCCTTGGCCACAATCCGCAATATCTCGCTAGAAGGTGCACTGGCGGAGGTCACTCAGAACAAGTCGACCGATTTGTCTCCTGGGCTGTGGCAGGAGGTGAAGGCTGCAATGCGGCAGGATTTCGTCGATCCTAGCGGCCCAAATCGGAATGCGAGCAAATAAACTGGTATTTATTCTCTCGACCCACTAAACTCATCGAACGTCAGTTCCCGCTTATTCAGCTTGGAAGTGGCCAACTACGGCACGTCAGTTTCGCTGGCGAATTCACTTTAATTTTGAGGGGACAAATGTCGTCATCTGGTACCGGTCAAATCTACTGTTACGCTTGCTCTGCCCCAATTGACAGTCGAGCAGAAATCTGTCCAAAGTGCGGAGTGCGGCAGCGCCAAGCAGGCACCTCTACCTCTCCAGAAATCCGCGAAGCCGCAAGCAAGAAACTTGCTGCGGGGTTGTGTGGATTATTGCTGGGGGCGTTTGGCGTTCACAAATTCATTCTCGGCATGACGGGTCCCGGCATCATCATGCTGCTGATTACTGTGTGTACTCTCTTTTTTGGTAGCATCATTACGGGAACAATCGGCCTGATCGAAGGGATTATCTATCTGACCAAGTCCGACGAGGAGTTCTATCAGACCTACATCGTCGAGAAGAAGTCCTGGTTTTGAGATTGGCCGCCCGAATCGTGTGCACGTGCGCAACAACTCCAGCGTGGATCAATGTTAAGCGAACGGCATCCTCGCGTAGACAAAACCTGCTGGAGGGAACTTCATGAGTCAAGCCGAGGGTGTAGCGGATCCTTGGGTTATTTACGACTACGAGGTGCATATGCTGCTTACCATGTGCACACTTCTCGTTCCTGGCAACGACGATTATGCGAAATATCCTCGCGAAGTTAAGAATGCGATCACAGAGTGTGCGTTACTTCACGCACGACAAGTCGTCGATATCCTTTTGTGCAAAGGCAAAGACGCCGATGACATATTACTTAAGAACCTTCTGCCTGAATTCCAGTCCGACAATCTGACGATTCTGCACCGGGAATACGGAACCCGCTCGCAAGAAAATTCCATTTGCTGGACGATCAACAAACGGTTAGCACACGCAACCACTGTTCGAGGACCAAGCTGCGACTACGGCGTCGAGTTAACGAAGACGCTAGAGGTTCTTCGGCCGTTGCTAATGGAAATCCAGATATCGCGTCGCGGAGACAATCCGAGCCTGCCGTGAGTATTTCTACACCCGACACAAAAAAATAAGGACCCGGGCGGCTTT
>JAWXCH010000275.1:0-7387 GCA_034440595.1 Planctomycetota bacterium | reverse complement strand
TTATCACCCTTCGCACTTACCGCCACACCCACCAGCTTCCCTGGCACGCGGGCATAGATTGTGCGCGAGAAGTTCCCCTTGCCGTCGAGGAAGATCGCATCGCCGCAAGCGGCCTTGCCGGCGGCGTCGCTCTTGAACGGGCCAGAGACCTGCGGCGTCCAACCATTTGGCGAAGTGGCGGTCTTTGGCCCCTGCTTCATCTGAAACAGATACACCTCCGCCCCCTCGACCGGCTTGCCGGTGGCGTCGACGCAGAGGACGGTGAGGGGTTGGGGTTCGACTTTCTTCGTCTTGTCGACCTTTGGCTGAGATGCCGCGTCGTCTGGCTTCTTTTCTACAATACTGGTGAAAATAAAGTCGACATCTTTGACTTCCGTCTCGCCGCGCTCATAGAGCAACAAGAGTTGTTGACTATGAGGCCCGACGGGAGGTTTTAAGTTCCCATACTGGCCCGTGAAGTAAATTGGAATCCCTGTGTTAGCCGGAACACGCGCGCGATACTTACCCTCTGCATCAGTCCGGGCATGGAAGTATCCATTGAGGATGCCCACGTTCGCCAACGGCGCTTTTTGATCGTCCAGCACACGCCCGCTAATGAGCACTCCGGCCTCGGCATTCACCACTAATTTAGCAGGCTTGTCCAGTGTCGCAGTGAACTCGTGCTTCTTAATTTCCAGCCACCGTTCGATGTCACCCTCTACCGCAAGCTTGTATGTTCCCGCTGGCATTCCGTGAAACGCAAACTCGCCTTGTGCATTCGTGACGGCGTGTGGTGTCTCGAACCCGGCCAGAGCTTGAACCTCACTTTGGCCGTCTTTCAAGTAAACTAACGCTTTTTCTGCGGGCTCACCATCTGGCGACAGCACCCTTCCAGAAATTGAAACCTCTTTCGGCAAGCTTACTTCTACAGACATGGGCGCAGGGGACGATCGTGCGCTGCTCATACTTTGAGTCCAGTAGGTCGTCGCCATTCCGTCGCCGGTGAACGTTAATGCAATTTCGCCCAGAGCCGGAATGTCCGACAATTGGAACTTGCCTCTGTTATCCGGTTTTGTCGACGTATCTCTGTGTTGCAGCAAGTCAACCGCGTTAAATTCGAAATTCGAGCGATCCACTAGCCGCGCGCGGATCGCAACTTTACTTGCGTCCATACCAGCAGGGACGATAACCTGCCCATTGATGGATCGTGTCGGCAGCAGCTCAACGCGATTCGCCCAGTCAGAGACGTCGGTGTTGCTATTTACTTCCTCTTTGCTTAGCGAAGACTGTGTCTTTCCAGCAAGCTTCCCCGGCAACCGAGCGAATATTCTTCGCGTACTGCTTCCGTTATCACTAACTAGCAATTCTCCACAGTCGGCGATCCCTTTGGAATTGGAAAGAAATGGCCCGGACTGATGTGTTTTTGATTTGCGGTTCAGCGATTGCTGTTGCCACACATACACCTCCGCTCCCTCGACCGGTTTGCCGGTGGCGTCGACGCAGAGGACGGTGAGGGGCTTTGCGGCATCCCTTTTGTCAGCAATTTTCTCTGGTGCTGGTTTATCTTCGACGGGCCGCGCGGTGGCCTCTTTTTCTGCCCCCTCCTTCTCGGCCACAATCGCTTCGGTAACGCTGCTTTCTGTTGGCACTTCCGCCGCATCATCCGCTTGCGAAGTAAGCTGACAGGTGCCGATGGTGGCGGCGAGGAGCAGTCCGACGGCGGCTAGGATGCGCACGGAGCGCCGCGATAGGCGGGCGCGGTGGCGAGTCGCGCTGAGGATGGCCGTGATCCGGTTTTCGACATTGCTGGAACGGGCCATGGCCACTGCCCCCGTCGGGGCAGGCGCGCGGTAGCGTTTGGCCACGTCGAGCAGTGTCTGTGCGTAGGTCGCCGGGACGCCGGAGTGGGTGACAACCGCGTCGTCGCAGGCGATCTCGCGCAGCCATCTCATCTGGAATGCCCCTAGCCAGACGAGCGGGTTGAACCAATAAATGGCACAGGTGACGGCGGCCAGTTGCTGCGTCAGCACATCGCGACGCTGCACATGGGCTAGCTCATGCAGCAGCACCTGTTGTCGGCGTTCGCGGGGCCACTTTTTCGCATCGGCCGGCAGAAGCACCGTCGGCCGCAGCAGCCCGACGACCATGGGGGAAAGTGCGGAAGGGTGCAGCTTGAGGGCAACGGGGCGACGCAGGCCTAGTCGGTTGGCGGTCGCGTCTCGCTCGGCGTGCCAGTCGCCGCTGGTCAGGTCGCGTGCCCGACGGAGTGTCTGCCGGACGGCGAGGGTCTGCCATAGTTGACGGAGAAGCAGAGCGGCCAGCCCAAGGAGCCAGATCGCTGTGGCGGTTTGGGCGAATGATGGGGTTTCGCGGGGGCCTTCGACTGCCGCTGGAATTATTTCCGCTGGCTTTAGTTCCCTATTGACAGTGTTATTGGCAACTTCTGTAGCCGCCGTTGGAAGCGCAGCCTCGGCTGGTGCAGTCGGCGGTAGAGCATGCATTGACGATGGCTCCATTCCAATTGGCACCGTGCCTGGCGGTGAAGCAATGGGCAAGATACTGGCCGTCGGCAGGTTAAAATCACGCGGATTTGCAGCTGGCGAGCTGGCGATTTCATTCTCTGCGGTCACGTTTTCCTCGGGAGCAAGCACCGGCAACGACCAGCTTGGGGAAAGGAACATCACCAGTGGGATGGCCAGACACCCGGCAAGGCCAGCGGTCCAGACCAGGTGCAGCAGTGCGGCGGAGCGATGGCGAAGCAGCCAAGCCACGACGCTGACCAGCAGCATCAGCACCAGAGAGCGGATGGCGATACTGGCTAGAAAATCTGTGCTGGCCAGAATGGCGGTATTGAGAAAGAGACTGCCCATGATGTTATTCTCCTGAACGTGCGCGGCGGATGGCTTGTTCTAATTGATTGATGTCTTCGTCGGAGAGCTTTTTGGCCGATTCGTCGATGAGTGCGGCCAGCGCGTCCCCAGGGGAGTGCGGGAAGAACGTATCGACCAGACGGCGAAAGGCGGACAGTCCGGCGGTTTTGCGCGACTGCACGGGCTTGTAATAATGAGCGATTTCGCTTTTGTCGCGCGTGACGTAGCCTTTGCGTTCGAGTTGGCCGAGCATGGTCCGCACGGCGGAGTAGCTGGGGGGATCGCTGAGCTGTTCGCGGACTTCGGCAACGGTGGCTTTTTGCAAACGGAAAACGGTTTGCATGATCTGCTCTTCACGAGGAGCCAGCTCGCGAACGACCTTGTTCTTTGTGGGCATGGTGCTCGGTGAGGTTGAGTAGTGATATGGCTGCGATAACCGGTTCAGGAATCTAGCGCTGCCCAAACCGGCCTGTCAATCAGTTAACACGTGTCAATATATTAGCATGTCGGCAGGAAGTCAAGCGGATTGTGGGGCCATCGGGAAAATTGTTTGAGATTTCAACCGGACGCTAGTGCGTTTCGGCTGATGGCGTATTTGGGCATTCGACCCTATCAGCCACACAGGGCGATGGCCCGTGGTTCATGCGGCCTTTCGTCGAAATAGATATCGCCACGTGCGATAGACGGCGTCCACCGGTTTGAGCATCAGTAGCAGCAGGATCAGGGTCCAGGGCATGTAGATTGGTGCAGCACGCCACTGTTGTTGCAGAGATTCGGTATGAGGCAGATAGTGCAGCGTTGTCGCCGGGGCCAACTGCACTTGCAGCCAGGTTCGTAGCGAGCCGGCCGCGGAGAGCGACGGATAGGTATTCATGCGACGAGACAGATCATCGCAGTAGACGAACATTTCTTCTGGGTAAGCTCGCTCCAGATCGAGTTGCGGAAATCGTCGACTGCGCTCGGCACGGTTTGCCAGATGTTCCGCTGCGATGTTCTCGGTTCGAGGGATGTGGCCCGCGATCATTCCGCAGATATAGCGCGCCTGAATCTCGCTGATGGTTGGAATGTTGCCGATGATGGGTCGCGCGAAGCCGACGGCATACAGATCGGGATAGGTGATATGCGTGCAACCGAGATGGAAGTCGGCAAAGCGAACCGCCCCGTCGAACAGGCCCTCCAGCGTAGGACCATACCCGATGGCCGGAACGATCGTATCGGGGGATAAGTCGAGCAGTTCGTCGGTGTCAAAGCCTCGGTACTGTTGATAAGTGTCGTCTGCCGGGGGACCGACAATTGTGATTTGCCCATCGCCGACCAGATCGAGAAACTCTTCGCTCTTGTTGTGGAACATGTTGAAGAGCGAGTCCTTGGCGCCTTTAGTCAGTCGATACGACCAATCTTTGCGAACGGCAGCACGCTGCGGCGGTTCGGCTGACGAGTCCGTCGAAGTACTGTGCAGGTCCTGTTTATTTCTTTGCGCAGGAAAGAATCGCTCGAACATTTCCTGATACTTGATGCGACATTCGACAAATCGCTGGCCGATGCGATTGCGGAGATCCTCGTGAACGGACAGCATCAATCGATTGCGAAGAAAATCGGACGGTACGCCACGGATCGGATGATAACGTGGGCTGACGCGGATCCCAGTTCGCAGGGATAGAAAGACCTTGTTCTGCAACTCGGGTCGCGCCAGCCGACAGGCGTAATCGACCGCCGATTCTCCGCCCCCCATCACAACGATTCGGCGGTTGTGGATGTGCGACAGACCGCCCGGCCCATGCAGATCGGCCAGCGTCAGACAGGGAATCTGGCTGTTGATCGGTTTTGGTCTGGCGGCTAATCCAGTGCAGACAATGACCTGATCAAAGGTCTCAATCACTTCCGGGCTATCGGGCGTATCAGATTGGCTGACAGTCAGTTGCCAGCCGGTGCCTGACTCGGAGCGTTGGATATTGCGGACGGTGTGATGCAGTCGAATATGTGGGCGGAGATGAAACGCATCGGCGAAGCGTTCTAGGTATTCGCCATCGCGGAAGAATTCGGACTTGGTGACCGCGCCATCGATGTCCATAGTTGCGTCGTACTGCATGAAGCAGGCGAACTGCGTGGTGTACTTGGTCGAGGTCGATACGAAGCCGGGGTACGGATTGCCCCACACGCCGGTGGTACGTCCCGATTTTTCAAAGCAGACGATTTCCCAGTTGGGCAGAACATCGAGCGCCGACTTCAGCGTGATCAGGCCGCTGCACCCGGCACCGATGATCGCCAACCGTTTGCGGGGTGAGTTAGCTTGGTTCATTTTGGCCCCACCACGGTCAGACTGATCATCACAAAGTTGAACTGCCCCGACTCGGGCACGAACAGCAGCACCCGGTCGCCGTCGCTCAACGTTTGCTGGCGGACAAATTCGTCCAGCATGATATAGATGCTGGCAGCACCCGTGTTGCCGGCAGTGGCCAGATTAGTCCAGTAGGAAACTTCTCGCGTGGAATCCCCGGCCTGCTGGCGTATGACTCGTTCCAGCTTGCGACGGAAGAAGTACGACGACATATGTGGCAGGACGACACGGTACGATTCCAGCGACTCGCCATGGGCAAGCATGGCGCTGGCCAGAAACTGACTGGCCAGTGGAACGAGGTGGCGACTGAGAATCGTGACATCTTGCGAAAGTCGTGCGTGCGGGTTCTCCAGCTTCATGCAGAGGGGTGCCTCGTGAGCATAGGACCGAGAATACGTCCAGTCCACACTCAAAGAGAGTCCGTCGTTGGATGGTTGATCTTGCAGCAGCACGGCCCCTGCCCCGTCGGAGAGCATGAACCGCAGGAAGACCGTGCTGAACCACTGGCTTTGGCGGATGTCGGCATGCTGGTCGCGATCATCAATTGGGCGGATTATGGTTGACTTCAGGATTTCGGAGGCATGTTCCGCACCGACACTGACGGCGCAAGAGTGGTCGCCACGGTCGACGGCGCGAATGGCGGCAACCAATGCGGCGGCACCAGAGGTGCAAATGCCGCTATGAGAGCTGATTTCCAGAGGATGGAGAACGACCCCTGATCGTTGCAGTCGGTGGTGCAAGATCGAGGTGAAGCCAGGCCCGGACAGCGGGGCGTAGGTCGATCCGGCGGCCAGATAGCCGAGTGTGCTGGCCGTGGAATTGGCTAAGCAGTTGCGTACTGCTAATTCGGCCAGTTCATAGACATCGTGCGTGGCGTGCTGCTGCTCATCCTGAGCGTAGTGCCGCTGCACAATTCCGTTCATCGCCAGAACCTGGTCTTGGACACTCGACTCGCCGTCCAAGGTGCCGAGATACGTTTGAATGGCCCCGTTGGGGACCGGGTTGTTTGGCAGGAAGCTGCCGGTCTGAGTGATGTAGCATCGCATGGATATTGCCCCGTGAGTGGTGCGCGTTAGTCGGCTGTGGTGATGGCGTCGGCCGGCAATGAAATATTTGGTTGCGGGGGCCTGTTGCGTAGCAGGTCGTAGGCGACTTCGTCAAAGACCAGGTGATAGTATAAGTACTGGCTAGGGTTGGAGAAGAATGCACTATTGTTGAAGTGACCACGATTGCTGACTTCTTGCATGAAGAAGTCCAGGTCGGTTAACACCGGTTGATTGTTGGAGTAAATCCGTTTCAAACACCACAATAGCACGGAATCGGATCGAAAGGAGTTTAGGGCTGTGATAGTGGTTCGCAGATCGCCGAACAAGGTAATCGACGTGACAATCAGCAAGACAATATTCGTCGCTCCTAACAGTTGGAACGAGTGCTTGCGATTCTCCTCTAGGGCCGCTTTGCTCAATTGCTCGTGGTCGACGGGCCGGATTGAGCGAATGTAATCGAGGTTGGCCAGGAACGTATCTTTGTCAAAACGATCCAATAACTCGTAGGAGAGCAGGTCGTGGCCGATGGTCGGATTATTTTTGACAAATATTTTTAAATTTTCGACCCCGTAGTCACCGTCAATGCCGTTTAGTTTGCGCGGCGATTGCGGCGGCGGCAGGTCCGGGCGGGCCAGAATATGCCGATACAACAGCGGCTCGATTTGAACATGCCGTAGCAGCAGTTCGGCGGCATCGTGTCTGGCCAAATACTTCATGCCAAAGGCCATGCTCCGGTCGATCAGAAAGGCCTCACAGCCAAACGGCCGGCGATGCAGAACAAATTGCAGCGGAAAGATCACAACCCGCAGAAAAAAATAGGCTACCAGCAGCAGCGGTCGCAGCAGGATAAAATCCCACTGCCTTTGCTCCTTGGCAAAAACGTCATTGATGTAGTCGGTGATGTAGGGAAATCGGCTCATGGATTGACTGCGGGCCGTACGGGTTTCAGCCTAAAACATACGCTGTTACTGCGCCTGTTGTCCAGAACGGGCCTGTGCGCGGAACGCGATGGTTATGGGCCATGAGGCTCCACTGTTGAAGCCTAGAGGGCGTTTTGCACTTCAATAGTGTACCTCCCCCCTCGCGAAAAGGTCGGAACATTCGCTAGAATTATGGTCCACCGCCGGGCATGCGTTTCGCACGCTCGTTGAACT
>JAWXCH010000274.1:0-9743 GCA_034440595.1 Planctomycetota bacterium | reverse complement strand
GAGCTGCTGGGACTGAGCAACTAACTTGCCCGACTCTTCAAACTGCTTGCCTTTGGCGAGATTGCTGGCCTTGGCCAGGGCCGCTTCAGCGGCCTGCATTTGCTTCGCTTGCTCGGCTGTTGGAGCGGCAATTGACACCTGTGCCAGCCCAAAACCGACAGCGACACTCAGAGTGATCGCTAGCCAAGCTGCAAACGGTCTGCTTTGCATGAGTGTTCCGGTACCCATCCGAGCGAATGTCGCGACAGCGGACCTAAAGCGATACGGCTTTGTCCCGCCTGAGATTGAACACACAGCAAAAAAAGTAGGTCGCAGGCCGAGGCAGTCCCTGATGCCTCGACCTGAACGACCTGATAGCATCTGCTGTGGCTTGCTGGCATCACTGCCAAATCCACCTTAAGCCACGCCTTCAGTATAAATAGTTCGATGATGGCCCGAAAGTTTATTCCCGCTGCCGATCTGACATTTTTTGGGGTACTGCCGACTCGATCTTTGACCCGATCCGGCCAAGATTAGGCCGACCGCAGGCGGAGTTTCTTCGCATGGCGCGGAACCACCGGACGTGAACTGTGGCTAGCATCAGAACGCGACCGTTTATAGCCGTATTCCAGGGCGAACCATTCGGCATACCGTTCGCGGTCGACAGTCCGCGTATTTCGCTGGTCGAGCAGGTGCCCTAGCTCATGGATCAGGATGTTGTTGGCATAAAAGTCCTTAATCGCCTCTTCCGACCAGACGAGCTTCCAAATATTCGGCGACTCGTGGACCCAATTGCCGCCATACATGCGTGCTTCGGTGAGTTGCAGCGGCTTCGGAGGAGCCGTGTAGTACTCAACCAGGTTCTCTTCGATCGGGTAGAGATACAAAGTGGTCCCCCATTGCATGCCATAGCATGGGAAACTTTGCTTCTTCCGCGTCATCCGGCTCAACTGGACCACTTCCAGCGAACGAGTGAAGCTGGCTGGCAGCATCGCCAGACGCTGGCGAACTTCTTCAGCGGTCAGAACATGCCGGAAGCCCGGACCAGGATCCTGCACGATGACGCGATAGCCGGCTCCGTCCTCACGCGGCTCGTGCCAGTCCTCTGGCGGTACAAACGGAAGCTGGTTGTTGAGGTGCTGACCGCGCGCACGATTGCTCGAAGGCACTCGAGTGCGCGAATTTCGGGCACGTGCCATCGTATTGATCTGAGCCAACCCGCTAGGGGCGCGTCCTCTTAGATTGGGCTGCGAATGATTGCTCATAAACTCTTTCCTTCTCCCTCTGATAACGACCAGGCCGGCTAATTGGTGGGCTTGTGTCGTGACTTGGATGGATCTTGGAGCCGGCCCTGGCGACAATCGAATCAATTTCGTCTACTCCATCCTAGTTTGCGGCTGAAATAGAAAACAAGTGAACATTTTAAGTGGTTAATTGGCAAGGGTTTGCGATTTCACAGTTTGGCCAAATATTCCGTTTTGCGGCACTTGACAGAGGCCTATTCGCAAGCATGCAAAAAGGCCATTTAGAGGCGTTTTGCAGATTATTGCGCCTGTGGATCAATTGTTGAGAAGTATCTTCAACGTGTACGAACAGCCGCAGTGCGCAAGCTCAACCAGCACGCGCGGAGAACGACAAGAGAGAGAATCTGCGCGAGATGAAGTACGTGACAGCAACGTTGAATGAACCGCCGTTGTACACTCTCATGACTAAGCACAAGCAGAGGGTGCGCAATTAACAGGCAACGGAGATGCAGCGCAGAGAGTTTTATTGGCCTCTGGTCAAGCTGAGAGATCGTAATGCAGAAGCGCATCTCGATCAGCTTCTTTGCGCAAGCGTGATCGTCGTTGTTAGGGCTGTTTGTGCTGTCCCAAGTCGATCAAAACGTCGCGGAGATCAGGCTCACCTAAAAACATGAGCTACACTGCGAATGGTCCGCGGTGCCAGCAGCGCGCCGATAATGACTGTCGGCCCAACAGTGTTTGGCAGTTGTCCGCTGTGGTACTAATTACTGCCACGCCTCTGAGAGGTTGCTAATCGCGTTGAAACTGCGTCTATCATCCCGTTCGATTGATCGCCCACGCTACCAGCAGCAGAAACGCAAGAAATGCAATTCCGCCTCCGACCAGCCACCATACCCAACTGGGAACCGAGTTATCTGAACGGCCGTAGTTGGCCGGCAGTTCGACGCTAAATTCAGAGAGGTCAAATAACGAATCGGGAATTGGGGGTGGCAAAGGGAGCGGATCAGGCTTTGACGTCGTTTGGATCGGCTTGGCAACCGGGAGTTGACGGTTTTTGCCTGAGGACTTCCCAGACGCGGAGCTCCCTTTACCGCTGGACGAACCAGCACCACTACCCCCAGATCGCTCGCCGCGAGTCGGGTCCGCACCGCGCAGAACCTGGCTATTGGACGGGGACTCTGGCGGATGATGCTCGCGCGCAGGATTCACCGATGAGCCACCGCCGGGGCGCCGCACGCTGGAATCCGAGCCGCCATGAACAATAGGCTGTGCTCCCGAGCGAAATGGCGGGCCCGAGGCAGGGCTAGAGCCTTTATCGCTACCTTTTTTGGTGCCACGGTCCTGATCGGAAATGGTATCTTCGGCATTTACCGGCCGCTCTCGTCGCGGTGGAGGCTTCGACGGGACGCCAGTTCGCCGTGGGGGCTGTCCTGGAGATACGCCCGGAATATGCGAAATGGCGCTCAGCGTCGAATCGACTCTGCGACCGCGACTGGTTAGCCAAGTTCCCAGTGAACGGGCCACTTCAGCGGCTGTTTGGTAGCGTGCTTCTGGCTGTTTGGCCATCATCCGCTCGCAAACTTCGATCAAAGCCTGCGGCGCATCAGGGCGATCCTGGTGAATTCCAGCGGGGGTTTCGGTTTGATGCTTGAGGATTCGCTGAGCCAACGTTCCGTCCTGAAACGGTGGATGACCGGTCAGAAAGAAATACAACGTACATCCAAGACTGTAGATATCGGCACGGTGATCTGCCGTGTGGCTGTCCTTGGCCTGTTCTGGTGCCAGATAATCGGCCGTTCCCAGCACATTCTCGTCATGCACCCGCGTTAGCGAATGCGATTCTTCGTCGGTGAAGCGGGCCAGTCCCATATCCAGGACTTTGACGATCCCGCGCGAATCGACCAGCAGATTGGCAGGCTTGATGTCACGGTGAATTAGATTGGCATCGTGGGCGTGTTGCAGGCCCTCGGCCGCCTGGCGAATGTAGTCCGCAGCCAGATCCACGTCCAAAGGGCCGTCACTCTTGACCGTGGTTTGCAAATCGCGTCCTTCGACATACTCCATGACGATGTAATGGATATTACGGTCGTTGTCGATGTCGTAGGCACGGACGATGTTGCGATGGTCCAACGCGGCCACGGCCTGTGCTTCGCGCCGGAAACGAGCCAGATACGAGGAGTCCTCCACGCGGCTTTGTGGCAGGACCTTGATTGCCACGCGCCGCTGCATCAGCACGTGCTCGGCCAGATAGACGCTGCTCATGCCGCCGGTGCCCAGCAGGCCCAGCAGCTTGTACTTGCCCAGGATAAATCCCTTGTGGCGGCCCTCTTTAAGGCGGTCGCATTGCCATTGCGTCAGCAGCCCGCTATCGACCAGTTTTTGAGCGATTCGATCGCTCTCTTCGGAGGATTCGGCGTCGGGAGAGGTCAATCCGTTAGAATCGTGCGCTAAATTGTCCAGCAGCGTATCTAGTCGATCAGATTCGACCAGTCCGCTACGTCGGACCAACTCGACAAATTTGTCAGCGCTCAGGGTGGCCATTCTCACATCCGGACCAAACCGATATGACGAGTAAACCTACTCGTATTGCTGAAATGGCAGTTGGCTCTGCCAACTATTTGCCACTCAGCAGTCGTGCGTCATTGCAACAAAAAGGGTCGAAATCCACAGAGTGTTTTCCGTCAGATCGGCGCGAAAACCACCGTGCAAAATCGACAAACACTATCTATTGACAATACCATGAATTGCGCAAAGATACCAGCAATCGACCGACGGTTCGAGACTGCTTTTGCCACGTCCCTTCTGCGTTCGCCAGGGCCTCTTTGCGATTTTTTACGATGAAGAACGAGAAAGTAATATTGTATACGCGGCAAGGCTGTCACCTGTGCGATATCGCTGAGGATCTCCTTCGGAAGTATAGGTTGGACTTTCAGAAGGTCGATATCGACCAAGACCCCTCATTGGTACGGCAGTTCGATCAGTGTGTACCTGTCGTCGAAATCGACGGGCGAGTCCGTTTTCGCGGGAAAATCGACGAGATTCTGCTGCAACGGCTCCTCTAGATGGGTGCACCAGTGCTCTCGTGTCACCGACCATCTCCTGGCCGTATGGGCCATCTGCTTAGTGCTTAGAACCGAATTGTTCGCAATGACCGGGATCGATGGTAGGAGATCTAGCTTTGCAGTTCGTCTAAACACAATTCTAACAGAGATTTTCCACAGTGGTGCCCGGCCAAAGCGTCGAGGGGTACGTTTCGACCGTTCCCAGAACATTAAAACGCCGCATTTAGTGTCGAGTCATTTGCCCGAACGCCTGCCGTGACGTATCGATTAAGCAGGGGCATTGCGCGAACCGCGGTGGTGAAGGTGTCGCAATCTAATTTTTGCGTTGGGGGCAAATTTTTAATGATTGGGCATGCTGTGCAACTAGAGGCCACCAAAGCGAGCGATACGGAGTTTTATATGTTCGTGCATAGTCTGATTGAAGAGCAGTTGCGGGGTAACGAAAACGCGGCTTCCGCTGAACAGCGAGGTAAGCAGCGACAGAGCTTTAACTTCCTTCAGTTGATTGCCCCCTACGATGGTCGGCGCATGCCGAATCAGGCCGAGTTTCATCAGGTGCTGTGCCAGGATCTCTCGGCAGGGGGGTTCTCGTACTTCACCACCGACCGCCCTGACTACGATGGCTTGATCGTTGCCCTAGGTGCAGTTCCCTTCAACTTCTTTACCGCTCAGATCCTTCATCGGTCGCATTCCTATTCAGGAAAACTACCTGGCTTTCGCATCGGGTGTCAGTTCACCGGACGAATTTTCTCGAGTGGCGACACGAACAATGAAGCGGCCAGTTGACGCAGGCACGAAGCCAGTTGAGAGTGAGGGGACTGGCCAGATTGGTTGACAAGCGGTGCTGCCCGTGCGAAGGTGAACTGCCGGGCACCGGTGACTGCGCCAGCCCTCTTTTCTTCCGGCATCGAGACCAAATGACACGTCCGGTTCGGTTACTTGTCGTTCTAGTGCTGCTGATTGGTGTGATACCCGGTAGCTTGAGATTGGAAGATACCATCTTCGCGCAAGTCTCCTCGCCGGCGACTTCGGCAGCGCTTCCTGCGTCGACCAAAGACACGGATGACCTGGACCTGAATAGTGCGGCTCAGTGGTCTTTGGAGCATGTTGTCCTCCATGATGGCCGGCGCTTGAGCGGAATTCTCCGCACGGCCGACGATGAGTCCGTCGTTTTGGTCGAAGTGCGCCGCCCTAAGGGTCGCCCGATGTTTTTAGTGGTGCGCAGATTCCCTCGTTCGCAGGTCCAGCGCATTGAGGAATTGAGCGCGGCGGAAAAGACACAACTTGCGCAACGGATTGCAAAATTCCGCAATCGCGAAGCCGATGATTCGCAGTCGCTCGCCGGGCTGGCCCTTGTCGCTGGTTCCAATGCCGAGGGACCGTCTTGGATCTACGAGCAAGGCCCCTGGTTCAAGCTAGAAAGTTGGACCGACGAAGAGATGACGCGGCGTGCGATCCTGCGGATGGAGCAGGCATTTTCGGCTTACGGCGAACTGCTGCCGGTTCGCGTTAAACCGGTAGCCCCGCTACGCATCCAGCTTTTTGGCTCCATGCAGCAGTATCAGCAGCAATTGCAGCGTCAGGATCTGCGAATCTCTAATCCGGCGATTTTCAATGCCACGCAGAACGTGCTGATTGCCGGCAGCGAGCTGTCGGAGTTCGCACGCCAATTGAAAGAAGTACGGAATAAGAACCAACAGATCCGCAAGAAGTACGCTCAGCTCAGTGCCGAAGCGCCTCGCAGAATGCAGCATTTGGTCAAAGAGCTGGAAGCGGCAGGCGTATCTGCGACGGAACGAAAAGCCACTGTGCAGGCTGCACAGCGGCAGTGGGAGCAGGAGTTGAGTGCAGTGAATCGCAAGCTGGCAATCCTGGAACGGGAAAACACCGCACAGTTCGACCGCGTAACGCGCGAAATGTTCGCGCGACTAGGTCACGAGGCCTTTCATGCCTATCTGGGGAACTTTGTCTTTCCGAGCAAGCAGTACGATATACCTCGTTGGCTAAATGAGGGACTGGCTCAAGTCTTCGAAGATGGAATCCTGGAGGTCGGCACGCTGCGGTTGGATAGCCCTGACAAGCAGCGGTTGCGCCGCTTGCAAGATGATCTGCAAAAACAGCCGCGGTTGCCACTGGAGGAACTGCTTGCCGCACGAAGTGATGCGTTTCTGGTCGCGCATTCCAATTCAGCCGAGGCCTCGCAGCGATACTATCTCTA
The DNA here is from genome assembly GCA_034440595.1 of Planctomycetota bacterium. Classification (GTDB taxonomy): domain Bacteria; phylum Planctomycetota; class Planctomycetia; order Pirellulales; family JALHPA01; genus JAWXCH01. The sequence goes on along the minus strand of JAWXCH010000274.1, from coordinate 3,240 downwards.
CTCCTGGGGACTGGCCTACTATCTGGCCGTTCAAGAACCGAAACTCACGCTGCGAGCGCTCACGGAATACTTCCAACGTGATCCGTCGTTTAGTTCAGTTGCGCGTTTCGAAAAGCTGGTCGGGATGCCGCTGGCCGAGTTTGAGCCGAAATGGCGTAAAGCAATGCTCGCTATGAGCGTGGAAAAGTAGAATGGCTGGATTGCTATCCGACTTCGACGTTTGAAACCTGATGGTTTTCGATCTGGTCGAGCAGTGTCTGGCAAATTTGGTGGAGTTGCGCTTCGTCTTTGATCTTTCCACCATTTCGATCCGTCACATAGAACACGTCGACAATTTGATCGAGATACGTGCCGATTTTGGCCAGCGAGACTGACAGTCCCAACTCGAACAGCGTCTTGGTGATCAAGTACAACAGCCCCATCTGATCGGCGGCAAAAATATCGAGAATTGTGTATTGATCCGACGTGTGGTTGTCGATGCGCACCCGCGTCGGCAATCTTGGAATCGCCGGTTGATCGGTCAGGACCGTCTTTCCCCAGATGCGCCGAAAAGCCGGCGGTTGGTTGTCGGTGAGTGCGCGGCGTAGTGATTCACAAACATCTTCCAGGCGATCGGGCGGCGGCTCCCCCGCGTAATCCGGATCGAGTACGACAAATCGGTCCAGAATCAAGCCTTCGTGCAACGTGTTAATATCGGCGGACAGAATCTGCAAACCCTGGCTGGACAGTCCACCAGTCAGTTTATGAAACACGCCGGGCGCAATTCCCTCATAGGTTGCAACCGTGTATTCCACAGTTTGCGTCTCCGGCAAATAGCTGCACCAAGTGCGGATCTCACCTGCCTTCAGGTCAACCAGCTTTCGTAAATCGTCGGCAATCCGCTCCGATGCAGCGCTGTGGAGGTAACTACTAGGTAGGGCATCGATCATGCGATTGAGCCAGTCGGCCGAGGATCCCCCTGTAGCCGCCAACTGGCGCACTTCGCTGCGACGTCTTTCAGTAGCCGATGTCGGCGAGTCACCCGTTAGATGCTGCATCGTCCGCTGGTAAAGATCGGTCAGAACCTCGACCTTCCAATCGTTCAAAACACCTGGCCCGACAGCCGCCAGATCAGCACAGGTCAGCACAAACAGCATGCTCAGCACGTCAGGCGAGCCGACTTCGACGGCAAAGCGCAAAATGACCTGATCGTCACTCGTATCACGGCGAAATGCCAGGTGCGACATGACGAGGTGTTTGTGTACCAGAAACCGCAACGTTTCGATTTCACGGTCTGGTAATCGTAGGCGATAGCCCGTCTCAATGGCGATTCGTGCGCCCACCTCGCTATGATCCTCGACGTATCCCTTGCCCAGGTCGTGGATCAACAGCGCCAAATGCAAGGTCCGCTTCTGCTTGATGTTTCGATAAACCGCGCCTAAATGACCAGAATGATTGGCAAATTCGGTGGTACATTCGACCGCGCGAATGCAATGTTCATCCACGGTGTACTTATGGTATTCGTTGAACTGCAGCAGGCAGCGCGCATGAGCAAAGTCCGGCAGGATTTTTTCCAGCACACCTAGTTCGTGCAAATTGTGCAACAGCTCTCCCAGAACCAGTCGCTGCGATAGCAATGACAAGAACCGCTCGGCCGCCTCGGCGGAGACCTCGTTGGGCAATCGCGGTGCCGCCTCGTAAACTGCTTTCCAAGTGCTCGGCGCGATCCGCTTGTCGTAAATGTTCGACAGATCAGCCAGACGCAGGATCTGCGCCAGATCCCCCCGGATCTTGGCCAGTCCCGTTCGCGTGGCGGCAATGCGGTGCGGGCCAACGCGAAAATCGTCCTCAATTCGATGACTGAAAAGCGGGGCCAAAAACTCGTTCAGCCGGCTCCACGGGCGTGCATCCTCCAGAAATCGCGCGGTAATCTGGCGAACGTGGCTGGTGTGGCGAAAGTACTCGCGCATGAACTGTTCAACCGGTAGCAGGCTTTCGGTTCCCTGGTAACCAAAAGTCGCGGCCAGGCGGACCTGCTCGGCACGATCCAACACATCGTGCGACTTGCCATAGTGAAAATGCAGTTCGTTTCGCACGCGCAGAATAAATTCCAGCGCATGCCGCAGCGACATCTGGTCCTCTTTGGGAAGCACTCCCATTAAGCGCAAGGCCTCGGGGTCGGCCTGACCATAGCGAGCCATGCCGACCCAGCGCAAGAGTTGAATGTCGCGCAGCCCCCCGCGCGTCCGCTTGACGTTTGGCTCGAGTAAATAAACCGTCTCGCCAAACTCGGTCCGCTCTTTTTGCCGAGCGCGCTGGATGGCACCGACAATACTTCGCCAATAACGCTTCGACTGGCGAAGAAATTTGCGTGTGAATTTATTGAAAAGTTCGTCGCTACCGGCCAGGCAACGAGACTCAACTAGCGACGTATAAATTGTAGCGTCCTTCAGAGCCAGCTTGCACGCCTCGTCAATCGAACGGACGCTTTGGCCTAGCGCCAGGCCAACATCGTACAGATCGTGCATCATCCGTCGCGCTAGCTCGGTTACTGCACGACTCGATCGACGGTTGTACAAAATCATCAAATCGACATCGGAAAACGGGGCCACATCGCGGCGGCCATATCCACCATGCGCGACCAAGGTCACATCGGTGCGCAGTGGATTGTCTGCGGCGGGTGCCAGATCATCCAGCGCCGAGTTATAGATATCCAGCACCACGGCATCCAGTAAATCGGTCAAGCAGGCGCAAACTTGGATTCCTGGCGAGCCGGACTGATGTTGCAGCATCAGTTGCTCTCTCCCCTCGGCCAGCCGCTGCTTGGCACGAAGTACGCTAGGTCGGAAGGAGAGACTTGTCATGCAACTGCCAGGGAAGCGAGAAAGTGGAATACTTTTAGCGGTGAGTTACCCGCATGGTGGCAGGAAGATAGGTGGTTGGCAAAGGGACTAAATCGCTTTTTCGTCCAGTTCGCCGGTACGAATCCGCAGCACACTCACCAGTTCAGTGACAAAGATTTTGCCGTCACCGATCTGGCCGGTCTGCGCGGTACGCATAATGGTTTCCAACGTCTCACGGTAATGCGCGGTGGAAACCGCGATTTCGACCTTCACCTTAGGAACGAAATCGACGGCATACTCGGTACCGCGATACAACTCGGTGTGACCCTTTTGGCGACCAAAACCGCGAACTTCGGTGACTGTCATCCCATGCACGCCTAGTTCATCCAAAGCGTTCTTAACATCCTGCAGTTTGTGG
>JAWXCH010000273.1:0-3013 GCA_034440595.1 Planctomycetota bacterium | reverse complement strand
GTGAAATTGTTCTCGATACGGAACGTAGGCGTTGCTTCCGCCGAAATGCGCATGATTGGCAAGGACCACCATCTGATACATGTGGTAGTGAAGTGCATCGGTCATCCGGTCGAATGTGCCGACATCTCGGTTCAAAGCCGAAATCGCGTAAATGTCTGACCGTTTCTTAAGATCAGCGGCCAATGCAAGATCGGTCGCGTCGTAGCAGATAGATCCAGACAGGATCAGAGGGCGATTCGATTTGTTGGACGACCATTTCCACCGCAGCAGCCATTGGCATGGCCGATGACCTTGTACAACGCCGGAAAGCACGGCCTCTTCTTCGGGTGCCAAGTGCTGCTTTCCCTGCTCATAAAATCGGTAGGAGACCCCACTGGATGGGCTGCTCTCAGGCACGATCCATAAACCAGAGTTGACCAATGGTCCATCCGTATGGCAGCGATGATAAGTGAGACCAGCAAAGACCCAACAGCGGTGTTTGCGAACAAAAGGGAGCAATCTGGAGCGAACATCGTCAGGATGCACAGCAAGTTCGGGAAGTAGCAGGAAATCGAGTCCGGCGTCCTGACGATGCGTTGCCCGCACACGCAGCATCTGATCGACGCCTGCGAGCATGGCGGTAAGGTGCCTCCGATAATGGTGGCGAGTGGCTGGAGCATTGAATTCCGGATCGTGAGGACCAAATGCTTTGGTTGCGCGGCCATTTCGAAACTCTGGCACTGCAAGCTGTGCGTTGCACACGCGAAGCGGTTTCGTCGCATTCGCCTGGTGATTCCAAGTTGACCGTGGTGTTACCGGCAGCATCAACAGTCCCGTTGCTTCTCCTTGCATTGACTCAAGTTCCTCCACGCGAACCTCGCAAAGCGCTTTTGCTTGCGAAATCGTGCGTAGCTTCTTGTGAAATGGCCTCTGCGGCAACACAGCCCCAGGCCAATGCAACAGTGCAGTCAAGAATGATTCCATCCAGCTTGAAAGCGGCAGCCATTCGGGACCCAGCCTGTCGCGACCATTGAACAAGGAATACCGGCGAACTTTCCAATGCCACGACGGTGGACGATAACAGTGCTCATGCTCGCGCCAGGATGGGTGCCGAAGAGTCTCGGTTGGATCAGATTGTCCAGTGATGATGAAACGCAGCACGAATCCGAGTTCGTATCGCCATTTATCATTGGCCGGACACCAGTCAGGAGCCTCAAATAGCGAGTTTCTAAGGGGGGTGTCAAATGCAACTCGGCGGGTGACGTCGGCAGCAAATGACACTTTCATCATTGCTGGCGAAAGCCCTTGCCCAGCCCCGTCTCGTTGCTCAAGCCATTCGAGCGCGAACCTAATCAGGCTTAGTTCATCTCTAAGGCGACAATTCCAACGACGCGATTCGCTCACCAACGGCAAGACTGATTCTGTCGCGTTCGCGGATGGCTGACGCTGTGGCAGGCTCAATCGGTTGAGGACAGATTTGTCGGCCAATCGTCGCAAGCGACTGTTCGCAACCAAGAGTTCTTCAGCGACGGCTGGCGCGAGTTCTGCAAGCCTGGCAATTCGCTCACTCGTAAGTTGAGGGACAATCAAGCGAGCTGCCGACTCTGCGTCGAGGTAAGACTGGCGGGCGAGTACGGTGTTGGCCGTCCACCGGTCCAAATCAGCTTCCGACTGCCCCTGAAGAAACGCCAACATGGTGGCGTATGCCGCAGTCTCCGGTGCCGTACGGGCCATTTGAACGTCGATTCCAACTGGTGACGAAGCAGCCACAAACAGCAGGATCTGCTGCTGACAAAACCACGACAGCGAATCCCAATGATCGGCCATCAACTCCCGAGCGTAGTCGCGCAACACGTCTTGATACTGCTCGATGTCGATGCCACCTGGTAGAAGCTCCCGATCGGGAACAAGGCCGGTTTCGGTTGCCGCCGCACGGAATAGCTCCGCGAGACAATACTCCGCGACGGATCGAATCCCTCGTTCATTTGAAGATGATGTCATTATCGGCTTCAGCAAACCGATCACCGATTCCAACACCGAAGAATCCGGAAAGAGATCGAGGCCCACGCGAAGCAACCGGACATTGCCCGGATTGCGAATCCACTCTTCGATGAGCCGCAGACCGAACGCCTGTGATTGGCGATCTAATTCGTCCTTGGTAAGGATCGCTGCCCTCGCGTCAAGTGGTTGATCATCGTCGAGGGTGTCTGATTCGGATGATCGGACAATCTCATCTTCCAAGAGGGGGCGAAGCGAGCGAAAGGTGGACCGATACCTGCCGGCAACAAATCGAGCTACCGTCTCGTCCCGAACGTCGGGCACTGCCTTCAAAGGCCAGCGTGTTCCGTTCTCGTCCGTTTCGATAAACTGTCCGATCGTGTTGAAGAGTCCCTCCAACGCAGCCAGTAGCTGTGTTCCACCATTGGCGTCGAATCCTCCCGAAACGGTTTCCTGGATGCGACGCATTCTGCGGCTTTGGAACACCATGACACGTTGCGAGTCATGCACCGCGACGGCGCGCGTTTTGTCGCCGTTTGCCGTTAGCCCCGGTGCTGTTACTTGAAGTGTTTGCTCGACCCATGCGTGACATACAGATTCCACGTCCTTCAAATCGGTGGCATTTGGAACCTCGATCACGAAACGAAGGTCATCGACATAGCGGGCGACGTCACGCAAGACTACTCCCTTCGCGATCTTGGAGTTGAATGCGGCACGCATCGCATCGTCAAAGTCCAGCAGGACGATGTTTGCAAAGAATCCAGAGGACACTAGTCCTTGCGGAAGCGCTATTGAACTGAAGTCCGCGACATCGGTCATGCCGCAAGCCGCTTCGTCGTCTCGCTCATCCCATTTCCAGTTCAATACCTTCCTTGCGAAATTGAAGAATGGCAATTCCTCCTTCGTGATGTGAGCCTTCAGCTTCGCGTGCAGCATCGCCGGACGAACCCGGTCGTAGAACTTGGAAAGATCGGAATGCACGATGACGGTTTTCGTATTGCTTCGTTCGCCGATTTCCGCAGCAACAATCTCAGGC
>JAWXCH010000272.1:0-5222 GCA_034440595.1 Planctomycetota bacterium | reverse complement strand
GGTGTATGGTGTGGACATGCGGGAGCAGAACTGAGGGAATTCTTCGAAGGCTGAGGCAGTGAAGGGAGCCAATTTGACTGGAAATCCGCCCGTTCTGGAACAACCTTTTCGGCTAAAGAAGGAAAACGACCTGAACCAACAAGGTAACAGAATACCGAGTTGGGCGGGATTGATCAAAACGGCCAAATAATCGCACTTTTTGGCGGTCAGTAAAGGGAGCCGATTTCTGCCAGTTCTCTGTGCCGCGAAACGATTGCGACGGTTGCTCCCCCTCTCCGGGAGCAGTAGTTGTCACATAAAGCGATAGCACAAAAGGGTTTTACGCTACTTTTACAATCTCCGTGCGCGGTGATGACACAGATTTCTCGCCAAGTCCCTAGAATTCAGACGAACTTAATACGTAGCGGGGGTACTGGTGTACCAGCAACCTCTCTGAGCAAGTTGCGAGCGGAGTTTGACTGTTTTTGAATGGAAATCAGGGACGCTGGACAGTAGCAATTCTGTCCATATACAGGAGATTGAGATCGATGGCCACAATTGATGCGTTTGACGCAGCAGGCTCTTTTGAAAACGATAAGCAAGCGGGAAGCGGTCGCTCTTCTTCGCACGACCGCCCCTCACCGATCGGATTAGGACCGCGATCAGCGATTCTGGCCCCCCCGAAACGCAAGAAGAAACGGTCAGATTCAAAAAGCCTGCGCCGTGCCGCTGACGAAAGTGATACCGGCCTAGCCTCTGAAGCACTGCTGGCGCCAGAGCATGGCGAGGATCTTCCAGGCGAAGACGGCTATGACCACAAGAATCCTTGGGCACGTGGCAAAGACTGGCCGATCGTAATCTGGATTGCATTTGTGCATATTGGCGCGCTTGGCGCGCTTTACTTTATCTCCTGGCAGGGGATTCTCACCTTTGCCTTGCTTTCGTGGGTGACTGGCAGCCTGGGTGTTTGCATGGGGTATCACCGGTTGCTCACACACGGCAGCTTTCAGACCTATCGGCCAATTCGCTGGTTTTTTGCCTGGTTAGGTGGCATGTCCGGAGAAGGCTCGGCCATCACCTGGGTTGGCAATCACCGCAAACACCATGCACATAGTGATAAGGATGGTGACCCGCACTCGCCGCGCGACGGCGGATTGTGGTCGCATATGCTGTGGTTCATGCCGAATCACGGTGCCAAGTGGCATGCGGATTTGACGGCGCGGTACGCCCCGGACTTGGCGAAGGACCCGATGATGGTCTTTTTGCACAAGACGTTTCTGGTCTGGCACTGGGTATTTGGCGTGGCGCTGTTTTTTGCCGGGCAGGCCCTTTGGGGCACCGATGTCGCCTGGTCGCTAGTCTTTTGGGGAGTATTCCTGCGAACCGTGTTTGTGCTGCATGTCACCTGGTTTGTGAATTCGGCGACGCACCTGTGGGGCTACAAGAACTACGAAACCTCGGACGACAGCACCAACCTGTGGTGGGTCGGGCTATTGGCCTTTGGCGAAGGGTGGCATAACAATCACCACGCTTACCAGCGCATGGCCAAACATGGCCATAAGTGGTGGGAAGTGGACATCACCTACTGGGCGATTTGTGCCTTGGAAAAGGTTGGCTTGGCCTGGAACGTGGTTCGCAAGATTCCGAAGAATGAGAAGCCCGCGTGATGAATGAGCCGTGTGATTGAACCAAATGTTGGTTCCTTGGCTCTCGATACCGCAGAAAAACCTAGCCGACCGAGTCAGAAACAAGCGGTTTCTGACTCGTTCGTTGCTTTGATGCATTGCAGGAAGTAACTGCCTGAGCGTTAAATCCTGCCAGCGGCACTCTTTTCGGTCAGTGTAGAGGGCCGGTTTGCGGTTGCAAACGGGCTTGAGAACGTTACACTAGGGTCTTGAAATTCTCGACATAATCCAATTGTATGGCACGGTACCCTGGCAGTGAGCCGGTACCTTTCTAGAACCTGGGGAAGTCGGCAAACTGTTTGAGGGGATCCCTTGAGCAGTTTTCGAGCATTCTCTGTCGTGTTTAGAAGGGACTTTAGGCGGTCGAGCGCAGGCTGGCGTACGCGAAGGAAAGTAGAAATCGATGTCTGTTACAAAAGAGCGTAAGCAAGAGTTGATTGGGGAATATCGTCGGAGTGATGCGGATACCGGCTCTCCGGAAGTGCAAATTGCGGTGCTGACCACGCGGGTCACCGAATTGACCGAACACATGCGGACGCACAAAAAGGATTTTGCCAGTCGACGTGGTCTGTTGGCCATGGTCGGACGCCGTCGGCGATTGCTGGATTATCTCAAGCGAGTCGATCCGCAACGCTACCTGGACATCATCCGCAAGTTAGATATCCGCAAGTAGTCGCGCAGAGCGATTGCGGCATTGGTCGGCGGAGTGGGGAGTTGCGTTTAGTCGCGAACTCTACTGAGATGCACATGCTGCGACAGGCAGATACTGGTCTCGCGAGCGCGACCGTTCGATAGAACCGTGATCATCGGCAAGTTACACCGCAAATCGCGCACGGGAACAAGACAGAAAAGATTGGGCAGGGCAAGACAGAACAAGAATTATTAGAAGAATGAATGTAGGCATTAAAAAGTAGGAATGAAACATTGAAAGTACGTGTAGAAAAGCAAATTGGTAGTCAAACATTATCGATCGAAACCGGCTATCTAGCCAAACAAGCCGCTGGCAGTGTGTTTGTGCAATACGGAGAAACGACGGTGCTGGTCGCTGCCACGACCGGAACACCTCGTCCAGGAACGGATTTCTTTCCGCTGACCTGCGACTATCGCGAGCGAACCGCTGCGGCCGGTAAATTTCCTGGTGGGTTCTTGAAGCGGGAAACTCGCCCGACCACGAAAGAGACTCTGACCAGCCGCCTGATGGATCGCCCGATTCGGCCGTTGTTTCCGGCGGGCTTCATTAACGAAGTTCAGATTCAGGCGGTTGTTCTGTCGAGCGATCGACAGAATGATCCGGACGTGATGGCTATGAATGGCGCTTCGGCGGCACTTTGCCTCACTTCGCTGCCGTTCCAAGGGCCAATCGCTTCGGTTCGTCTGGGCCATATTGACGGTCAGTTTGTCGCGTTTCCAACGCATGATCAGCTCGAAGAGAGTGATCTGGATTTGATCCTCTCTGGTAGTCAGGACGCGGTTTTGATGATTGAGGGCTTTGCCCGTGAGATGCCAGAAGAGCGGATGGCCGAAGCGCTGATGGAAGCTCACCGCATTGTTCGCGAGATCTGCGACTTGCAACTTGAGTTCGTGAAAAAGTGCGGTATCGAGCGGAAGCCTTATGAGGCTTCTCCTTCGGACGGCGTATTTGATCGCCTGAAGAATCAGTACTACCAGGAATTGACAACGGCCAAGACGCTGGAAGGGAAGCTCAATCGCGCCACCGCGGTCAAGGAACTGAAAGTTCGTGCTGCGGCCGAACTGATTCCCGATCCAACTGCTGAGGGTGCGATTAGTGCTGCGGCGTTCAGCACCTCGTGGCACAATCTGGAAGAGCTGGTGGTTCGCGATCTGATCCTGGCCGGCAAGCGTGCCGATGGTCGCGACAATAAATCGCTTCGCGAATTGGAATGTGCGGTCGATCTGTTGCCACGCGTTCACGGTTCGGCATTGTTCCAACGTGGCGAGACGCAGGCTCTGATCACCGTCGCCCTGGGTACCTCACGCGATGAACAACGTGTCGATGGGCTGATTGAAGAGTACTCCAAGAAGTTCATGCTGGACTACAACTTCCCACCGTTCTCGGTCGGTGAAACCAAGCCGATTCGTGGTCCGGGCCGTCGCGAGATTGGCCACGGAATGTTGGCCGAACGGAGCGTGAAGCCCGTGCTTCCTGGGCCAGAAGAATTCCCGTACACGATCCGCGTGATTTCGGACATTCTGGAGTCGAACGGCTCCAGCTCAATGGCCAGCGTCTGCGGTGCGACCCTTGGCCTGATGGCCGCTGGCGTGCCGATTAGTAACCCAGTCGCCGGTATCTCGATCGGTCTGGTGAAGCAGTCGGAGGACAACTTTGTGCTCTTGACCGATATCCTCGGTGACGAAGATCACTTTGGCGACATGGATTTCAAGATTGCCGGAACGCAAAACGGCATCACTGGCATTCAGCTCGACTTGAAGATTGCCGGGATCAGCGAAAAGATCATCCGTGGCACACTGACTCAGGCCCGTGAGGCACGAATTGAGATTTTGCGTAAGATGCTGACTGCTATCTCACGACCACGTGCGGATATTTCGCAGTATGCTCCTCGCCTACTGCGGACCAAGATCGATCCCGAAAAGATCGGTGCATTGATCGGTCCTGGAGGCAAGACCATTCGCGGAATCCAAGAGTCGACCGGTGCTGTGATCGAAGTCGACGACGACGGAACCGTCGTGGTCGCCAGCAACGACATGGCCGGTGCCAAAGCCGCCATGGCACGTGTTGAAGCTCTGACCGCATCGGTTCAGATCGGCAAGATCTACGAAGGCCGTGTCACCAGCGTCAAGGACTTTGGTGCCTTTGTTGAAGTGGTCGCCGGACGTGATGGGCTATGTCACATCAGCGAACTGGCCGAAGATTACATCAAGAACGTACACGATGTCTGCAAGGTAGGTGACTACCTGCACGTTAAGGTCATCGCCATTGATGATCAGGATCGCATCAAGCTGAGCCGCAAGGTTGCGCTTCGCGAAATGGCCGAAACGACCGGTGTGGGTGCTGCTGTTGGCGCTGGCGAAGGTGCCAGTGCTTAATTGCGGTTAGGCATAGCCGTGAAATTACGAGAAACTATAAACGCCCGATCCCCGGGATGCCGGGCCGATCGGGCGTTTTTTTGTTAGTGCTACTTTCATGTCAGCGTCACGAAAGTTGGTAGGAAATTTTGCGACCACGCGGATTCTAAGGTAACCGGACGCTAGCGCGTTTCGGCTGATAACGCTATCAGCCGTTGGGCGCTAGCCCACGGTTCATGCTTACGTTTGCAAACTGGTTTGGTATGAATACTGGCGAGCCGCTTCAATCACCGACTGAGGATGAAAACCAGCGGCTGGTTGACCAGTACAACGAGATCGCGGCGTTGGCCGGCGGACTGGCGCACGAGATTAAGAACCCATTGTCGACCATCAATCTGTCGATGGAGCTGCTGGCCGAGGATTTTGCCGATGCGGTCACCCCGCGCGATCGCCGCGCTGTCAAGAAAATCCACATTGTCCAGCGCGAGTGCCAACGCCTGCACAGTATTCTGG
>JAWXCH010000271.1:0-6083 GCA_034440595.1 Planctomycetota bacterium | reverse complement strand
CACCCCGGTAAAACTCAATCGGCAGCAGTCGGCGATGTTGCCGATTGTGAATGAAAAGGTCGAAGGGGAGAAGCTTTCGATCTATAACCAGCGCGTGCATGCCAAGCACCCGTTGAACGGCTTGAAGCTCAAGAACGCCACCAAGCTGCATCTGATGCAAGGTCCGATCACCGTGTTTGATGGCAACGTGTACGCTGGAGATGCACGGATTGAAGACCTGCCACCGGGTAGCGAACGACTGGTCAGCTACGCGATGGACCTGGATACGGAAGTGGCGCCAGAGACCAAGCAGCACCCGGAGCAGTTGGTCAGCGTCAAGCTAATTAAAGGCGTACTGCACACCAGCCGGAAGTACACCCGCGAGCAGAACTACACAATTAAGAACTCTGGTGATCGCGAGAAGAAAGTGCTGATCGAGTACCCGTTGGAAAGCCAATGGAAGCTGATCACACCGCAGGAGCCTGCTGAAAAGACTCGCGACCTGTATCGCTTTGCCGTTCAGGCCAAGCCGGGCAAGGCGGAGACACTGGCGGTCAAGGAAGAGTTGATGATGGACCAGCAAATTGCCGTTTCCAATATCAATGACCAGATGATCCTGACGTATATCAACAGCAAGGTCATCAGCGACGAAACGAAGAAAGCACTGCAAGAGGTTATCGCTCGCAAGCAAGAGATCCAGCAGCTTGCCCAGCAGCAAGGCAACAAGCAGCAGCAGATTCAGGCGATCGATCAGGAGCAAAACCGCATTCGCCAAAACATGAACCAACTCGACCGCAACAGCGAACTGTACAACCGCTATGTGAAGAAGCTTGGCGAGCAGGAAACCAAAGTTGACACCCTACGCGAGGAATTCAAAAAGTTTCAATCCAAGCAACAGTCAGAGCAGAAGAGTCTGGATGATTTTTTGATTAACTTTGCTGAAGAGAAGTAAGTCACGTTCGTGCCGAACCGTGAGGCCAGTCGCAAATACCTTTGCGCCTTAGCGTCATTGCGCGAACTCTTACCTCTTTAAGACGAAGAATGCACGCCAAGGCGCGAAGTCGCAAAGGGGGATGGTCAAGCCGCTTTTGCAGATCGTTTTTCACCGTAAAGATCGCGAAGAAGCGCAAAGGATTTAAATCATTCCCATCCTGTAAATCCTGTTCATCCTTGTTCAATTCAAAAAATATGAACAAGGATACACTGGATGAACGGGATAGAGGTTGCGATACGCGACGCCTTGCATTGTTCCTGGTACGTTCCACGCGCCGAGCAATTAGTCTGCAGCCTCTTCGCAGAAGTCGATGCGAAGGCATGTGCAAGCTCAAACGGAGTGCGTGGCGCGTTGCACGTACCCTACGTTACTACCCCCGTGTTAGCCGGCGGAAGCGTTCCATGAGGTCTTTGGTGACTGGGCCAGGGGTTCCCTGGCCAATTGTGCGGCGGTCGACTTTGACCACCGGAATGACCTCGGCGGCCGAGCCGGTCAAGAAAACCTCATCGGCAATGTAGACATCGTGCCGCGTGAGGGCCAGTTCGCGGACTTTGTAGCCAGCCTTGGCGGCTAGTTCCATAATCGCGTCGCGGGTGACACCTTCCAAAATGCCCGCATCGGTCGACGGGGTCAGCACTTCGTTCTTCCGCACCAGAAAGATATTGTCACCAGTACACTCTGAAATCTCCCCCTTGTGATTCAGCATCAGGGCTTCGATGCAACCCGCTTGCAGGCCCTCGATCTTGGCCAGAATGTTGTTCAGGTAGTTCAGCGACTTGATGCGTGGGCTGACTGCCGCCGGGTGATTCCGCATCGTGCTGGCGGTAATGATCTCCAGCCCGTTCTGATAAAAATCCTCTGGATAGAGCGCAATGTGGTCGGTGATGACGATCACCTGCGGGTGGCTGGTGCGGTTGGGGTCCAGCCCGAGGCTGCCGGCTCCGCGCGTGACGATCAGGCGAATGTAGCCATCGGTGATGCCGTTGGCGGCCAGCGTGTCGTTGACCGCCTTGGCCATCGTCGGGCGAGTCATCGGTATCTCGAGCCAGATTGCCTTGGCCGAGTACCAGAGCCGCTCCAGATGCTGCTCCAGGCGAAAGACCTTGCCCCCGTAGCTGCGCATGCCTTCAAAGACGCCATCGCCATACAACAGGCCATGATCGTACACGCTGATCTTGGCGTCTTCTTTGTTGTAGAGCGTGCCCGAGATGTAAATCTGAAGTGGTTTGGCTTCTTTGGTGGACATGAGAATTATCGGTGAACAAAATAAGCAGGGACTTCCCTGCATGAATACTGTACGAGTTTTTGGTGCAATTCACAGTGTCGCCGGCGCGATGGCAAGCTGTGGAATTGCTATTACTACTTTTACCGCAGAGGACACAGAGCAGAACGCAGAGTTGAAGCTTGCCTCCTATTCAGTCCATCCCGTTCATCCGTGGTTCTTCCGCATCTATTTATTGAACAAGGATAGACAGGATGAACAGGATAAAGGTTGAATTGAAATGCGGGATTGTCTCCAATCTCTGCGCGTCCTTGGCGCTCTTGGCGTTCTCTGCGGTAAAATTATTAGGCGCAACTTCAAAACTGGCTTCGGATTAATGAAGCGGCTATGTTAGTTTAACCCGACGCGCTAGCGAGGAAACACGTCAAACGCGCTGCGCCTCGCTGGCGCTTCGAGCTTGCAATCGTTTTACGCCAGCTAAATCGCTCTTTCGCGGAGCGAAAGGCGACTGTCTACGCGACCCCCTCCACTTTGCCGGCGGCGAGCCGCACAATACGGTCTGCCTGGCTAGCAATACTGTTATCGTGTGTCACCATGATAATAGAGAGGTTCTCAGTACGGTTCAAGGTTCGCAAGATTTGCATAATTTCCGCCCCGGTCGATTGATCCAGGTTTCCGGTCGGTTCGTCGGCCAGCAGGACCTGCGGTTTGGAAATCAAGGCTCTGGCAATGGCGGCACGCTGCATTTCCCCCCCCGACAGTTCGCGTGGGCGGTGCTTCAAACGATGCGAAAGGCCGACCTTTTCGAGCAATTCCTTGGCGGCGGCGACGTTTTTGCCGCGATTGGTCCAGTATTTCCAAAAACCCTGCTGAATCATCAACGGCATCAGCACATTTTCCAGCGTGCTCAGTTCTGGCAGCAGGTGGTAGAACTGAAAAATCATGCCAAATTCTTCATTTCTTAGGCGATCACGGGCATGCGCCGGCAGGTTGTCGATACGGTGCCCAAGAAAGTGGACTTCGCCAGAGGTGGGTGCGTCGAGCGTGCCGAGCAGATGCAACAGCGTACTTTTGCCGGAACCGCTCTGCCCGACAATGGCCAGGAATTCGCCGCAGTGGATCTGCAGGTCGACACCACGCAAGACGGGAATCTCAACCGATGACTTGCGGTAGACCTTGTGGATCTGTCGCGCAGCCAGATGAACCTGACTGTTTAAAGGGCGCTGCGAGGCGGCGCTGATTTGAGCTGCGCGATTGGCAGGTCGGGCAAAATCGGTGCTGGTGGCCATCGGTATTACTCCGTCGTTGTAGCCATCTCGCTCCGCGAGATGGAAAGGTGTGTGCGACATTTCTAAATGCGGTTTGCAGCAATTCAACGTCAAACTCTGTTTCTTCCTCATGCGGAGCATGAGGACTACATTAAGCGTGAGGACTACATTACTCATGCCTTAGGGCTTCCACCGGGTGCAATCGTGCGGCGCGTTGTGCCGGCAGAATACTGGCCAGCACGGCAATCGCTAATGCACCAAGCACCACCCAAGTAACAGTTAGCGGTTCGACCATCGTCGGAATCTTGAAGAAGTAATAAATCGACGGATCGAAAACCTTCTGACCGCTGACCCATTCCAGCACGTCTCGGATCTCGTTGATGTAGTGCACAAATAGCAGGCCCAGCACCATACCAGCTCCGGCACCAACCATGCCGAGGGACAGCCCGTAGCTGAGAAAAATTCCCATGATGCCGCGGCGCGATGCACCGAGCGACTTGAGTACGCCGATGTCGCGCGTCTTTTCGACGACGATCATGAAAAAGATCGCCAGAATTCCAAACCCGGCCACGGCGATGATCAAGAACAACAGAATGTTCAGCACCGCTTTTTCCATTTGCACGGCGGCCAGCAGCGGGCTTTGTTTGTCGCGCCAGGTATCAATGCGAAACAGGCCGGAAGGGAATGCGGCTCTCAGCTTGTCGCGTACAGTATCCAGATCGGCGCCTTCCTTCAGTTTGATTTGAATTGATGTCACATTGCCGACATCGGTGGTAGGATCGATCATGCCGCGCATTTCTTGCAGCTTGCGGAGTGGCACGAAGACAAAGCTGGAGTCGTATTCGCTCATTTTGCTTTCGTAAACATCGACCACGGTGAACGCCCCAGAAATTCCCTTCGGCTGTCGGCCAGCACTAGGGACCGTGATTTGTGCATCGTCGCCAGGGATGATCAAAAACCTGTCGGTGTTCTCGTCCGCCTTGAAGGCCGAGATCAGGCCTTTGCCGACAATAATGCCCGTGTGTTGATTTTCGGCCGCATTGAAGGGAGTGATTTTGTTTGCGTCCGGAGACTTACTAAAAGGGTCTTCAGGGCCAGCGTCGATTTTTCCCTGTGCCGCACGCGCTCTGGCCTGCGCGGCTTCGATTTGTTTGTCTTCCTCGGCATCGATTCGCGCCCGGACGCGGCGGTACTCCCAGCCCGCATGTTCCAGGTCTGGTCGCGGTACAGCATTATCGGGTGCCAAATGGTCAACAGTATCGTAGCCTCCTTCATGCAGCGCAAAGCCAAGTTGATTGCGATTGGCAGGGTGCTGCAGGTACTTGGCAAAATCACTGACGTTGGCGTGCGTGGTCTCATCAATGCCGATCAGCAGAATTTGCTTGTTGATCGTTTGACCGCGAAAGCTATAGCTCAGCATCGCCGGCACATGGACCGTGGGCGTGAGGCCTTCGATCTGATCCCCCGCCACGCGACGGATTTCATTCATATGCCAGTCGGAATCGGCGAATCCCTCCAAGCTCTGAGCATCAAAGGTCATGTCCGACATGATGCCGCGCATGCGGTCCATCATTTCGGTGGTGAAGCCCGACATGACGCTGTTGACCACGATCATAGTCGCCACGCCCAGCGTGACGCTGATGATCGATGCCAGTGCGATGTACCGGGTGCGAAGATACCGCCAGCAGAGAAGGTATTTATACATGGAAGCCATCCTTGGCTAGGTGTAGTTTTAAGTCTAATGTCTAATCCTACAATTCAATCTTTTACCGCAGAGGACGCTGAGCAGCACGCAGAGAAGAAGCTTGGTCCCATCCAGTCCATCCCGTTCATCCTTGTTTGTTCCGCATTCTCTAATTCTATTTATTGAACAAGGATAGACAGGATGAACAGGATAAAGATTGAATTGAAATACGGGGTTGTCTCCAATCTCTGCGCGTCCTTAGCGCTCTTTGCGTCCTCTGCGGTGAATCAAAAGGCGCAACTTCAAAACCGACACAAACTATTCCACATGCCGCAGCAGCGGGAACAGCACCACATCGCGAATCGACTGCGAATTGGTCAGCAGCATGACCAGGCGATCGATACCGATCCCTAGTCCGCCTGCTGGTGGCATGCCGTGCCGTAACGCGCGGATAAAGTCGTGGTCCATCTTGGCCATCGAGTCATCTTCTTTCTGACCGGCAAGCTGCGTCGTGAAAAGCTTCTCTTGCAAGTCAGGGTCGTTCAGTTCGGTGTAAGCGTTGGCCAGTTCCATTTCCTGCACAAACAGTTCAAACCGTTCGGCCACCGCCGGGTTGTCTCGCTTGCGCTTCGTCAGCGGACAAATACTGGCCGGGTAGTCAATGACAAAGATCGGCCCGACCAGTTGGTCCTCGACCTTTTCTTCAAAGACTTCGCTCTTCACCACGTCCGGGTGTTTGCCGGCTGTATCAAAGCCAATCTCGTTAGCTAGCTTGCGAATCCCCTCGGCATCGTCTGCCGCCAGCCCGGTCGCTTCGCTGAACAATTCGTCGTAGGTCCGCCGTGCAAAAGGCGGGCTGAAGTCGATCGTCTTCTCTCCCCACGGCAATTGTCGCTGTCCTGGCGAAATCGCATCAATCGCACCCAGAATCAGTTT
>JAWXCH010000270.1:0-11911 GCA_034440595.1 Planctomycetota bacterium | reverse complement strand
GTGCAAGTGGCCGGGCATGATGTTCGCACCGCCTTCGAGGGCACGGCTGTCGTGGAAATGGCACTGGAGTATCGACCTCATGTCGTGCTGCTGGATATTGGACTGCCAGGGCTGACCGGATTGGAAGTCGCCGTGCAGTTGCGTCAGCAGCCCATTCTGAAAGATGCCGTGCTGATCGCCATGACTGGCTATGGTCGGCAGGGGGATCGAGAGCGCTCAACAGCGGCTGGATTTGCTTTCCACCTGGTCAAGCCGGCCGATATTTTACAGGTGCTGCAAATTCTGGCTGACGTTGCCAAGCGCATTCATTTGGAGGACTAACTCCAAGCAGCCACAGTCCACGTACCCGGCAGCCTCAATCAGCGTTGCATTGAATCGCTGTCAATCAGATTGCTGACCGTCAGGAGGTGGATGCAAATGACCGTTGCCACTGTTCACGTCAATTTGCGACAGATTCGTCGCGGTGGGAGTGGCTCGACTGCCTGGTTCCATTTGCTGTCGCGTGATCTCCGCCAATCGCTCAATGGCCTTGATGACATCCTTAAACAGCTTTTGCGACATAGCATCCGAGCCGAGCGATTTAGAAAGCAAGTGGCTATAGATATTGATCGCGGTCAGCGAGTTATTGAAGTCGTGGCGGACGCCGTCGCTGCTCGGATCGTTTGAGTTGACACCATGAGCAATCGATACCTCACCAACTACTACCCCTTGTCGATCGCAGATCGGAGAGTTCGATTGCAAGACGCAAAGTTCGGTTCCGTCGCGGTGCACTCGAGAAACTTCGCACTGCATGAGTCGCTGATTGCAATCGAACCAATCGGTGATAATCTCCGATTCGGTGGATTGAGCAGCAGATGAGATCATAGAGATATGCTGTCCAATCGTCTCTGCGGCGGTCCAACCGAACAGACTCTCCGCAGCCGGATTCCAGAACTGGATGATCCCGGCGAGGTTCTTGCCAATGATGGCATCGTCCGCATGGGCAACTACGGCGGCAGGCCAGTCAATACTCTCCATGGAAATTCACTCTCTCTCTGGTTTGATCCAGAACGGATAAACTCGGCCCCACTCGATTCAAACATACATTGCGAATGATCATGGGCAGAACGCCCGGCCTCGTCAATGACTCCCGCATGACCCTGCGCTCAATGTTTCCGTCTAGTAGCTTGCGAAAGCCGTGACGTTCATTGAATCGCAATCAGGTGGGCCAGTTGCGTGGTATTATCCACGTTCATCTTTTCCAGAATGCTTTCGCGATGGTTGTCCACTGTTTTTGGACTGATAGCCAGGCTGCCGGCAATACGTTTGGTTGAAATACCTTGGGCAAGGTACTGCATGATCTCTCGCTCGCGCTCGGTAAGGCGAATCACTCGTTCCTGAAGTTCGTCAGCAAGAACGCATTTGCGACGATTCTCAAGATCGAGTTCGATCGCTTCGCGGATTCGCTCCAACAACACCTGGGGACTGAATGGCTTTTGAAGGAAATCGATCGCACCAGCGCGGATCGCTTGAATCGCTGTGGAAATTTCACCGTGACCGGTGAGAAAGATAATAGGTGGTAGCCCTCGGGCAACGCTGGACCCTTTTTGCAGTTCCAGGCCACTCATGCCCGGCATACGAATATCCAGCACCAGACAACCTGGAGCCGTGGCATCGTAGTTCTTAAGAAACTCCTGTGCCGAGGCATAAGAGTGGTCGGCCAGGCCGACCGAGCGAATCAGCAACGAAACGGCCCTTCGTACTTCTGCATCGTCATCGACAATGAAGACCGTCGCCGCAGCGAGTGGCAAACTTTTTTGATTGTTCGTTGATGGTACGATGGTTTTGTGCTCCCCGATTGTGTTCCGAACCCGTCTGTCCTTGGCTCTCCGACAGACGTTTGCTGGAAGCAGGTCAGGGAGTACGGAAATCCCTTACCTAAGGTATCCCCCTCCAACGGCCTTGCGTCAAGCGCAAACCGGTTCCTTTTCGTGAGAAAATTCCCTAGTCCACTGCGCGTTACCGCAAATCGGGCTTGCATTCTCACCAGCCGGCAAAGTCGGCGATGAACTGGAGCTCCGTTGTATCTCGCTGCAGGCCCGGCAGTGCGGAGGATTGGGGGTTGGTGCAGTACCCGGGCGATTCGCGGAGCGTCGTGGCTGAACCACATGACCGCCAGAGCGATATTCACAGAAACAAGTTAAAAATGACACAGAGGTGTTCAATGCTCTTGAGACGATTTCTCATGCCAGATGGTTAGACACGCCGCAAGCTGGCTGCAACTCGATATAGTCCTCAAGTGCCGCCATCAAGGCTGCAATTTCACACGGTTTTCGCAGGTAATGACGAACTCCCAGGATTTGCATCCAACGTTTGGCTGCATGATTTGGCCTGCCTGTCAGCGCAATGATCGGAATTTCGGCCGTTGCAACACGCCCCTTTAAACACTCGACCAGGGTATCGCCCCCGCCGTGTGGCATGCGCATGTCGGTGATAATCACGTCGGGCAATTCCTCCATCGCCATCCATTCTCCATCGAGCCAATTGGAGGCACTGTGTACTTCGACTTCGTAACTTCTCAAACGCAATTCAATTGCGGTTGCTATGCACGGATCGTCGTCCACGCATAGAATCCGCGGTAGATAAAGCAAGCCTTGCCCATGCATGATTGGTTCTCCTTTGTACACACAGGTTGATCACGTCCCGCTACAAAAACCTTACGTCATATGCCTCGCCGGTGTGCGGCGACACCCACTCCTAGTGGATTTCCCTACGCCATTGCGGGAAAATCCTGCCCTTTGCTCCACAAGAGCAAACTACGATTTTGCAGAGTGAGACCGGTATGGTTTCGAAACGTGACACTAAAGTGGGCTTCCCGAATTGTTACCGCCAGGCGCGATAACCCTTCCAAATTGTGACACCCAGGCCAACATGATTACTTTTGCGACAGCAAGTCGACCCTGCAGAGTCCTATTGGTCGAGAGTGACCCTGCGGATGTGCGGATGCTAAAGCGTGCGTTGTCCGATGTGTCCAACTCGCACTACCACGTACAACATGTCTCGCACCTGCCCGAAGCGCTCAACGGTCTTTCGCGACGCACGGCCGACGTAGCGATCGTCGGGCTTTCACTTCTGGATTCGACAAGCAAGGAGTCATTTGAGGCACTTTCTGTGATGGCAACATCCGTGCCGATCGTCGTCGTGACCGACTGGGAGGATGAGCTCCTGGCTATCGAGCTACTTCAGCATGGCGTGCAAGACTATCTGCTCAAGCAAGAAATCGAACCAAAATTGCTGGCGCGGTCCCTGCAGTTCGCGATCGAGCGAAATCGTGCGACGGCACTTGAACTACTAAATGGACAGCTTGCACTGGTGCAGTCATCTTTGACCAAGGCGGTAGAACAGCTGGAGAGAACCAATGAGGACCTGGCTCAATTCAGCTACTTTGCCAGTCATGACTTGCAGGAACCGGTGCGCAAGGTGAATTACTTTGCCGAGCAACTTTACAATAATATCGGTGATGCCTTGAACGAGGATGCCCGTAAGGATTTTCGCTTTATTGTGGATGCCGCCAGCCGGATGCAAAATCTGATTCAATCGCTGCTGGCGCTTTCCAAGGCGGAGAACATGAATTTGGAATGGGGGTTGGTCGACCTGAACACCTGTGTGGATGACTCGATCGACTGTCTGGCTGCTCAGATCAAACAATCGAATGCGGTTATCTCGCGCGACTCCCTTCCTGTTGTGACGGGCAATTCGACTCTCCTCTGCCAGCTTTATCAGAACCTGCTAAGCAATGCATTGAAGTTCACCGCCGGCAGCGCACCGATGATTCAAGTGACCGCCGAGCTGATCGGGGACGACTGGCTGCTTGGAGTCTGTGACAACGGAATCGGCATTCAGCCAGAGTTTACACAAAGCGTGTTTGCGCCTTTCCAACGACTGAATAGCCGTGACAAGTACGATGGATCCGGTATCGGCCTGACCATTTGCAGAAAGGTGATCGATCGCCACAACGGGCAGATCTGGGTTGAATCAACACCGGGCGGTGGTACGCACTTTAAGTTTCTCCTCAAGGCGGTGGCGCGAAGTGAATTGGAATCGAACCAGCGGTTGTCTATCCCTTCGATCTGCGATGAATTCTGTCTCACAACCAGGTAGAGTGCCGCAGCACATAATGCGGTCGACTTTCGGCGGCAGTGGACCAATGCCCATTTCAGGAGATTTTGTCATGTCGAGTACCGTGCACTTACTGCTAGTCGAGGATGACCTCGAAGACGTGGCAATTATCAAAAAATTGCTCGTGGAATCGAGTCGCGCAGAATTTGTCGTCGTGTCGGTCGGCTCGTTGGAAGAGGCCGAGAGCGCATTGTCTGCGGTCAGCTTTGAAGTTGTCCTGCTGGATTTAGGCCTGCCAGGTACGCAAGGGCTTGAAAGCCTGACGCGAATTCAAAGCCTGAAGCTGCCTGTGCCGATCGTCATCATTGCCGAGCGGAATGATGAAGAATTGGCGTTACGCTCACTGAAGAATGGTGCGCAAGATTATCTGGTCAAAAGCGGATTGACGACAGATAACCTCGTCCGTTCGATTCATCACGCCACCGAGCGATACAGGTTGGTACAGCATGTGGCTGAATCGCAAACTCTACTGAAAAGCAAGAATCTGCGGCTCAAGAAGTTGTACAACACGGCACACAAATTCGTGGATAATGTCTCGCACGAATTTCGAACTCCGCTGACGGTTATCAAAGAATACGTCTCGCTCATCAAGGATGGTGTCGCTGGTGAAATCAGTACCGAACAACGGAAGATGCTCACCGTCGTTGAAGATCGAGCCGACGATCTGAATACAATGGTAGATGACATGCTGGATGTCAGCCGACTCGAAGCGGGTCTGCTGGGCGTCTACCGTAAGGTCTGCCAGGCGACCGACATTATGGCATATGTCAGGCCGGCGATTGAGCGAAAAGCGGCCACCAGAAACGTCAAGTTGGAGTGGGAAATTGAAGAAGATTTGCCCACCTTGTACTGCGATGCCGAAAAAGCCGGTCGTGTACTCATCAACCTGACGGTGAACGCCATCAAGTTCTGTGGTCAGCCGGGCCAGGTAAGACTGAGCTGCCGCCGACAACCAAACGCCAAGGGAGTCGAATTCAGCATCACTGACAATGGCCCTGGCATTACCACGAAAGATCAGAAGTCACTCTTTCGACGATTCGAGCAGTTGAGCAATTCGACACGCAGCAGCACCAAAGGTTTCGGCCTGGGGCTGAGCATTGCCAAGGAACTGGTTGAGGCGAACCTGGGAGAAATTAGCCTGGATAGCGATGCCAGTCGCGGCAGTACCTTCTCGTTCACTTTGCCATCCGCCGATTCCGCAGAGGTCATGCGGTGCTACTTGCATCGCCTGGCGCATTTGCACAATGGTCCAGCCTGCGTCTCCGTACTGCGGGTCGACATCGCTGCGACCGAAGCCGTCCAGCCCATGGAGAATGTCGATTCGTTTCTTAGTTGCCTGCTGCGATACAACGATTTGTTGTTGCACGTGGGCGAAAAGTGTCGGCTCATTGTTTTGCCGGTGCCGGAAGGCGAGGTAAACGCTTTTTGCCAACGCGCTGAGAAGGCGATTACCGATGCCAGCCGCAATTGTTTTGGCGATCCGTTTCCCCGCATCGATTTTGAGTTTGTCGCATCCTGGGATGTCAGCGATCACCAAGGAATACTGAATAAGTTACTGGAAGTCGCACACTCAGAAGAGGTCTCCTATGTGTGATTCTGCCACGGTCCTGATGGTGGACGATGATTGCGATATTGTCCTGGCCACGTGTATGCGGCTGCGCGGTGCCGGATTTCAGACACTAGAAGCAGTGGATGGCGCGGAGGGAATTGCTGTCGCCATCGCTAGCCGACCCGAACTGATCCTCTTGGATGTGCGGATGCCCCGCCAGGATGGCATGTCCGCGCTCGTCGAGCTGAAGCGTCGATTTGATACCAAACACATCCCGGTCATCATGCTCTCGGCCAGCATCGTCGATCAAGAGGCGGCGCTCAATGCGGGCGCGGTGTTCTTTATTCGCAAACCCTACAGCGGCAGCACGCTGGTGCAGGCTGTCCGAGTTGCTCTGGCGATGGAAATCAACAATATCGCACCGACCATTGCCGTCCCCTTGGGTGTTATCGCACACGATTCCGCTTCAAAGTTTCATTTGGCTGCCCCTCCCGAGACCTTCGCTGCAAATGTCCAGCCTTCTGTGGTAAAGACACGAGAGACAGCAATGCAGCGGCAACCGAACCTGAAGTCGACCGGTAATGACAGTTCGCTTGAGGCAGAAAAGTCGGCGCTCGGCGCTCGGCATCCGACCAAAAAGCGAGCGTTGATCGTCGATGATGATCTAGACCTGGCCAGGTCGATGGCGATTCGGTGTCGAGGTCTTGGTCTGGAAGTGGAGATTGCGTCCACCATGTTGTCGGCGATCGTGAGTATTCAGGCCAATCCGCCAGATCTGCTCTGCCTGGATGTGCAACTGCCGACTGGCAACGGCTTGGACCTCTGCGAACATTTCATTCGCGATTCAATGCCACCACCAAAACTGGTAATCATTGTTACCGGTTGCACCGACTCCAACACGATTCGACGTTCGGAAAAAATGCGCACACGCTATCTCCATAAATCTCCGGACTTGTGGAATCGCATGAGACCTCTTGTTGAGGCTGTCGTCCGTTCAGTTCCACAATCTCAAGCCGCCGAGCAAAACTCGATCGGCGCAGGCGCTTTTCAGGAAACCTACTATGCATAGCTGCGATTCCACAACGACGATCGAGCAAAGTCCCCTCAGGACCGCGACCCACGGAATTCCCGTCACTGCGCAGGTTCGCCATCTCCGCATTGATTCTCCTTCAAGTTCCATCAGTCCAATGTTTAAGAGCCTTCAATCGAAACAGCCAACTGCGGTAACTCTTGACAATATGTTGATTGGGAGGCGAACTGGTCAGTGCTCGATCCATGACGCTGCTACCGAAGTTCAAGCAGTCCTCCCTTTGCCGTGTGGTACACAGGTGCGCAGCCGCGGTGCAGTGCGTCACCTGACCGAAGCGGACAAGGCCCAGAATCGGTACATCGACACTATTTTTGCTGTGCTAGGGACGAGTGATGATGCATCACTGCAGACGACCGGTCCCCCTTGGGTTCTGTGTATCGACGACGATGTCGACTTTGCAAACTCGCTGAAGCTGCGGCTGCAACAGTACGGCATCGAGGTCTTCCAGGCATTTAGCGGTATGGCCGGCTATCGAACCGCGTTTGTCAGCCCCGCCAAGGCGATCATACTGGACCAATGGATGCCTGATGGAAACGGAGAATATGTGTTGCGACGACTGAAAGAGAATCCAGTCACCCGCGACATTCCTGTCATTGTCCTCACCGGCAGCAGGGATCGGATGCTGGAACGCAATATGTACAATCTGGGTGCGGCAAAGTTCTTCAATAAGCCCGTCCCCTGGGAAGAGCTCTGGGCCGAACTAAAACAGCACACCGGCTGAACCGACCATGTCGGATTAGAGTCCGCGAAACCATTTTGGACGGCGCGGAATAGCGGCGAACTCTAGGACAATCCCGTTATCCGCCGGGCAGAAGTACCGGTTAGAAGATTGCGTGAACACATGCGTCGGTAAATCAATCGCACTGCCGAGGATCAAGTACTTGCCCGCAGGCAACTGCCGTAACTTTCCGCCGCTCATCATCTCTTCAAAATCAATCGGCGTGGCTAGCTCCCTTAAGATCAGTTGCTCCAGATCGTCTAGCTGCTCCATGGTCATGCCAGCCTGTTTTGCAACGCCATACCGGTATTGGTTGAGTTGAGTCGGGCTGTGTTCGCACCCGGCAACCTCTCTTCCAGAGTCATCATGCAGCGCGCCGAGTACAGCAGATTCAGCACACACGCACTGAGTGAAACCGTCAAGCTGACCGATAGAAAAATCGTTGGATGTCTTGGATTCGCCCGAATCGCAGAGCCCCGGGCTAGCACTAGGGTCATTGACCGACTCCGTCGCCATTTGAAGTCTCCATGGATATTCCGAACACAGCTAAGCCATTTGCACGCGAATGATACAAGTTCTTGCTAGTTCTGCTACAAACGCAAACTCGCGACGCGAATTATCGACATTCCACGACCCCAGCACCTCGCATCTGGGGCATCAATGCCGAGAACAAAATATCGAGGCCGCCGAAGGATTGCAAAGGGAGTTTTCCCTATGAACGTAGGCAATAGTCATCCCTCCTCGTGCCAAACCCTCTTCGTAGCTAAAAAGAGAGAGAGCGAAATTGGAAGTTGTTATTGGCACAATCTTTAGTAACTATCTCAAAACACGTTTTCGTTTAAGCCGCCAGTAGCGGCGATACCAGATCAATGCGCAGGCCAGTTGCAACAAGCCGAGATAGTTTTCTGCGTTCTTGTTGTAACGCACCAGCAACGCGCGACATTTGCGCAGCCAAGCCAAGGTTCGTTCGACCACCCAGCAACGTGGCTTGCGACGGCCAGGTCGCCGTGGTTTGGTATCCTCTCGGATGGTACGGATATGCGCAATGTAGTCGGTCTGTTCGATCGTTTCACGAGACGTGGGATTGTCGTAGCCCTTGTCTAACAGCAGATGTAGCTCAGTCGCCGGAAGTTCGACCACCAACGAATTCAAGAGATCCTCTAGACACGTACTGTCATGCCAGTTGGCCGGGGCAGTTTGAATCGCCAACGGTCCGCCCTGGGCTTCGACGAGCAAGTTGGTTTTGGTACCGTTTTTCGCCCGATCGGTCGGGTTTGGTCCAATATCGGCCCCCCAAAACGCGCCTTCGCGAGCGAGCCATCCGCAGACTGCCACTTCCACTCGACGCCACGCAGCTCGTCGCAATGTTCGATCAGCAACGCCCAGACTCGTACAAACACACCTCCTTGAACCCAGCGTTGAAACCAGCGATGGACGGTCGAGTCGTCGCCAAATTGCCTGGGCAACGAGTTCCATTGACAACCGGTTCGCATCTGATAAATGATTCCGTTCAGACACTGCCGCCAGTCACTTGGCTTGCGGCCCGTTGTCTTACGCGGCCAAAATTTCTCGAAAATCGGTTCGATCAACGCCCACAGCGTATCGTCCACTTCCCAAATTGTGTCCAACGTGTTCGATTGAGCAGCCATCACGCACCTCCATGTTTGAGAGGTGCAAAAAATACAAAAATCGTGAATCTAGCAAAAGTTCAGTTTTGAGATAGTTACTAAGTACTCCCGATCGTGAATCAATCAGGTACCAGCCAGTCTGGCTGTGATTGCGCCTGAGTTCCGCGATTAAGTCGGGGATGCTGGTTCCAGCCACCCGCTGCTGATAGAACCATTTGTTCCGTTCGTAATTGTCCGGGTCTGAATACTCTGAAATCGGCCGAGGTTCGCGGCTGGTGCGATTGTCCTCTTCTGTTTCGGTTGGCACGTTGGCTGCGATTCCTTTATCGACCTCATCCAGTGCTCGCCGAACCCCCTCCATGTGCTCCTCGACGTAGTCGACGATAAACTTCTGCCAATGCTTTCGTTTCCAATGGAGATTCCTTTCGGTCAGGAAGTCAAAAACGGATGATTGTATATCGTCCCAGTTGACTATCACGGAGATGTCGAAGGGGACATTTCCATCGTCGTTCACGAGACCAAGTGTCCAGGGGCAGATCTCCAACTCGCTCACCGGCAACTCCATTACCGTCCGCAACCCGGGCAGTGCCTTGTTAAATTGATCCATCGCCACCCGCATTGAATCGCCAGGCCGCGGCAGGTCAGCGTCAATCTCAAGTCCCGGCACACGCTCAGCCAACACTAGATTGGCCGCTCGGCAACACACCAATAGCCCATTTCCAGGGCGTCGCGGGAGGATTGGATGAAGAAGGGGGTGGGCATGGCAATTTCCCGAATAACAATTCACCGAATGTGACGTGTGGCATGGTCAATTGTCAACTAGTTGTGACTTCGAGCGGCTACTGCACTTTTCCGCCGCTGCCGCCACGGTCGGCAATCGGTTCTCCCTCGGTCATCGGCATCAACCGGTATTCGAAGCCCAGACCGACCAGCGTATTTTTCAGTGTCTGAAAAGTCTCATACGAGTCGGGCCAGATCACCACGGCAAAGTAATGATCGCCGCGATCAAATTGCCGCAGCCGGGCCGTCATTGCCGGGATCTCCTTCGGATCGATCGGCACGCCCGCGTACGGTTTGGGAAGCGTGATTGCAGCATCTCCTCGATCTTCGACCACTACGAACTCGTCCGTGTTCAGTCCCTCACGAGTGTTGTTGCCATCGTACTTGTGCCACAGATACAGTCGGTTGTAGCGAATCACCAGACCAACTTCGGTTTTGAAAGTAGTGCGCTGCCGCGGCAGTGGCGCGGTGCGTGCCGTGGCAGCCGCAATCGCATCGAGCAGTTTTTCCGCCGCGGTGGCTAGGGCTGCGCCCGCTTCGCTGGCGGTGGCCAGTTCGGTCTTGCGCTCTTTTAAACCTTCTTTCGCGGTGGCTTGTTTTTCTTCCAACTCCTTCAACTCTTTTTCAATCTCTAGTGCGTGTATCTGCCGTTGCTGCGTTTCGGCCACCATCTCCAGCCGCTGACGAATTAGCGTGTCGTGCTGCGATTGCTGAAGTTGTTGCGCGGTAGCCGCGGCATTTGGTGTGGACTTTGCAAACTGCTGACTGAACGCCTGTTGCTGTGTGACCGCAGTCTCCAGTGTGGCGATCTCTGCGAGAAGACCCTGCAGGCGACTATGCAACTCGGCCATGTCGCTCACCGGTGCCGGTTTCTCCGCCAATGGCGACGCCCTCGGGCTAGACATCTGCAGCAACACACAAACCAGAATCGCCAAAAATAACACCCCGCCAAAGGTGTTGCAAATGGTATCCAGCAGCAATTCCAAGCTACTGTTCTGCATGCCGCGACGACGACTCATCGTGCTGCCCCCTTGGTCGGATCCAGGATCACCTCATCCTGACCAACCAGGTCGAAGCCGACTTCGTACCCCGCCGCTTCTATGGAAGTTCGCAGTGAATCAAAAGCTTCCGTTCCATTCGGCCTCAGCACCAAAATGAAATAGTTCGATCGCGAGGAAAGATCCTTGGCCCAATTGCGCAGTGCGGGGCCGCTGCGGCTGGCCGAGCTAAACGCAAGAGACACCGGTGTGGCCGATTTTCCTAACGGCGCAACCTCCAACCGGTCGGTATGGACATCAACGAGCCAGGCTTGTTTGGATGTGCCCGCGGCAGGGTTGTAAATCCGCCGTCGGTTGTTGTTGGCGGATTCCCCTTGCTGTGCCTTCAGATCGCGAACTTGTTGTTCGTGTTGGACATTGGCCTGTTGCTGCTTTTGAATGGCTTGCTCGGTCGCGGCGATTTCATTTTGCAGCCGATCCAGCTCGGCCTGCTCTTCGCGGCGGTCGAACTTACTCGCCATCGCAGTCTCTTCGTGCTTCTTGGCCGATTCGAGTTGTTGCCGCAGGCGATCCTGTTCCGCACGCAATGCCTCAAGCTGCCGCTGCAATTCAACGGCATCTTGCACTTCCGCCGGTGCCGTCGTGGAATCTTGCAATACGGCCGCTCCTTGCTCGAGCCGCGCAGCCAAGGCAGCTTTTTGTTGCTCGGCCTGATCCACCGCGTCGCTCAATTCATCTTGAATGTCGGCGACAGTGGTTTCGGCGGCAGAGAGTTGCCGGTGTACCAGTTCAACGACTAACAGCAACGTGATCAGAATGATCACCGCCGTGACCGACGTGATAATATCCTGAAACGAGAACAACGAGATTGGCGACGATGAACGCCCGCGTCGGCTCACGTCAATCCCTTTCGGTATCAAACGGCAGGATTCGCAAGCGGCCGACGATGTTCTGCAGGCAGTACTCAGCACAGTCGTCCAAGAATTCTTC
>JAWXCH010000269.1:0-4089 GCA_034440595.1 Planctomycetota bacterium | reverse complement strand
CGCGCAAATTCTTCCAGATACTGTCTTTGCCGTTGGTACCGCCGATGCCTCCCTGCTCGCTACCGGTGCTGCGGTTTTGCGGAGGCGGTGGTGAGCCACCCAGGAATGCGGAAAGGTCCAGTTCCAACGCCGCGTCGCCGCCCACTTGACTGCTGAACTGATCGACGACCTGGGCAATCGCAAAGACGAGTTTGATCTCCTTGGGAAGATTGCCTACGTTGAACAGCACGTCCAGCGGTGTAACGTTCAGCACTGGAAGCGGCCTCTGCATTACGTCCACGAGTTCGCGCGGCAACGGATTGTAAGTCTTGATGTTCTGCAAAACCGGGCCGGCGACCTTGCCCAACCACTCACCCAGTTCGAATTTGACATGTGAAAATCCGGCCTTCGGGTCGGATGGGCAATTAAATGAACCAGGCGTACCGAAGCACAATCGACTCGGGTTATTGGCATTCCAATAGGCGCTAAAATTGGCAATCACGCCGGGGCCGTCGTCGCCAATCCGCAGCCCAAAGGGCAAGTTCACAGTTGCAGCGCCAGTCGCCGCGGGCTTAACGACATCCTGAAGATTGCTCCCCACCAGGCTAATGGGAATGATCCCGCCAGAACCGGGCAGGCTGACCAGGTTCACCGTGAAATCGGCCCCGAGGTTGGCCGTGCCCCCATCAACGCCATAAGTCAGTTGCAGCGGTCCGATTTTTCCGCCCGCATGAATGGCCGGTGCGTCGATTCCCGCGTGAACGCGGATTTCGGGCATTGTTCCCTGTTGATCGACGAGGTAAAAGCCCTGTTGCGGGTTCAGTCCGAATTCAATCTCGCCCGCGATGGTTGCTGAGGGCGTGATCGGCGTTTGCAGCGTTAGCAAGTTGTTGCCCAGCCCCAAATTGAACGGATAGGTCTCGGAAGCCGAGTACTGAAAGTGCAAAACGTAATTGAGGCTTCCCATCGCAGGCGCGTTTGTGTTGCCCGCCGTGATGGATATGACATCGCCCACGCCTGCTCGCTGCACCGCTTGATTGAGCAGGTAAGTATCAAAACCGGTTGAGGTCGAGCTCGCGGGCGTGTCGCTCTGAATCTTCTGAATCAGCGTGATTGCCTTCTGGACGAACGGCGCCAGTTCGGCGGGTGTCTTGTTGATCAGCGGCAACGGCGTGTTCAAAACCTGGTTGCTGGCCAGTTTCTGGAACATCGTCAGCAGGTATTGCAGCCCGGCCAGGACCGTATTAATGTCAAATTGCGTTAACGCATTGGCGTAGCACTGCACAGTTTCCGACGTGGGCTGCCCGATCTGCGGCGGCGTGCTCAGGTCATTGATGTTCTGCCACGTCCAATCGGCGACAATCTTTAGCGGATCGGGCCCGCAGTTGGGCTGCGGCAGTCCCGCCGGCCAGGCTATTGGCAAGTCAACATGCAATTTGCCGTTGAGCGAAGGGCTTTCGAGGATGCTGGCGAGGTTGCTCTGCGCTGTCAGGTCTTGAATTTCCTTGAGCGTCAGTTTTCCGTCCGGCACGGCGGTTGGATCCCTGAGTGCGATTCCTAGCGACGCCTGCGGGACGGGCGTGGGAGGTGGAACCAGTGAGCCGGAGCTTGTCAGGCTGAGCGATCCGTTGTTGATCCCCACCTGCAAGCTGCCGAGCGTGGCACTGGCCTGAATGGTCGCGTTGGCGTTGACCGCCAAGTTCAGCGTCGCCGTGCTGACGGGGGCAATGGGAGTGCCCGTGATTACGTAAAACCGATCCGCCGCGGATAGATTCGAGTCGAACGAAACGCCCAGGCCGAGCGTGGCGTCCACTGCGCCGGTCACAGCTGTCTGCGCCGCAAGCTGAAAACCGATTCCCGAACCCTGAAGCTGCGTATTGACGTTGAAGCCGAGCGCGGGGTTGCTGATGACTTGGTGCAAGTGCAGCACAAATCGAACATCGGTCGCAACCATCACCTGCACATCGCTTCCAGGCAACAGTGTATTGAGTTTGGTTTGCAGCGTTTGCTGGAACTTCTGGGCTGTGTCGTATTGCTCCAAAGTCGCCAACAAAGCATCGAATTGGTCAGCCAGGATTATCAAGCTCTGGGCGTTCGTGCCAATGACAGGCAGATTTCGCGACAATCCCGAATTGCCGGCGATCGTGCGCAGCAAATTGGGCACCTCCTTAATTCCGTCCAGCACAATCGCCGGCGTGATCGTGTTGAAGCGGAACATCGCCTCGATTTCAGACGTATCGACGGTGTATGTCGAAGCCTGCTTCACGTCCGGCCAGCTGATCCGCAGCATCCCGCTGCTATTGAAATTGCCAAGCGAAGCCACCAGTGGCATTGTGGCCGCCGCCGAGCCCGTAAAATCGGCGTGAAAAATGTCCGAAAAGGGTCCGACGAGCAGCTCGGTCGCCGTGATCTTGCCCGGGCTAGGCGGTGGATCGTAGCTGATCACGGGGATGATAAACGGGAAGTCGTCGGCTGCCGTGTCGGTTAGAGTGATTCCCAGGTGCGTGTTGAGATGGGCCGTCGCTCCCTGAATCGATAACCTAGATAGCCCAGCCGAGAATCGCCCGTCAGGTTAATTATCGTCGTCGTATCTGCCAGGAAGACGGGATTCGCCTGCGCGCGGCGACAAAGAAGATCCGCGTATCTTTGTTGACGCCGAAGGTCATATCGATGTGGATGGCCACGTTGATCGTGATGGAGGCCATCAGGGCTAGATCGATGGAGCTGGCCACATCCAGCTGGAACGGGACCGTCTTGATAATCGTCTTGTCGAGCTGCAGCCTGTATTTGAGGTCGCCGTTCTCGACTTTATTGGTGGCCGTGTTTTGGCTGCCGTCGTGCGAAGTGTTGAGCTTGTCGAGAAGCTGCTGGCTGGTCTTGAACGGCTCGTTGAGCGCGCCGGTCACTTGGTCCTGCAACACTTCAGTGTATTTCGTGATTTGCTCGTGCAGCAGCGTATCGAAGTCGATCAACTCCGCGATCGACTTTTTTACCAGCGGCAACGGAATGAGCAGCGGATTGTTGCCGCCGTGCGGATCTTCGACGAAAGAGACTAGCGATTCGGTCAGTTGCGTGAGGCCGAAGCTGAACTGCGTTGCGGCGATGCTTTTGTAGCTGTTGACGTCGGCGAATTCGGCGGCATTGGTGGTGAACGAAGTCGGATTGTTGATATCGGGCCAATCGGCCGTCAATTGCCTGGAAGAAATACCCAAAAGCGGCGTGTCGATTGTCATCTGCACGTTGGCCGCGCCCACCAGCGTCATTTCCACGAAGCTGCCAATGGTGCTGGCACCGCCCGCCAGATCGTCCGCGGAAATCCTGTGGTCGCCCGCGGGATCGACCGCGTCGAGCGTCGCGTTGGCGGAAAAATGGATCGAGCCATTCGTCGTGTTGACGCTCACAAACCCGACATGGGCCGCGGCCGTCAGACCCAGGACATCGATCACAGCGTTGACTCGCAGTTCCGGCATCGCTCCGTCGTCGGCCAGAAAAAACGTCTGCGTCGTCAGATCGACGCCGAACTTCAACGAACCGGCAACATTCGCCTGCAGGTTCAAGCTATTGACATCAAGCTGCAAGTCGAGCAAGTCGTCTAATCCCAGATACAGGTTTACCCCTTTCGTGATCGGAATGCTCAGATCGAGTGTGTAGAGCAACTCGTTGCCGACAAGCTGCGTTACAACATTGCTAAAGCCTCCCGCCAAGCTAAGCCGGCTTTGCAGCATCTGCGCGGAACCGAACGTTCCGACCTGATCCACCAGTCGATTCTTAAATAGTCCTCCGAGGTCGAGGGCATCCTTGAGCTGCAGACCTACAATGGGCAGCGGCCGGGCGAGCAGGTTCTGACTAACGCCAATTGCCCCAAACCAGCCAGCCAATGAGCTGAGGCCAGAAGAAACGACGGACGGCGAGAGTTGCCCGAGCTGCTCGTAAACGCCGAGCGTTCCCAGATTCGTCGTAACGCTGGTAGGGTCGTTGATGTTGGACCAAATGAGCAAAAGATTTTTGGCGACAGGTGCCAGCGTGCTCGAAACGTCGAACGAGAGCGATGGCCCGCTTGTGGCTTGAACTTGCGCTGTCACGAGCGAACTGATTGGCGTTGTGCCAAGT
>JAWXCH010000268.1:0-3246 GCA_034440595.1 Planctomycetota bacterium | reverse complement strand
GGTAAACTTATAATTTAAGTGGCGGACCGACTGCGGTCAACTAGCCAGAAAGAGGCCAAAAGGCCGGTAGAAATGCGCGGTTTGCAATCGTCGCGTTGTCGCAGGCAGCTCGAGGACTACCTGCTTTCGATCAGCCACTAGTTCTGGCCATCTGATTGTACCGCGCCGCTCGATCTGCTAGATTGTGGATACCCCCCCGCTGGAACGAGGTGGGAGACTATCTAGCCAACGATGATCGGCTCTCTTGTGAAACGGCTCCATACGGTGCGACACCATGCTTGACAATCAGAAACGTGGTCGACAATTTCGATTCAGATGGGACCGACCCATTAGCGGGATCGTAGTCATAGGCAATTCGAACTATCGCGATTGGCTGCGACAGTGCGCAGTATTTTGCACACTTTTCATCAGTGTGCTGTTCTCGTCGACGTCATTTGGTGCCCAGACCACGTACGTCTGGCAGGACACGACCACTTCGTGGACAGCGCCCGCGGCTTGGGCACCTGGCGGTCCAGATTGGGACGATGCTCAGCAGTCGAATGATGCTATCGCATCATTTGGCAGTCGGGCCACCATTGCGCATCAGCCGAATATCGACAACAACGTGATTGTCCGCGGCATCTCGATCGATAACAGTCAAGCCGCCTGGGACATAACTAGAACTTTTGGACAACTCAATCTCTATAACGGCGGCCTGTCCGTGACCGGAGCCGGTACAAAGAAGACGACGCTATCGGCAGACGTTAGAGCGCAGAGCAATCAGACCTGGATGATCGGCGAGGGAATGACAGTGGAAGCGACCAGCGCCTACCTAGGCGTAGGCAATCTCACGAAAACCGGTTTTGGTGAATTGATTCTGTCGGGCGATAGTACGAACACCGGAACCATCATCGCAACCCAGGGCAAACTTGTTCTCAAGGGCAATCGCAGCGCGGCGACTGGCGCTGTACGCGGGGAAGGTGCCATCATCCAAATTGCCAACGGAGCGGTACTGGGGGGAGACACTACTTTCCAGGCGAGACAGGGTGGCACGGCGGGAGCCCAAACCAACTCCCCTAATTTTTTCGGCGACAGCCCAGGACACGTGACCATCATGGGGAGCATGACGGTCGAGAAGGACGGGATTGTGGAATTCGAACTTCAAGGCAGCACACCGGGCTTGCAGTACGATCGGGTCGATGTGGGACAGGGCATTCACTTGGCCGGTGTCGGCAACGCCTACCTTGATCTCGTGGCCAGCGGATTTACGCCGCTTGAGGGTCAGGCGTTCTTTATTATCAACAATCAGGGGAGCAGCCCGATCGATGGTCAATTCACCAACGCACCGGAGGGGCAACTTCTTTCCTCAGGCGGTCACTTCTTTCAGATCACTTATTTTGCCGACGCCGACACGCTGAGCCTGGCCGGTGGAAATGATATCGCCCTGATCGCCACGTCTGTAAATGTTCCGGAACCAAGCTCGATCTGTTTGCTGGGAATCGCTGCGGCGGTGATGTTGGTGAGGCGTAGGGTGCGACAATCTGTTGCGATGATTGTGCCTGCATTGGCACCCTGCGGGGGCCATTTGCCTTTGGATTGATTCTTATAAGCACTAGAGACTTCGATATGGAATCGGAAATAAGAATCGACTCTGCTGCAACTGCAAGTGCTGAAGCATGGCGATTGGCAGACGCGCGTTTGTCAATAAATAGTATTAAATTTGATCGCATTAACCAAGTTTGCACTCTCGATTTATCAATTCTCTGTACGCAAAGCCAATCTTTCTTTTCAATATGCAGCAAGAAAAAGGCCCTACAACACTGGCAATTGACAGTCCATAATGTGAAAAACGTGGAAATGGACGATTGGGACGAACCATTAGAATTCGTAAATCGAGAAAAAAACACTATCTGCTTGGCGAGATAAGGTGGACTAATGAGAATCAGTTTGAAACATGGTCGGGTGAAGGGCTGATAATTAGATTTGAGGGCGATAAAATTTATTGCCTGCTAAACCAAATTGAAGCAAGCTGAAACCCGAACTGCGTTAGCTCAGTCCGATTCGATAGATGGAGAAGTAGGAAAGCCGGGCGTGCGGTACTCAACGCAGTGGGAGGCAACTGGAGCCTCCAACGCCTCCCCTAAACCTCCGCTGGCAGCGCCCCTTCATACCGCCCAAAGACCATTCGCCCCGCACTCTTTTGCAGCATGCTGGTCACGACAACTCGGATCGTCGTGTTGATGTGATCGCGGCCCCCTTCGACAACGATCATCGTGCCGTCGTCCAGGTAGCCGATCCCCTGGCCGGGCGATTCACCCGCCTTGACCACACGGACATCAATGGTCTCTCCTACCAGAAACACGGGTTTCAGTGCGTTGGCTAAATCGTTGAGGTTGATCACCTCGACGCCGTGCAACTTGGCGACTTTGTTCAGATTGTAGTCATTGGTGACGACGCGCCCGTTGAGGTGCTTGGCCAGCAGCACCAGTTTCAGATCGACGGGCTGGCCGGTGAACTCCGGCAGTTCGCGGTCAAAGATCATGACATCGATGCTGGTGTTGGCTCGCAGCCGGTTGAGGATATCCAGCCCACGCCGACCGCGGCTGCGGCGCATGCGATCGGAGCTGTCGGCAATTCCCTGTAGCTCGGCAATCACAAACCGCGGCATTATGAGCTGATTGTCAAAAACCTGCGTCTCGACCACGTCGGCGATGCGCCCGTCAATGACCACGCTGGTATCCAGCACGTATGGTTTACGCCCTTTGATTTCCTTGGCAAATTCAACGTAAGGAATAATGAAGCGGAAGTCGTCTTTCGTTTGCAACAAAACGCTGACGCAGGTGTAGCAAAGAATCATGCCGAGAATCAGACCGAACCAATACACGCCACTGGAGTTCGCATCGGGCAACAGTGGGTACAACGCCAGACGCACGACGTATGTCAAAAACATGCCGACAATCATGCCAAAATAGACGGCGGTAATCGACTCCAGCCGCTTGCGCGGGAACATCGCATCGATCCCGATAATCAGCAGCGCCAGGGCGACAATTCCGCTCAGCACCAGAAGGGGAAGCTGCTCGGGATTATCCGGAAGCAGCGTCGAGTTGATCAGGCCTACGCCCAGACCGGCTGCGACCAGCACGAACGTACAGCGCAAGATGATTAGGGCGACATTTGGCATGGAGTAATTTCAGTCAATAACAGTGGCCAACTGCGCGGTGGGAAACGTCCGCCTGCCCGGCCGTAAGTAGGTAGGTTCCACAACAT
>JAWXCH010000267.1:0-4370 GCA_034440595.1 Planctomycetota bacterium | reverse complement strand
GCGCAGCGAGCGCCGAGGGCGAGGGTCCTTCGGTCATTTCCCCCGATTCGGGAAATGCCCGAGAAAAGGCGTCGCTGTTAAGTTCTATTGCCATTGAACTTAACGACGCCGAACGAATCCACCGGGTGGTTTTTCAAACGCGCCGTCCTCTGCCGCGGGACGTCGTGCCGTTCGTGCCCCCGCGTTCTCCGCTCGAGATCCGTCTGGCTCACATGTGGTCGGAGCTGCTGGGATTTGAGCGTATTGGCGTCCATGACAACTTTTTCGATTTGGGAGGTCACTCCCTTCTCGGTATGCAGGTTCTCTCCCGCATCCGAAAAGATTTGGCCGTTGAGCTCCCAGTGAGACTATTCTTTACGACTAAACTTACAATTGCCGGACTCTGCCGGGAGATTCTAATGGCACAAGTCGATGCAGCCAGCGTCGATGAACTTGATGCGGTTTTGAAGAAAATCGAAGCACTTTCCGATGATCAGGTTGAATCGCTGCTAGCCAGAGAAGATCAGAGCCAGGACTGAGTTTGGCGTATTCGTGAAAATATTTCTGGCGCAGAAATTATCGTATTCGCCGAGCTGGACCGGGGCAGCGAAATCGAACCGCGACCTGCTGCAGTATCTTAGCCGCAGAGGCCACCTATGCAGAGTCCTCGCGTTGGCGCACACAGCGACGCATTTCGCGTCGCGCGGCGAATCGCGCAATGAGCCATTGAATCCGACCCATGCGGGATTCTCGCCTTGGACCGAGAGATTTGATCTCCAGAGCGTTCAGGTTCACCAACTCGCCGACACCAGTCAATTTTGCGGCCAGCTTCTGAAGCAAGTCGGAGAGTTTGAGCCGGATTGGATTTTGATATCCGAGGATCCTAGTTATCTCGCCCTGGCGGCTGCCCTGGAGAGCATGCCGGGACGTGTTATTTATCTATCTCACAGCCAGGCGACTCTGCCTTTCGGTCCGGAATGTTTTTCGCCAGATCCGTTGAAGGCACAAATGCTACAGTAGACGGCCGGAATCATAGCGGTCAGCAATTACCTGAAGAGTTATATTTATAAGTGGGGCGGCCTGGACTCGGTCGCCATTTCCTTGCCGGCTTACGGGAACCCACCTTGGCCCTACTTCGGATCATTGGATAACGCCTTTATTACGATGGTCAACCCATCGGCGATCAAAGGCATTGCCATTTTTTTAGAGCTGGCGCGCGCATTGCCTGCTGTAAGGTTTGCCGCTGTGCCGACTTGGGCCACCACGGCTGCGGACCGGGTTGCCCTAAAACAATTTCCTAATGTGGAGCTGCTTCAGCCGACCGAGGATATAGATCAGATTTTCGCTCGGACGCGCATTCTACTGATGCCATCGCTCTGGGGGGAGGCCTTTGGGAAGATCGTTGTGGAGTCGATGCTCAGAGGAATTCCGGTCTTGGCTAGCAATCTGGGCGGCCTACCCGAAGCGAAATTAGGAGTGGACTATCTCTTGCCGGTTGAGCCCATCGCGCGATATCAGACGCGCAGAGATGACCAGTTACTTCCAGTTCCGTTCGTCCCTGATCAAGATATTCGGCCTTGGCTCGACGCGTTGAAGCGACTTCTCGCCGATCGGCAGCATTATGACGAGCTATCCACAGCCTCCCGGGAGGCCGCAGAGAATTACGTTTCGAAGCTTTCGCTCGCGCCGGTTGAGGAATATCTGGAAAATCTGGCTGCTGTGCCTGCGGTGAAGCAAGAGGCGTATGCCCGGGGGAGCGATCGTTCGTCATCCGCGCTCAACAATCTTTCTAAGGAGCGCCTTGAGCTTCTGGCCTCGTTACTAAGAAAAAACTCGCCGCGAGATATCAAACAATAAAATGTCACAGCGTTCATCGAGAGACATGCACCCCGAAAAAGGACCCAGCCGATTCTATGTAATCGCTATTTGCTATGCGTAAGGCTAGCAATCGGTGTCCGCGGGAGAGGGGGGCGGATTCAGTCGGGCCGATGCTTGCCTGACAACTTCAATGTTCTCGTGGGCTATTTCAGATTGGTTCCGGGGCCAGGCCTTTCAATCTAAACAGTCTGAATCACTACACCCAACTCTACCACCCCACTGCGTATGCGCGTAACAGCCTGAGCAACCAGTTCTTTCAACACCGGGAACACGCTCCAGCGAGTTCCCCTATTTAGCTTAGTGCGTAAAATCTTTTTTACCTGATTCACTACCTCGGTAGGCTGCACCATGAGGTTGCCGGAGTAAGGCATTGAGAGTTTGCAGACTGTTTCTTAATCCGATCATGGGTCCCACTCCGCCGTCGCATGGGAGATCACTTCGCGAACATCCATCGATGATCCCACGCGCGCCTCAAAGTTTGCGAAGCTCGTCGGCGGCACGTCCGACGGATTGAGATAGATGGTGTTGGATGGAAACCGGGAACCGTAAAGGTTCGTGAGCAACGGCACCACGCGAACGTTACGCGCCGGCTTGAGTCCGCGATTGAACACGCGGCCGACCATCCACACGTCAGCCGAGCCGCGTACTTGAAGCGTCTGGTTTACCACGACCACGTCGGCTTCAGGCCGGGGCCGGTCCTGAAATTGTAATGAAAAAGGCGTCGGGAGTTTTTTCAATTTCCGAAATAACCGCAGGCGGACGCCAATTGTGATTATATTTCGACTCTGCGCAACGAGATTAAACTGTCGGCCGTTAGCGCTTGAGCGCTTCGTCGATGATCTTGAACGCGCCGTCGAGTTCTCGAAACTCGTAACGGTAGACGGGCAGAAACTGGTCGCCCGGCTTGGGTCGGTACGCGGCAACACTAGGATCCGGCGGCACGTCTTCGCGCAAACTGAAAACCGGATCGACTCTCAGAATATGCTTTTGATAGTGTCCTTGGCCTTCTCGAGACAACAGCCAGTTGACGAAAACTCTTGCCGCGTTGGGGTGGGGTAGACGGTTAAGGATGCTGAGCGACCCCTGAGTGGCGCGCATGTAAATACCTTCTTTGAAGCTATGGGGCTCGAACCTGGCCACAGGGAGTCCCTGTTTCATCGCCGATTGCACTTCACTGGCGGAGGGCCCGAGCACGATGGCGTATTTGCCCACCGAGAGCCAGTCGACGATTTGGCGGCCGTCGCGCGCCAGCGTGATATCCATCGCGCCGAATAGTTGTTTCAAGAATTTCGCGCCCAATTCGCCATTGTAATAAGCGAATTGGAGTAGCCCGCTTGGAAAGCCGGGCAACTTGGGGTCCATGGCGGCGATTTTGCCCTTCCATTTTGGCTGCAGCAAATCCCAGTAGGAACCAAAGGATTTCGGATCCACCAATTTCGTGTTGTAGGCCATATCCGAACGCACCACGCCCTCGAAGACGTAGATATATTTCCCTTCGGGATCAGCATAATGATGTTGCTTGCCAAACCAGTTGGCCGGATCCTTCACCTCCGATCGGATCAGATAGGATTGGATCGGTTCGAGAGCTTTGGCCGGATATAGAACATCCACCGGTGTTCCCGACGACCCTAAATACATATCCGCGATAAATTTGTCGGCCCGCCGTTCCGCCATTATTTTCGCGATTAGATCGCCGCCCCGTCCCGACACCGAAGTGATCTTAATGCCGGGGTAGCGCTTGGCGAATTCACCGAAGACATTTTCAAACGGCCCGCGCGTGTGATGGATCGTGAGTTGCCCTTCTTTCTGGGCGGCCTCAAGCGTGGCGGTCCATTCGGATTCAGCGGGCGAGGACGCCGCGCCCGCTTGAACCGGCATAAACGAGCAATAAAAGAGATAAGCCAAACTGACAGCCGCAGTCACGAAACATTTCATGAAATTCTCCATTGAATTGCGGGTACCGGATCGAACGCGCTTACCGCAGCCATCCATTACCAACCTAGAGCATTCCCGGCCGCGGGTGCGCGATTTCACTTCACAAGTCGCCACGGTGATAGTGGAGCCGGACATTCCCGGACGCCAATCTGTGGTCAAATCGGCGTCGCAGCCAGCGTTTGAAGTATGTCCGCGTGTAGGGAAACAGCAAAACCAGCGCAAATAGATCGGTAAGCACGCCGGGCGTGATCAATAAAATTCCTCCGGCGAGAATCAGCACGCCGTCGATCAATTCCTCCGCCGGAAGTTGCCCCTGCGACAGGCTCAATTGAATTTGCTGCAAAGTGCGCAAGCCTTGCAGACGCGCCAGCCAGGCGCCTAGCATTGCGGTCATGATGACGAGGATTATGGTATTGAACCCGCCGATATGACTGCCAATCTTAATCAGGATGTAAAGCTCGGCCAGCGGCACGATGGTGAATAGCAAAATTAAACGACCCAGCATGACTAATGAATAACTCTTTTTGCGTCCGCGGGCGATGCCTCGGTGGAAAAATTTGCCGGGATTGGCCTCTATC
>JAWXCH010000266.1:0-17679 GCA_034440595.1 Planctomycetota bacterium | reverse complement strand
TCTTCCACTGCCGCCAATGCTAGCAATACCACATTTAGTACTTGCTAGCTGACCAAAAACACAAAGTGACCTTGATTCGTCAAATTGCAAAAGTCCAGTAATAACAGCG
This sequence comes from Planctomycetota bacterium, assembly GCA_034440595.1. Taxonomy (GTDB): domain Bacteria; phylum Planctomycetota; class Planctomycetia; order Pirellulales; family JALHPA01; genus JAWXCH01. The sequence goes on along the minus strand of JAWXCH010000266.1, from coordinate 17,570 downwards.
GTTGCCAGTTATATCGCCTCCAGGATTTGCTTCCATGAAAAGTATGCTCCCTTCGGTCAAACGAATTCTCCTGCTCGCTGCTATCGCAATGGTGGCGATATCGAGTTCTGAATGGACTCTTACGGCCGACGACAAGTCCAAGCCGGCGCTAGCGATCGTGGACAAGGTCGAGGCCCAACCGCTGGTCGCGCAAGTCAAGCGAGTTCGGAATGCCCTGCGGTTTCTTGGTGCGCCGCTTACCAAGGAGCAGAATCAGGCGCTAAAGAAAGCGCTGGAGATTGAGGACGATGCCGAGCAGGTGCTGGCAATTCAGGCGGTGCTGGATCCGCTCTGTATTGCGGGCGTGCAATTCAATGCAGATGGCCACGTGGTGGCAACCGCTGGTACCGCCAAACCCGAGCTGGTGCAGCAAGGATGGACTGTGTTTCTGGTCAAAGTGAATAACCAGGCCGGTGCGACTGAACAAATGCGGGTGCGCAGTCCAGACAGTGCGCCCGTCTTCAAGCAATCCAGCGGCAGTTCTGATCCCAAGGTTGACATCGACGCGGACCAGATTGCTAAACGCTGGATGGAGGTCAAATTCTACAACAATCAGCCGCTGATGCAAAAACTGTCGGGGCTGAACCTAGAATACCGGATCCTAGAAGTGTTCAGCCGAGATGCTGGCGAGCGCAAAGCTTCATTCAGCTTTGATCTTGGCAAGCCGGAAGAAGATCCCATGCGGAAGAGCGAAGCGAGTATAGCGTTCAACTGCCGCCCGGCCGTGGAGGTGACACTGGAAGTTTTGGATTTTGACGGTCAACCGACCACCGGCCAGTTTGTGATTCGAGACCAGCACCGGCGAATTTATCCGGCCAGGACACGCCGGTTGGAGCCGGACTTCTTCTTCCACGATCAGATCTATCGCCACAGCGGCGAGAGTGTAACTCTCCCCCCTGGCGAGTATGAGTTCGAGTACGCACGCGGGCCAGAGTATCGAATCCTAAAACGTAAAGTCATTGTCGGCACCGAGAAAAAGCAGAAAGAATCGTTCCGCCTGGAACGCTGGGCGCACCTGGCCAAGCAGGGCTGGTACTCGGGCGACCACCACATTCACGGTGCCGGGTGTGCGCACTATGAATCACCGACGAAAGGCGTGACGCCAGAATCGATGATGCGGCATATACTGGGGGAGGACCTGAACATCGGCTGCGTCCTATCCTGGGGGCCGTGTTGGTACGCTCAAAAGGAGTTCTTTGACGGGCAGGTCCACCCGTTATCTAAGTCCAGTTATGTGATGCGGTACGATGTGGAAGTCTCGGGTTTTCCCAGTTCTTATGCAGGGCACCTGTGTCTGTTGCGGCTGACCGAGGATGATTACCCGGGTGCCAAAACAATCGAAGAGTGGCCGACTTGGGATCTGCCGATTCTGCAATGGGCCAAGAAACAAGGTGCCGTGGTCGGTTTTGCTCACAGTGGTCACGGGCTGCAAGTCCCCGAGACGACCCTGCCGAGCTATACCGTGCCAAGGTTCGACGGGATTGGGGCGAACGAGTACATCGTCGATGTCGCGCACGATGCGGTCGATTTTATTTCTGCCGTGAACACGCCCATCGTCTGGGAATTGAGCATTTGGTATCACACGCTGAACTGCGGGTTTGACACACGCATCAGTGCGGAGACCGATTTTCCCTGTGCCTATGACGAGCGGGTCGGGCTATGCCGTTCATACGTGAAAATGCCCAAGGACAAGCCGCTCGATTTTGACAACTGGGTGCAGGGAATCAAGGATGGCCGGAGTTACGCCAGCGAAGGCCGGACGCACCTGTTTGACTTTACGGTGAACAATCTGGGAGTGGGCGAAAGCTTGCCGGGTGGCAAACCGAGCCGACTTAGTATCAAGGCCGGAGAGAAGCTGACGGCAAAGGTGCAATTTCTTGGACTGCTAGCAAGCAAACCGAACAAGGAAATCAAAGGCCGTACGCTCGAGCAAGGCCCCTATTGGCACATCGAACGTGCGCGAATCGGGGAGAGCAATCGCGTGCCGGTCGAGCTAATCGTCAACGGTAAGTCGGTCGAAACGGTCGAAGTTCCGGCGGATGGAACGATTAGCGAAGTGAAGTTTGACTACGTGCCCAAGGAGTCCTGCTGGTTGGCGGTCCGTGTTTTTGCTGCGGCGCATACCAACCCGTTCTTTGTTGAGGTGGATGGCAAGCCGATCCGTGCCAGCCGCCGCAGTGCGCAGTGGTGCCTGGATGCGGTCGATGTCTGCTGGAAATCCAAGATGGGGATTCTTCGCCCGACGGAGCGTGATGCAGCCCAGGCAGGGTATGAAAAGGCCCGTGAGGTTTATCGGAAGATTCTGGGGGAATCCCCGGCGGATTAGTGCATTTGTGAGGCCGTACTGTGTGCCACCTGTGTGCCACAGGCTCTGCCAGTGCTTGGAAGACGTTGCGTTTTCAAGCGGTTCGATCGCGACAAATCCGGTCCCCGTCATTCCCGCGAAGGCGGGAATCCAGCCTGCCTGGTGTGCTAGCAAAATTCGCCTCAGCGCAAAAAAAATAGGCCGACGTTTCGGTCGGCCTTTCTCGTCGTATTATTGAAGTGCGTCGGTGTCACTGGCGACTGACAGCAGGTTGCTGCTAGCATGCCAGCGTTTTGCGACGCGCGGCCGCCTTACTTCTTCTTTGCCGCAGTCTTCATTGGCTTCTTGGCGCCGGCTGTCTTGGTCGATCGCTTGGCGATCGCCTTTGCTGCTGGGGCCTTAGCTGGTGTCTTTGCGGTCTTAGGGGCGGCCTTCTTGGTTGCCATCTTAATACACTCCATTAACTGAGCGCCCATTAAAATTCGACCTCCTCGGGGCACTCATTGGCGAGGAAGGTCGCAAGTTTGGTAGCTGATCGTTGTCTCGTGCGGTGAGATTCAGCGGGCCACCGGAATCCTGGAACGCGGTTTTTTGCCGCGAAACTGGCCCGACCGTTCACTACTTGGCGTCAGGAGTGGCACTCAATTTGACCGCCTGACACACGACCTCCACTGCACGAGCGCGCATTGAAGCAATTTTATAGGGTTCGCGTCAAGACGAGTTTTCAATTTCGCGAACTATTTATGCGATTGAATCTCGCATGGCATACATTGTCGACTTCCTGTTGCAACAACTTGAGCCGAAGCGCATGGCGGAGTGAAAGAAAGTGTGTGCCACTGGCTTTGCCAGTGCGAACCGCTTGAAAACGCCGCATCCTTACAGCACTGGCAAAGCCAGTGGCACACAAAAATGCTCCAGGGAGAAAAATATCGCATCGAGATGCCTACTTCGACTGCCGCGACTGGCGAAGGACGGCGCGAATTTCTGCCAACCGAGCGGCGAGAGTTTGCTCAAACCCACGATCGACCGGGCGGTAGTACTCGCGATCGACGCCCAGATAGTCCTGCGCGGCCACACCCCCTTCGGCGTCATGTGCGTATTGGTAGCCGCCGCCATGCTCCAGCCGTTTGGCACCGGCGTAGTGACTGTCTTGCAGGTGCACAGGGACCGGCAGCAGGCGCCCTTCGCGGACATCGGCCAGGGCTTCGCCGATGGCCACGGTTGCCGCGTTGCTCTTTGGGGCACAAGCCAGATAGGTCACCGCCTGAGCAAGGGTGAGCTGGCATTCCGGCAGGCCGATGAACTCGCAGGCCTGCATTGCGGCCACCGCCAGCGGCAAGGCTTGTGGATCGGCATTCCCCACATCTTCGCTAGCCAGAATCACCAGTCGCCGCGTCAGAAAGCGGACTTCCTCGCCCCCTTCCAGCATCCGTGCCAGCCAATAAAGTGCCGCGTCCGGGTCGCTGCCACGGATGCTCTTGATCAGCGCACTGGCCGAATCGTAGTGGTTGTCCCCCTGTTTGTCGTAGGTGACCGCCTTACGCTGAACGCTCTCGGCAGCCAACTCCCTGGTAAAGCGAATCGGTCGCTCTTTGCTGCTCAGCACGCCGATTTCCAGCGCCCCGAGTGCCCGGCGCGCGTCCCCGTCGCTGACTTGAGCGAGAAACTCCAGGGCGTCCTCTTCCAGTTCGACCTGGTAGCTACCCAGGCCATTGGCACTGTCGGTTACCGCACGTCGCAGCAGCGATTTGATGTCGTCCACGGACAGCGACTTGAACTCAAAGACACGGCTCCGGCTGATGAGAGCGCTGTTGACCGCAAAGAATGGGTTGGACGTGGTCGCGCCGACGAGTGTGACGACCCCTTCTTCGACATCCGGCAAGAGTGCATCCTGCTGCGATTTGTTGAAGCGGTGGATCTCGTCAATGAATAGCAACGTCTTCCGCGAATCGGCACTCAGCACGTCGCGCGCTGCTTCGAGTACCTCACGCAGTTCCTTGACCCCGCTGGTCACGGCGCTGAGCTGCCGGAACAGGCTGCGGCTTTCAATAGCCAGCAGTTGCGCCAGAGTCGTTTTGCCGGTGCCGGGCGGTCCATAAAAAATCACCGACCCCAGCCGGTCCGCCGCCAGCAAACGCCGCAGCAGCTTTCCTTCCCCCAGAAAATGCTGCTGCCCGACAAATTCGCTCAGCTTGCGCGGTCGCATCCGCGCGGCCAGCGGTTGTGCCGTGCGCCGATTGGCTGCCTCGGATGCTTCAAAGAGTGACATGCACTAGGTCGTTAGAATGAGATTGGAAGGATTGCGAGAAGTATCCGTCATTCTTGTCGAACGAGACCTTTTCGACCAGGGTGGGGATCAGAACGGGTTGACTGAATCGGCGAATTCGATCATCTACAGCCAAAACCTGTGAAATACTGCCGGTTGGCCCTGCCTTCGGCTTGCGGTATCATCAGGCAACTTCTTTGTCATTTACGGAATGCCACAACACCCATGCCACTTTCCTGGAATGAAATCCGCAGCCGCGCGTTGACCTTCTCGCAAGAGTGGAGTAGCGAAAATCGCGAACACGCGGAAGCAAAGACCTTCTGGGATCAATTCTTTACCGTATTTGGATTGTCACGGCGACTAGTGGCCAGCTTTGAAGAACCGGTGCGGGGCCTATCGGGCACATACGGTTTCATCGACCTGTTCTGGAAAGGGACACTGCTGGCCGAACATAAGAGCCGTGGCAAGGATCTTGGTCAGGCGCATGCCCAAGCGATGGACTATATCCAGGATCTAGGCCGCGCCGGTCGACAGGACGAAATCCCGCGATATGTGATCGTGTCAGATTTTGCAAAAATTGCCCTCCACGATCTGGAAGAGAACTCCACGTTTGAATTCCCACTGACCGAGTTGCATCAGCATGTCAACCGATTTGGATTTATCCCTGGCTACAAACAGCACAAGCTGGTGCCGGAAGATCCGATCAATATCCGTGCCGTGCAGATCATGGGGGATCTGCATGATGTCCTTGAGGCCGGAGGCTACTCCGGTCATGAGTTGGAACGGCTGTTGGTCCGAATCTTGTTCTGCCTGTTTGCCGAGGACACCGGCATCTTTGAGCGCGACTCTTTCAAGATGTACTTAGAGAACCATACGCAAGCCGACGGGTCTGACCTTGGCCCGCAGTTGGCCCAGTTTTTCCAGGTATTGAATACACCGAAGGACCGACGCCAGGCAAAACTTCGTGAAGAGCTGGCAGAATTGCCGTACGTGAATGGCGAGTTGTACGCGGAGTCGCTGAGTTTTGCCGCGTTCAATACTGATATGCGCAATCGGCTGTTGGCCGCGACAAGATTTGATTGGAGTCGGATTTCGCCTGCGGTGTTTGGTGCGCTGTTTCAGGCGGTGATGGAACCGCGCGAGCGCCGCCAGATTGGCGCACATTACACCAGCGATCGGGACATCATGAAAGTGATCGGCCCGCTTTTCCTGGATGACTTGAAAGCGGAACTTGTTCGCGCCGGAAATGACCGAAAAAAACTACTGCCGCTGCATGAAAAACTGGGCAAGATCCGATTGCTCGATCCGGCCTGTGGCTGTGGCAATTTTCTGGTGATCAGTTACCGCGAACTGCGTCACTTGGAATTGGAACTGTTACGGAGATTGACTCGGCAAAAACATACCGGTCGGCAGCAGATCGTGGATGTGAATGCACTGATCAAATTAGATGTTGATCAGTTGTATGGCATAGAGATTGAAGAGTGGCCAGTTCGCATTGCCGAGGTGGCGATGTGGTTGATGGATCATCAGATGAATCAGCGATTTAGCGAGGAGTTTGGTCAGTACTTCGTTCGACTACCGCTGAAAAAGAGCCCACATATTCGCCACGGCAACGCGCTAACGCTCGACTGGAACGAAGTCTTGATGGCGAGTGAATGTTCGCACATTCTTGGAAATCCGCCGTTTGTTGGAGCGAAGTATCAATCGAGTGAGCAACGTGGCGAGTCGGCTGAGATAAGTCGCGGAGTGAAGAATGGTGGCGTTCTGGACTATGTGACCAACTGGTATTTCAAGGCGGCGCAGTACATTCAAGCTTCAGCTATAACAGTCGCCTTCGTTTCAACGAATTCAATTTCGCAAGGGGAGCAAGTTGGGGTACTCTGGCAGGAACTGTATGGTCGGTACGGAGTGTCGATCTATTTTGCTCATCGTACGTTTGCCTGGGAAAGCGAAGCACGCGGCAAAGCGCATGTGCATGTGGTGATTATCGGCTTTGGCGTTTCCAACCACCGACAGCGTCGATTGTTTGACTACGATACGCTACGCGGTGAGCCGACCGAGTCGTTGGTCGCCAGTATCAATCCCTATCTGGTCGATGGCCCGATCGTTACCATCACAAATCGAGGAACCCCATTGTGTGATGTGCCTGAAATCGGCATTGGCAATAAGCCGATCGATGACGGCAACTACCTTTTCACCGATGTTGAAAAGGACGAGTTTGTTCGCGCTGAGCCAGAAAGCCGGAAGTATTTTCGCCGCTGGTACGGCAGTGAAGAATTCATTCACAACTCTCCGCGGTGGTGTTTGTGGATTGGTGATTGCGCACCGGAGGAGCTGCGACGAATGCCACAGGTCATGCAGCGCGTCAAAGCTGTGCGCGAGTTTCGCTTGAATAGCAAAAGCGCTCCAACGCAAAAATTGGCAGAGCGGCCGACGCGTTTTCATGTCGAGAACATGCCGAGCAAGCGGTATTTACTTATACCCCGAGTGTCATCGGAACTTCGCAAAGTGATTCCGATGGGATTTCTGCCAGCAAAATCGCTCGCCAGTGACGCAGCATTGATTGTTCCCGATGCCAAAATATTTCACTTTGGAGTGCTTACTTCGTCGATGCACATGGCTTGGATGCGCTTCGTTGCTGGTCGACTAGAATCGCGCTACAGATATTCAGCCAAGCTCGTCTACAACAACTTTCCCTGGCCGCAGAATGTCTCGGAAGCCAAACGCAAGGCCATTGAAGAAGCTGCTCAGGATGTGCTCGATGCACGAGATGCTCATCCCACAGCGACCCTCGCGGATTTGTACGACACATTGACCATGCCGACAGATCTTTCCAAAGCACATGCGAAACTGGACCGCGCAGTTGATCGCTGCTACCGCTCGCAACCGTTTGCTAGCGAACGCCATCGGGTTGAATTCTTGTTCAATCACTACCAGGAGTTAACTTCGCCACTGTTGGCTCCAGAAAAGACATCGAAGAAACGCCGCCGCCGTGACGAGTAAGCATGAAAATCATCTGTACCACATTCGGGAGTGCCGGAGATGTCTATCCCCTGCTAGGGCTGGCCATCGAACTGCGCCGTCGTGGGCACGACCTGCTGTTCGCCACCAATCAGCATTTTGCACCGTTGATTCGCGGGTACGGCCTGGAATTTACGCCGCTGGGGACAGAGGCGGACTTTCAGAATTGCTTGCAGAACCCTGACCTGTGGAACCCGCAGCGCGGGTTTCGCCATATCTTTGACTGCTTGCGGCCAATTCTGCGGCAGCAGTACGACCTGCACGCCGCGTATGCACAGTCCAGCGACACGGTCGCCATCAGCAACTGCTTCGGTTTTGGAGCGCGGCTGGCGCAGGAGAAACTGGGGCTGAAGCTGATCACGCTGCATCTGCAACCAGGTGTGATCTGGAGCGATCTCCAGCCCCCTACGTTGCCTGGTGTCGTTGGCCCCCGATGGCTGAAGAGCCTGCTGTATCGGCTGGGTGAGAAACTCGTGCTGGATGCGGTGGCCTGTCCGTATTTGAATCATTGGCGAGCCGAGCTTGGCCTGCCACCGATTCGCCGCATCACGCAGTGGTGGAATTCGCCATATGGCGTGCTGTGCATGTTCCCCGATTGGTTTGCTCCGCCACAGATCGATTGGCCGGCGAATCTAATGCAGACCGATTTCCCGCTGTGGAATCCGGCAGCAAATGAACCGCTGGCCGACGATGTTACTGCGTTCTTAAAGCGTGGCGAGCGGCCGATTGTGTTTACCCCCGGCTCTGCCAATGTTTATGGTAAACAATTCTTTGAAACGGCAGTGGAAGCCTGTTCTCGACTGGGTCGTCGCGGTATTCTGTTGACCGAGTTCCCCGAGCAATTGCCAGCGACGTTGCCAGAGTCGATCACGCATTTCAAGTATGTCGCGATGGATCGGCTATTGCCGCAGACGGCGGCATTTGTCCATCACGGGGGAGTCGGTTCCACTTCGCAAGCAATGCACTGCGGCACGCCTCAGGTGGTCATGCCGCTAGCGCACGACCAGTTCGACAACGCAGCTCGGGTTATCCGCCTCGGCATTGGCCAGTCCATTTCGGTACGGAAATTCAACGCACCTCGGTTGACCCATACCCTACAGCATCTGCTCAGCAGCGAATCCGTATCGGCAAACTGCCAGTTCGTTGCAAAACGATTGACCGCCAAGAACGGCATTCGGCGCTCGGCGGATGTGGTTGAACGCAAGATCGCCGCTCAGCGAAACCCATACGCAGCACACCACCCCGCATAATTAGGCCAGTTGACATTGCTGCTTGGCAGCCTCTACGAACCACTCTTGGCCATGTAGTCTGCCGCACGTTGTTTCATCTCCGCTTCCGTTAGCTCTTCCGTCTTCGTGGCAATATGCCAGGCATTGCCGTTGCTGTCGCGGATGGAGCCTGATCTCTCGCCATAAAATTGATCGGCGATATCCTTGATTACCGTTCCACCGGCAGCCAATGCACGCTGAAATGCGGCGTCCGCATCTGCGACATAGACATGTAGCGAAGCGGGCATGGCTGGCCATTGCTCGCTGGCGGTGGCAAATTCCAATGGACTGTCTCCAATGCGGACCTCGGCATGCACGATGGTTCCTTGTGGACAAGTCATTCGCATCGTTTCCTCTGCACCGAATACCTTTTTGGTGAATTCGATCAGCGCCACCGGATCAGGAATGATCAGGTAGGGAGTGATCGTGTGGTTGCCTTCTGGTTGATAATGTTTGGCCTTCATGGGCTTGGCTCCTTTAGGAATTTGACGAATAGCTGGTTGTCGATGTGTGTGGTGTACGTCATGTACGTTGCGTACGTTCGTCCCGTGCTAAAATAATCACGGTCAAAACAACCGCTGTTGCCCCTCACTCGTGGAAGGTGGGCGAAACTGGGTAAAGTCATACGGAGGCATTGCCCCATCCAGTTTGTATTTCTTGCGGAAGAGTGCAAATGTCGTGCGAATTCCTTCGGCGTAGTTTCCTTCCCCGCTCATTCGCGTGCCGAACTGTGTGCCGTTCATCTTTCCGCCACGAGTCGCTTGAATGTGACCCAACACGCGATCTGCATGCTGCGGATAACACCGCGTCAACCATTCTTCAAACACCGGCCGCACGGAATGGGGTAGCCGCAGCAGCACATAGCTGGCGGTCTGTGCCCCGGCCTCGGCAGCCGCCTGAAGCAGAGCCGGAATTTCCACATCGTTGAGCCCGGGAATGATCGGCGCGGTCATGACACCGGTGGGAACTCCTGCGGCCGATAGTGCGCGAATCGCCGCCAGCCGCCGTACGGGGGGTGAGGTTCGCGGTTCCATACTGCGAGCCAATTCAGCATCGAGTGTCGTGATGCTGATGTATACCCGTACCAACGAGCGCCGTGCCAGTTCGCTCAGCAGGTCAATATCACGTAGCACTAATGCGTTCTTGGTGACGATGCCGCACGCTTGCCCCGCTTCCAGACAGACCTCCAAGATGCCACGTGTAATCTTGAATTGCCGCTCCGCCGGTTGATAGCAATCGGTCACGCCACTGATTGCGATCGACTCGGTTCCCTTCCACGATGGTTTATTCAGTTCATCGCGCAGCAGCGTCGCCGCGTCATGCTTAACGAAAATCTTGGTTTCAAAATCCAACCCGCCACTCAGGCCGAGGTACTCATGCCCCGGCCGAGCGTAGCAATAGGCACAGCCATGTTCACATCCGCGATAGGGATTGATGCTAAAGCTAAACGAAATATCCGGGCTGTCATTCGTAGCAATGATCGATTTGGTGGCGTCGGGAAAGAACTCAGTTTTGGTCTTTCGCAGTGTGCCGTGGTCGCCATCTTCGTCACCAACAAAATCCTCGTTCAGCTCGACAGCCGCCAGTGCCTCTAGATCTAGCTCGTGCCGCACCGATTCAAAGCGGTTGGCCGGGTTGTGCCCCGCCCCGCGACCGATGCGTGCTTGCGAAGTTCGGCGTTGATCCGATCCTGGGGGCATGCGTGGCGATTATTGCGGACAAGAGAGAGCGGAGAAGTCATTTCAATAGCCATATAGTGTACAATTGTGCGCTATGTTTGTCAATGGCATAATAACGCCAACCTGCAACCGAAAACGCGTGCCACATTTGCGTCTCAGGAGCCCATCCCTTACCATGCAGCATTGAAAACAAAACAACTCCTTTACTTTTCAATGACTGGGGTAAGCAAATGCAAATTACCGATCTCACTTATCGACTTCGTGCATTCACCATCGGCACCATTGTGGCGATGGGTCTTGCGGTCGGCTCGACGCAGACGAGCCAAGCAGACACGGTTTACGCCTGGGGACACAACGGCAGCGGCCAACTGGGGGACGGTACGCTTACCGACGGCGTTACAGCAATTGCGGCGGGCAACGCCCATAGCCTGGCGATCCAAAACGGCGCGGTCTACGCCTGGGGACACAATGGCATCGGCCAACTGGGGGACGGTACGAACACGAGTCGCTCAACTCCCGTAGCCATCAGCACGCTTACTGGCGGCGCTACTGCCGTTGCGGCGGGCGGCTACCATAGCCTGGCGATCAAAAACGGTGCGCTCTACGCCTGGGGATACAACGAATACGGCCAACTGGGGGACGGTACGAACACGGATCGCACGACTCCTGTAGCCAACAGCACGCTTACCAACGGTGTTACCGCCATTGCGGCGGGCTTCAACTATTGCCTGGCAATCCAGAACGGGGCGGTCTATGGCTGGGGAACCAACGGCCACGGCAATCTGGGGGACGGTACGACCACGAACCGCTTGACGCCCGCGCCTACAAGTATTCTTACTGGCGGTGTTACTGCCATTGCGGCGGGCGGCAACCATGGCCTGGCGATCCAAAACGGTGCGCTCTATGCCTGGGGATACAACGGCTGGGGCCAACTGGGGGACGGGACGACTACTACTCGTACGAGTCCCGTAGCCATCGGCACGCTTACCAGCGGTGTTACCGCCATTGCGGCGGGCGGTTCCCATAGCTTGGCGATCCAAAACGGAGCAGTCTACGCCTGGGGATATAATTTCGACGGCCAATTGGGGGACGATACGACCACGAATCGCCCGACTCCCACATTAGTAGGCGGGCTGAGCAACATTGTTGACGTGGCAGCCACCAATTACGCCAGCTACGCGCTTTCTGTTGATGGACGGCTGTGGTCCTGGGGAAGCAATTTCGACGGCCAGCTTGGTGTGGGAGCAATCGACGGCATCCAACTGACTCCAGCCGAGGTTCTGGCCCCCATGGGGTACCGATTTACTTCAATTGGCGATTCCTCCAACGGCGCGCACGTCCTCGCCACAATCGCGCCGATACCCGAGCCGACGAGCATCGCACTGGCCGCGATTGGCGCTGGTTCGCTGGGACTGATCGCGCTTCGGCGACGCAAGAAAGTGCGCTGCAGACGATAGCGTGCCTGCTATTGCGCAACTCTGCGCGCGTATTTTTGAGTCGAGAATTGCCTTGCGAGTGAAATACTGGTGCGAATAAAACTGGAGTTCCACGCTTTGCTGCGCTAAAGAGATACGCCGCAGGCGTTGTACAACACAGCCCCAGGTCGCGCAGCGCACCTGGGGTTCGAGTAGGCGGTGAACGAGTACCCCGCAGGGGTTCAACAATGCGTTGATGACCTAAAAAAGGGCAGTTCCATGTCACAATCACTAACGCAAATTTATTTGCACATTGTTTTCGCAACCAAAGGACGTAAGGAGCTACTACAAGAGGAGACGATTCGCCGTGGTACAGAAGCATACCTCGCCGGCATTTGCCGCGAGCAAGGATGCCCTGCGGTGCAGATCGGTGCCGTGGTAGATCATGTGCATATCCTCTGTCGGCTGGGCAAGGCCATTTCCGTCGCAGATTTAATCCGCGAATTGAAACGGGACTCATCCAAATGGATGAAGATGCAAAGTTCGACGTTATCGGATTTCCATTGGCAAGGTGGTTATGGAGCCTTTTCGATCAGTCCCGGTCATGTCCAGCAGCTTCAGCACTACATCGCGAACCAGGAAGAGCACCACCGTACGGAAAGTTTTCAGGACGAGTTCCGTCGGCTCTGCAAGAAGTACGGCGTCGAAATCGATGAACGATATGTATGGGATTGAGGGCCGCACAGCATAACAGCATTTTGTTTAACCGCTTCGCGGTAACCGGCATTGTTTGACATGCATACCCAAGGTGCGCCGCTGCGCGTCGACCGTTGGGCTGTGTTGTGCAACGCCTGTGGCGTAAAGGAAGCGGCGTTACTACGAGGTAACAGCAGAGGCCTTGAGCTAGGCAGAGCATCGCCGTGGGCGTGACAGGTTTGAAATCATCGGACATGCGCCACTAATGCAATCTCGCCTTCTCAGCGGCTGCCTACGCGTATTCCACCACAAACAGATACACGGCCATGCCGGTGCCGATCAGTGAGAGCACGATCGAGACGATCACGCCCAATCGCCAGACGGCTTTGAAGTTCGTCTCGGCGAAGCCAAACCGGCGCAAGAAACGGACATGTTCGGCAGCGGCCAGGGCATTGACCGCTACTCCTAGCAGCACCATCAGCAGCCCGAGCCAGAGTGAGACTCCGGTGGAAGTAACCTTGATCAGGTCATGCCTGGCCAGCTCATTGAGAAACAGACCGAACCGTGCGACGACAAAGCCGAACCCCATCATGGCCAGCCCGGTGCGGATCCAGGCCAAGAGCGTGCGCTCGGCGGCGTAGAGCAGATTCAAGGCCGAATTGTCAACCGGTGGCGTGGTGGAGTTCTTCAAGTCAGTATCGCCGTTAGACTAGCATTGCTGGAGACTTGCCCATCGGATGCGTGCAGTATAGCGGCATACGGCGGTGATTGCAGCCGTCTGGTTTCGTAGTCAACTTACTGTGCCCGGCTGAGTATAATGGCAACCAGCGAATCTCAGCTACACCGTCGTGCACAACCAGGGGTAAAAACATGCAATCGAGTGACGACAGCAAAACAATATCGCGACGGAATCTGCTCAGTGCCACGGCCGGAATTTCGGTCGCCGGTCTGATTGGTGCAACAGACGCAACCGCTGCTCCTCCTATTGCCGCCGGACAGTCCAAGCCAGCAAATCGAGTCCTCAGAATTGCTCATCTCACCGATGTTCATGTGCAACCGGAATTGCGCGCCACCGCCGGCATGACCGCCTGCTTGCGACACGTTCAGGCACAGGCCGATCCAGTTGATCTGATTCTATTCGGCGGGGATTGCATTATGGACGCCCTCAGTCAGACATTGGAGCGGACTAAGACGCAGTGGGATCTGTGGCAAGCCGTTCTGAAAGCCGAGTGCTCGCTTCCTTGGAAAGCGTGTATCGGCAATCACGACATCTGGGGCTGGAAAAAGGCCACGCTGCCCGCCGTCAGAAACAATCCACTGTTTGGCAAGCAATGGGCGCTTGAGCCGTTAAAACTCGACAAGCGGTACTACGGCTTTGAGCGCGCTGGTTGGAAATTCATTGTGTTGGACAGCACGCATGCGGCGATCCACTTTCGTGCTTACCAGGCCAAACTGGACGACGAGCAGCTCGATTGGCTGGCGAAAGAGCTGGCGGCCACCCCTGCCACGACGCCGGTCTTGGTACTTTCACATATTCCGATCCTGTCGGTATCCGCCTTTCTAGATGGCGACAACGCAAAAGGTAGCGACTGGAACGTGCCCGGTGCCTGGATGCATTTGGATGCGGCAAAACTAACTGCGTTGTTTCACAAGCACGGCAACGTCAAAGTCTGTCTGAGCGGGCACATGCACATGGTGGACACTGCACAGTACCTCGGCACGCGATACTACTGCAACGGTGCCGTCTGCGGTGGATTCTGGGAGGGAAAGTACCACCAGTTTGACGAGGGATACGCACTGGTCAATCTGTACGACAACGGCGATTCGCAGTGCGAGTATGTCAATTATGGTTGGAAAGCGGAAGCCGCAGCCGGCTAAGTTAGAGCCAAGACCGTGTGCCACTGGCTCCGCCAGTGCGAATGACAAAAGGTTCGCTATAAACGACTACAGCCGCGCCAATCACTGACAGTAACGCGGATGTTTGAATGCTGGACGACTACGGAAAGGTGTTGAATTGCAGATAGGCGAGTTTGCAAAGTACGCCGAAGGCGTTCCATACCTCAGTCAAAGTCGACGCGCAGCGGCGCACCCTGGGTTAACAAAGAAATAAAACGGTTACCGCGAAGCGGTTACACAAGCAGATAGGATCGCGTTTTGCACAAACCCCGGCAGGAATTTAACCACTTCGTGGTAACCGGTTGGATAGGAATGCTAACCCCAGGTGCGCTGCGCGACCTGGGGCTATGGAATGTAACGCCTTCGGCGTATTTCGTGCAAACCGCGTTTTTCTCAGTAATTTGCGCGCTAGCAAGGATGTGTAGATTCCTATGGGCGGAGTCAGTGGCACACCCAATCTTTCATGCTCGCCAGTGGCACACGTTGCGCCCTAACTCTTCGCCCCGGCCGTGCGGATTTCTTCCAGCGATTTGCCCAGGCGCTTGCGCGCTGGGCCACCAGCGGCGGCAGGCAGCAGCTTGTTGGAGTCGGATTCGATGTGCAGGCCCGACTGCAATGCAGTTGCCAGTGCGGGGCCAAAGTCCTCATGCTCGCTGCGAGTGCCGATCTCGGTCACTGCATCCGACACACCTAGCAGCACGGCGCGGCGCACGCCGGCGCGAATCCATTCAAAGAAGCCCATTCCGATTACCTCAACGTACGCGGTCGCAATCCGCCTGCTGCCGGCAGCGTCTGGGCCGCCTGACTGCAACAGGGGGCCAGATAGTACCGCGAGCGTTGTCTGGTGCAAAGGGCAGTTGTGCAGGTTTTGAATGGCAAATAGTCCCATATACCTCAGTGTTCCTGCTCCGTTGCGTGCCCAACCGTCCCCTTCAGGGCCGAAGATTGATTCTGGACCGGAAACCCGGGGTTCCGCTCGCTGCGCTCGCTCCACCCACGGGCTGACAGAGACGGCCTTTTAGGCCTGCTATCAAAACCTATGCCAGGCGTTTTCAGCAAATCAATGATGCCTGCGGCGCACCATTCTGGATCGGCTCGTTGAGGCGACGCTTTGCTAGAGACCGTTAGAAACTCGCTTCAAGGCATGAAACAATCCACCCGCAAAGTCCAGATCAGCAATCCGATATGCCGAGATACGGTCGTTCGGATTTTGACGATTGCGATGGTCGTTGCGGCAATCCGCCGCTAAGCTGCGTGCTATGATTTTAGAAGTTCGTACCCAACGTTTTTTCTTACCGTCAGGTGACTTATGGAATCGACCGTTCAGAGTGCCATGCCAGGTGCTGGTAGTTTTGCAAAACAAATCAGTGGCAAGTGGGGCTGGCTCGTCGCCGCCGGATTCGTCTTCACTTTGCTGGGCATGATCGGCCTGGGTATGGCAACCGCGGTAAGTGAACTGTTCACGCTGTATTTTGGCATCCTGCTGATCATCGGTGGCGTGGTGGAGTTCTTTCACGCTTTCAAGTCGCGGCTTGGAAATGGCCTGATTCTGGAAATGCTGATCGGTATCCTATACATCGTTGCCGGTGCCTGGGCAGTCTCTGCACCGCTTCAGGCTATGCTCACATTGACGTTTTTGATCGGCTGTGCGTTTCTCGCCAGCGGCATTTTGCGCATGATCATGGCGTTTCAAATGCGATCGCATGCCAGTTGGGGAGCCGTACTTTTTGGTGCGATCTTGTCGGTGATTTTAGGCCTGATGATCATTAACGAATGGCCCGAATCGTCACTGTGGGTCATCGGAACCTTGATCTCCGTCGAAATGATTATCTACGGCGTGTCGCTGCTGATGGTCGGATTTGGCATGCGCGGCGTACACAAGACGCTGGCCACATAGAATTGAATTGCACACTTCAGCAGCTTGCTGAATGAATTAAATCAGAACAGACCGCTGGAGGTTGCCGAACGGTGCCTTCAGCGGTTTTTTTGTTTATGGCGCAAGCTGCCCGCGCCAGATGTACGTATCACCGTAGTACCCGCGATGGGCCTGATGGTGCGACCGATACGCCGCGCCAAACCATCCATAGGCATAGCCTCCTGCCGCCATGGGTGTGCCCACGCCGCGCGGCTGGTTCTGCAGGATTAGATACCGCTGCACCGGGGGCGCGGCAGAGACCGACGACACTCTCTGTGCAAAGCTAGCGACTAGCAGCAGTGCTAGCACTGCTGCTTGGCACATCTGGCGATAGCGTGATCGAGATGTATTTTGCTGTGCGGTTGGAACGCAATTTCCCATGTCTGGCACCGCAATGAAGAGAAAATGACCTGATAAACAGGTGGCCAGAATAGGCCTTTTTCTCTACTTCGACACAACTACGCCCCCTCTACCAACAAAAAACCGCATGCTGCGAACTTCCAACTGCAATTTCGGGTTTGCGGCATCAGCCGAAGGGCGCTAGCCCCCGGTTTTTCCAAGCGAACCGGACGCTAGCGCGTTGCGGCTGATACGATCATCTTGTGGTATCACTGCTCTACCAGGAAAAACAGCCGCCGAATTGCGATTCAACCGTGCGACCGCTCACTTCTCGGACGTTGAAGATCGAAATCGTGCTACGCGGCAGGTCAGAATAGATCGTCTGCGGCAGGTAGGGTGCGTAGGTGTACCAGGGTGCGTACAGCCCCGCGTATCGGTAGCGGTAGTAGTACGGCGGAGCGTAGTACGAGAATGGGTAGCGATATCCCCAGCCGTAACCGTAGCCGTAGGGAACGTACCAGGGTCGGTAGTAGCCGCGAAAATTGTTGTAGCGCGGGCCGGCGCTGTACTGTGAATACAGTCCTCGGCCATACAGCCCGCCGATGAGTGCAGTTCGTCCCCAGCCACTCCAGCCCCAGCCGCCGATACCCCATCTACCGACACCCCATCCACCAAATCCCCAGCCGCGAAATCCCCATCCTCTCCAACCCCACCCTCCCCATCCCCAGCCC
>JAWXCH010000265.1:0-6565 GCA_034440595.1 Planctomycetota bacterium | reverse complement strand
TTCAACATCCGCCCACCGAGATACCAAAGCTGCTTGCCAAGCTGCACGAAGGACACGACGTGGTTTACGCCATGCCACCGCAATTGCCGCATTCCTGGTGGAGAAATCTGACGTCGAAGATCACCAAGAATGCTTTTTCGATTGCCACCGGCAACAGACACATCCGTAACGTCAACGCATTCCGCGCGTTTCGTACTTCACTACGCGTGGCCTTTGCCGACTGCCAAAGCCCGCAGGTGATTATTGATGTGCTGCTTGGCTGGGGCACCGACAAGATCACCACCACTCCTGTTCGTCAGGATGCGCGGCTCACTGGCAAGTCAAATTACACCTTTTCAAAGCTGGTCAATTACACGATTGTGCTGCTTACCGGTTACAGCACACTGCCGCTGCGTATGGCCAGTCTGGTCGGATTCTTCTTCACCCTGTTCGGAATGCTGGTGCTGGCCTACGCCATTGGGCGATCCTTGGTCGGCGAGCATGTGCCCGGCTTTCCATTCTTGGCGGCGTTGATTTCGATCTTCAGCGGTGTGCAGTTGTTTATTTTAGGAATCTTCGGCGAGTACCTGGCCAAGATATTCCAGCGCAGCTTTGATCGGCCACCGTATATTTCAACCGAGGTCATCGACAACCTGCCTTCCGTTGGTTCATCTGGCAATTCGCCCGCAGGAATGTAAGGACCCAACAGGTAGCGAGGTAAACGGTGTCATCTGTTTTACCTCTCCCGCCTCGGGAGAGGTCGACGCCCCAGCGGCGGGTGAGGGTACTCTCGAAAGGCAGCAGTAGTACAGTTGCCGACTATCGGTAAGTCGATTGTGTACAATCGCACCCTCTTGCAGTGCCGAGGTGGCACTTTCTTTGCCTTTGTTCTTGCCGCGTAAGTGCATTGTACGGCCAGATCGCTACAATGGCGTTTTTGCCGACCGCCCGAATCTTGATTGATTCGCGTCGATTGTACCTTCCTCCGTTTTGCACGCCGCAGGGATATAGCAGCGCATGAACGATTCCCTCCAATCCAGCAATTCTTCAGCACGTGGTCGCTGGCTGGTGCTGATCGCCGCCTTTCTCGGTTGGATGTTCGATGGTATGGAGATGGGGATCCATCCCCTTGTGGTGACTCCGGCATTGAAGGAACTGATCGGAAATGAAATGAAGGCGGGGGGCGCGACGGTCGATCCGCAGGTACTGAAGGACGCAGTCAACACTTGGAACGGCTACACAACTAGCTTGTTCTTGCTGGGAGCCGCAGGTGGTGGGCTGGTGTTCGGCTGGTTAGGAGATCGAATCGGTCGCGTGCGTGCGATGATGTTCAGTATTCTCTGTTACTCGGGGTTCACCGGCCTCTGCTATTTCGCAGAATCTGCGGCGCAGTTCGGTTTCTTGCGATTTCTGGCGGCATTGGGAATGGGGGGCGAATGGTCGCTCGGCGTGGCGCTCGTTATGGAATCCTGGCCACAGCGGCATAGGCCGATTCTGGCCGGCGCCATTGGAGCGGCAGCAAATGTTGGGTTTTTGCTTGTAGGACTGTTGGCATTGCAGTTCCGCGTGACCGATGATCGTTGGCGCTGGGTCTTGCTAGTTGGTGCGGCTCCAGCAGCATTGACAGTGTTTATTCGACTATTTGTTCCGGAATCGGAAAAGTGGAAAGAGTCTGCAAAAGGAAAACCTTCGCGACCGCTCACGGAGCTTGTGCAGTCTGGTTGGACCGGCCGCACCGTTCTTGCAGTTGCACTAGCTAGTGTGGCACTTGTTGGAACTTGGGGATCTGTTCAGCAAATCGTGCCTTGGATTCGCAATGAGCTATTGACGAAGGAAATCGCTTCAAAACAGTTGGCAGAGTTATCGCATGAATCGGCAGCAGGCGCGTCTCAGTCCAACGTTCCAAGCAACCCCGGGCTGACAACGCTTGCCGTAGAATCCAATTTGCCCGCGGATCCAGTCGACGGTTACATCTCGGACGCCGCGGCCAATGCACAAATCGCATTGTCCGTTGGTGCAATACTCGGCTGCCTTATTGGAGCGTTCTGCGGGAATTGGCTAGGGAGGCGGCCGACCTATTTTCTGTTGTGCGTGACTTCGCTTGGATTCTGCACATTTTTGTTCTGGTTCTACAAAGAGGTCAATCTTTCGTTTTATGCTGTCGTGTTTGCCGTTGGACTGTTCACAGCCGCGTTCTACGGTTGGTTGCCACTGTATCTGCCAGAATTATTTCCGACTCGCTTTCGAGCTACCGGCCAAGGACTGGCGTTCAACTTTGGCCGCGTCGTGGCCGCTTTCGGAGCCGTCTATCTGGGTGATATCACCAAAGCATATGGCGAGTCAGGCTGGGCCAAGGCCTGCGGCACACTTACGCTAGTCTACGCAGTCGGTATGATCCTCATTTGGTTCGCGCCCGAGACCAAAGGGAAGCCGTTGCCAGATTGAGACGTTCCAGCCCAAGTTGTCGCGGAGTTTTCAAAGAAACTCAGTAACAGTCCGGCGAAAGCGGCGCTTTGCAATGGTGGAATCACGTCGTAATCGGCTGTCGTCGATTCGATGCTGGTTTGACGGTTTTTCTCGATCGTTTTAGAATGCTTTCTATTCCACCTGATATTCGGTGAGGCTGAACCAATGAAGATCCAACTATTATTTTCCGTACTTCTGATCTGCGCCGTCGGCCTGACCACAGGTTGCAACCCGGTCGATCCGAACACGATTTGCATCGTTTCCAGCTTGCCGCGAACCGGCAGCGCGCGGGGCCAGACCGACACGATCGTGAACGGCATCAAGATGGCCTTGGAAGAGACCGACTACAAAGTCGGTGAGTTTAAGCTGGAGTATCTTGATTGGGACGATGCCACCGCATCGGCTGGCCAGTGGACTAGCGAACGAGAGCTAGCGAATGCCAACAAGGCTGTGCACGATCCAAATGTGATGGCCTACATCGGGACATTTAACTCGGGTGCTGCACAAAGCGCAATGCCGGTTCTGAATCGCGCACATTTGTTGATGATCAGCCCGGCGAATACGTCGGTCGAACTGACGAAGAAGGAATACGCCGATCCGCTCCTATTTGCCCAATTGCGACCCACCGGTACGAACAACTACTGCCGCGTGGTCGCCACGGACGATCGCCAGGCGCAGTTTGCCGTGGATTGGGCTCACAAGCTTGGCTTCAAGACTGCGGTCGTGCTGGACGACAACGAGGTGTATGGCAAAGGGATCGCCAAGCTATTCAAGGAGTACGCCGCCAAGAAGGGAATTAAGATTCCCTATAGTGACAGTATCGATGTGCAGTCGTTGGAGTTCAGTTCGTTGATGACCAAGATCAAAGGGTACAACCCGGACGTGATTTATTTCGGCGGCACGACGCAATCCAAAGGAGGCCAGTTGGCCAAGGATATGGTCGCCGCGGGACTGAACTGCAAGATGATTGTTCCAGACGGATGCTACGAGGAGGCGTTCATTGAGTCCGCCGGTGCCAGCAACGTCAACGGGCGAGTATTGGTGACGTTTGGTGGATTGCCACCAAGCCAGCAGACCGGACGTGGCGCGGAATTCGTCAAGAAGTACAAGGCCAAGTACGGCCGCGATCCGGAAGCGTATGCACTATATGGCTACGAGTGTGCGAATGTCGTCATCGAAGCGATTCGCATCGCCAAAAAGAAGGATCGAGAAGCTATTACCGATGCCGCCCTGGGACTCAAGGATTTCCAAGGTGCCCTGGGAACCTGGTCGTTTGACGCCAACGGTGATATTACCAACGCTCAGCTTAGCGGCAGCGAAATTAAGGATGGCAAGTTTGTGTTTGTCCCCGGTGCCGGAGTAGATACACCGCCCGGCAAGTAGTAACCAGAGTACCAACCAGCAGGATCTGTGTTTGTATGTGTGCCACTGGCTTTGCCAGTGCTTGATAGTCGCGAGGTTGCTTATTGTTTTGTACTGACCGAATGCAACTTAGTCCTGTGCATCGAGCGTAGTATAATCACAGGTGTTTTTGCACTGGCGGAGCCAGTGGCACACTAATTTGAACCTTCTTTCAGAGACATCAACTGCATGCCGTTACTGATGGTCGTGGTAACAACGCCGGCCTTGGACGAGTTTTTGCAGTACTGCATTAATGGTCTGGCGATTGGTTCCTTGATCGCACTCGTGGCCCTCGGCTACACAATGGTCTATGGCATCATTGGGCTGATTAACTTTGCCCACGGTGATGTGTACATGCTCGGTGCGCTGCTGACGCTCACTCTGATTCAGGCGATTGGCCTGGACCAGCAGTCCAGCTACTCGGAGATTGCGATCGGCGTCACCATCATGCTATTCGCGGTCCCTTGTTTTTGCGCATTGGTCAATCGGTCGATCGACCACCTGGTTTACAAGCCGTTGCGTCATGCACCCAAACTGACCGCACTGGTATCGGCCATCGGAGTATCTTTTGTACTGATGAATATCGGGCAGCTATGGATTGGCGAAGCCGATCAGAATGTACCGTCGTTTTTGTCGTCCAGAAACCTGCTTGGTGCAGACTCAGATATTCGCCTCCGCCCGGCCGATCTGCTGGTGGTCGTGATTGTGATTGCCTTCATGATCGGCCTGACGTTTCTGGTCAAGGGAACTCGTCTGGGCACGGCAATGCGTGCCACTTCGCAAAATCCGTTGGCCGCGCAACTGATGGGAATCAATGTGCAGCGCGTGATCGGCGCGACATTCCTCATTGGCGGCGCACTGGCCGGAGTTGGCAGCGTGGTCGGTGCCATCTTCAATCCAACGGTCAATTTTCAAATGGGTTATCAAACCGGTCTGTACGCATTTACCGCAGCAGTGCTAGGCGGGATTGGCAGTATACCTGGCGCGGTGTTTGGCGGGCTGGTCGTTGGCATGGTCCGCTCGCTGGGGACCGGCTATATCGACGAACGGTGGACCGGTGCCATGGTGTTTGGCATGCTGATTTTGATCTTGGTGTTTCGCCCGACAGGTCTGCTCGGCCAAGCTGCCAAGGAGAAGGTATGATCCCCTCTCGCTCAAAACAGTTCGCGAGCCAACTCCCCTGGAAGTGGATATTGCTGGCGCTATTGGTGATTTTCCCCTTCGCTGCACAAAAGATGCGTGCGGCAGGGCTTTCTGGCCTGACGGGAGAGTTCTCCAACATCATGGTCTTTTGCATTCTGGCCTTGGCACTCAATGTGGTCGTCGGCTACACGGGGCTGTTGCATCTCGGCATTGCGGGCTTCTTTGCAATCGGATCGTTCACGACTGGAATCCTGTGCGTACCTAGCTACCCGTTTCAGACAGGATTCGTTCTGGCTGCAATCGGCTCAATGGCCGCTGCGTCAATCTTAGGATTAGTGCTGGCGGCACCTACACTGCGATTGCGCGGCGATTATCTGGCGATCGTCACACTTGGATTTGGGGAGGTAGTTAAGATCACACTGCGCAACTTAGAAGAAATCACGAATGGCACGCGAACGATCTATGGTTGGGCACCACTCGCTGCCCCGCAGTGGCTCTCCGACCTTGCCGCAAAGGTGCATATTAATCTGGCAGACAATATTTACTTCTACTATGTCGCGTTGTTTATCTTGCTGCTTGTAATTCTTGCCCTGCGGAACCTGGAGCGATCGTCGCTTGGTCGTGCCTGGGTCGCCATTCGCGAAGACGAACTGGCGGCCGCCAGCATGGGAATTAATATCGCGCGCGTGAAGATGCTGGCCTTCGTTATCAGCTCTGCTTTGGCCGGTTTGGCCGGATGTCTGTACGCAACGAGACTGACGAATACCTCGGATCCAAACATTGGCAGCTTCAACAAATCGGTCTTTGTTCTTTGCTACTTGATCGTTGGAGGACTTGGTAGTACTCGCGGCGCACTGCTCGGCGTCTTTTTGTTGGTTGGCTACGAGAATATCGCTGCTCCGTTTATCAATGGAGTGCTGGAACAGCAAGGCTGGAAAGGGAGTCTGGGGGGCCTGGTCGATCTGAGTCGCTGGAACCTGATGGTCTTTGGATTGGCGTTAATTCTAATGATGCGATTCAGACCCGAGGGGCTGCTTCCCTCAAGTCGCATTCAGCAGGAACTGCACGAGACCGACCCCGATTCGGTTCTGAACTAACATGATCTGCTGCACATTTTGATTATGCCACTCCTCGAAATCCGCAAACTGACAATGCGATTTGGCGGCCTGACAGCCGTTAAGGATCTCGATCTGTCGGTGCAGGAAGGCCAGATCTTTTCGGTCATCGGTCCCAATGGTGCCGGCAAGACGACCGTCTTCAATGCCGTCACCGGAATTTACGATCCGACCGAAGGGGAGATTTTCTTCAACGGTCGACCTTTGTTGCGACCGTTGACGTGGAAATTGCGATTCGCCTGCCTCGCGGTTGGGCTGGTTACCGGTGTAGTCGGGCTGTTGCTGGCGATCAATATCGATCAAGCCTGGAAAGCCACCATCAAGCGCAACATGCTACAAGGTCGCGACTCCTTCAGCTACGCTCAGGCAGGACGCGACTTCATCGGTTACGTTCGCGGCGACCTGGCAACACAGCCGCTGCGAGGGGGCCAGTGGGAGGTCATCGAAGCAGAGCTTGATGC
>JAWXCH010000264.1:0-4110 GCA_034440595.1 Planctomycetota bacterium | reverse complement strand
TAATACAGGAATGGACGCCCAATTCAAATTACGCTGGTGCAGTACTCGCCAAGCACAAGTTTGCTGCTCCAAACGGCCTTGAAATTGAAATTCTACCAGGCAGCGAGCAAGTCGATGCCGTACTTGAAGTAGTCTCAGGACACGCCGAGTTCGGCGATGCTTCTGCAGACAAAGTTCTCATGGCGAACTTGAAGGGTGCCGACCTTGTTGTAATTGGCACCGTCAGTCAATACTCGCCAACATGCTTTATTGCGTTGCAAGGTTCCGGCATTCGAGGCCCACAGGATTTTGTTGGCAAAAAGGTCGCTGTTTTAACCGGCACGAATACGGAGAAGGTTTACCGAATGCTCTTGGCCAAGTTAGGATTGCCCTCGCCTTTGCCAGACGAAGTCGAAGCACCATTCGACCTGACATCCTTCATAAACGGGCAGTATGATGTTCGACCAGCCTTCCTCTATGATGAGCCGGTGACCCTGAGGCAAAAAGGCAAAGAGTTCACAATTATTAACCCTCTTGATTACGGCGTTAAGTTTGTTGGAACTGTGTATTTTTGTCGGGCAGACACGATGGCGAAAAAAGAGCCACTCGTTCAGAAATTCATCAACAGCGTTTGTGACGGCTGGCGATTTGCCACACGCAGACCCGAAGAAGCCATTACACTAATTAAGACTGACTGGCCCGAAGTAGACCAAACGCGCGAACTTGAGTCTCTTAAGGAAGGAATGAGCTCGTTTGTTCGAAAGGACGGGCGATTACTCTCCTGCGTACGGGCTGATTGGCAGCAAATGATCGCCGATCTCTCCTCGCTTGGTGGCGAAACCGCCGACCTTGTAAAGATTGATCTGGATAAGCTGATCAACAACTCTTTTGTGGATAGATATTATGCAAGAGTCGAAAAATAATACGTCTCCTGGCTGTGTCTATTATGTCGGTGACACTTCGGAGTTCAAGACACGCAACCGTGCCGAGTGGGAGCGCAATGCGCAATTCTGGATGCAGGGTAAGATGCGCCACCTTACCGATGTGTACGACACGGTTGTTCTCGAGCTGACGCAAATACTCGGTTCGGTTGACAAACCGAAGCCCGACATTCTTGTTGTGGACACTGGCTGCGGTGAGGGCTGGACAATCCGAGCACTAAGAGATGCAGGCTTCAGTGGGCGATACGTTGGTTTGGATTTTAACCCACCATTCATCCACAGCCTGAAAGAGCAATATGCGCACGATCCTTCCAAAGAATTTCGGCTACACGATATGGAGAACCCGCTCCCTGAAGATTTAATTTCATCTGCCGACCTTGTACTTAACTTTTTCAACCTGTTCGAGCTTCCTCAGCTCGACACTGCGTTCCGAAACATTTCGCAGTTACTTACCATCGGCGGGTCTCTTTTGATTCTGCACATCGATGTTATGACCCAGTTGTTAGCGGTGAGTACATCCCTGGACGAATTGCGGCGAAACCTTCGCCTATACGAACAACATAGAACTTGCCTCGGTTACGATAAAGACATCGATATTGGTGACAATCGTTCTGGTCGATTCTACAGATCTTTACTCTATTCAGCTTCCGATTACTTTCGCTGCGCCAAGGCCCAGGGATTGACTTATGCCAATTTCCACGAGATCGTGAAGACTGGGAACTACGTTCCCCAGATATATCAAATTCTCCAATTCCGTCGGCCGGAAGAGTGACAAATGGCCCAATTGCGACCAAAGCTCATATTTCAAGGGTTCGCGCTTTTGGCACCGCCGCTCCTATTCATTGCGTGGGTAGCCTCGGGCACCGGTGTACATTGGATGGCGTCGCGCAGTACCGGCTTCGAAGGCAGCCTTTTTTCCGCGAACACAATGCTGATGGCCCTTGTTTGGTTGGGATACTTCATGACATTAATTAACCTATGCTTCTATGCCGCCCACGTCATCCGCGAAGCATTAAAAAACAACGCCGACGCGAGCAATCGCAGGGATTTATTCATCGTCTTTTGGATCTCAATGTTGCTCGCCGTTGTAATAAGTGCGTTCTTGACCGTCACAGTCGTTGCGTTGCTCGGCATCCACGTACCTTTAATCAACTTTGATTCTGTAATAGTTATCAATCACTGTCTGATCCTAGGCATTCTCGTCGTATTTATTCGCATGGATCGGCGCGCTTTTCGGAATGCCCAGAAAGAAGGGGCCGGTCTAAACGTAGAAGTTGCTGCAGCTTGGTTGTCTGTCTGGCTCGTCAGTGTTCCCAGTTTCGTCGTTACACTCCTGGCGCTTTTTCTCCATTACGAGCTTACGACAAATCCAGACTGGATGTTGATTTATGATAAACCCGAAATTCTCTCTGCCGAAAGCCACGGCTATGGATATTTACACATACCATTGGCCAGCCCCTCCTCCCAAGAGCAACCCATGTTTGGGTTGTTTGTAAGTGGACTAAACGTTGGGCTAATCATGTCAAGCATAATGGTATCGCAGATAGCATATTTTGCCATTCAGGTGTTCAAGAGTCGCAACTGGGGAGAAAAGCCCAAGGAGGAGTGACCACTTTCGGCTCACTGCAAATTAATTAGGAACGTCTGACGACGATATTATTTACTCTTGATAATCTATTTTATCAAGAGTAAACTGAAGACATGAAGAAACCCCTCCCCCACTTCTCCAAACAACCGTCCAAAGACCTGGTACCGACCGCCTCCCGAATGTTGACCGCCGCGCAGTTCCACCGGCTCGCCGACGTGCCGGCCGTCCTCGAGTGGTTGGCGAACGCCGCCAACGCTCGCACGCGACGCGCGTACAAGATGCACGTCGAGGACTTTGCCGGCTTTGTCGGCATCAAGCACCCGGAAGAATTCCGCGCCGTCACGCGCGCCCACGTCATTGCGTGGCGCGATGAGTTGAAGCGTCGCGCACATTCGCCGGCCACGATCCGCTCGAAGTTGTCTGCGCTGTCTTCGTTGTTCGAGTTTCTCTGCGAGAAGAATTCGATCACGCACAATCCCGTCAAAGGCGTGAAGCGCCCCGCCGCTGACAACAACGAGGGCAAGACCGCCGCGATCGGCGACGCCCAAGCCCGCCGACTACTTGAAACTCCTCAAGGTGAAACGCTCAAGGCCAAACGGGACCGCGCGATCCTCGCGGTCTTTCTCTTTCACGGTTTGAGGCGAGACGAATTGTGCGGGTTGCGCGTGCAGGATTGCCACGCACGCCGCGACGTGATGCACTTCCGCATCCACGGCAAGCGCGGCAAGCTGCGGTATGTCCCGATGCACCCGAAAGCGCAACGGCTCATTCACGAGTACATAGAAGCAGCCGGCCACGTCGAGGACACGAAGGGCCCCCTCTTCCGTCCGGTGAAGAATAATCTGACCAAGGTCCTCGACAAGCCGCTCGACACGGACGGCGTGTACAAGCTCATAAAGAAATACGCGAAGGCAGCGGGAATCGACGTGGAGCACTTCTCCCCTCACTCACTCCGCGCCACGGCCGCCACGAACGCCCTGGAACATGAGGCGGACATCGCCAAGGTCCAGGAGTGGCTTGGCCATGCCAACATCGCCACCACGCGCCTTTACGACAAGCGCCGGACTCGACCCGAAGATAGTCCGACCTTCAAGATTGCGTACTAACCTTTTCGCTACAATAGGGTATGTCTATTATTACGAACCCAGAAGACTTGATATTAATCTGAACGCCTGAGCGGAGGAATGCCATGACAAAACCTAGCGACGACTTGGAAGCAGTCCGGCTTGTAATTCAGGCCCTCGAACCATTTGATTCAAAAGACCGGGACAGGATAATCCGGTGGGCGTGCGAAAAACTTGGGATGCCGGGTACTCTGCCGACCGCTCAAGGTCTAGCCCAATCCCACGGCTCGCAGCGAGTGGCTTTGAGCGATCAATCTCAACAGCTCGCTCCGACTGCACCGACAGACATCAAGGGATTCATTCTCTCGAAAAACCCCCGCAGTGAGAATCATTTCGCCGCCGTCGTCGCGTACTACTACCATTTTCAGGCTCCGTCTAACGACCAGCGCGACTTCATCACAAAAGACGACTTACTCGATGCAGCGCGCAAGGCCGATCGGAAACGCCCCAACCGTCCCGCGCAGGTATTGGTTAATAC
>JAWXCH010000263.1:0-3855 GCA_034440595.1 Planctomycetota bacterium | reverse complement strand
CGTGGATCTGCATCGGCAGGAATCGCCGGCATCTTGCCAAATAGCACGCGCGGCTGCATGGCCTTTTCTGTCAGGGGATGTTTTACAACTCCCGTAGGCGAAACGAAGATCATCTCTTCCTCACCAGAGATGGGGGGCGAAAGGTCTCCACCCACTCGCCCAACGCGTCCAAAGAACGCGGCAAAACTATAAAAGTCGTCTTGGCTCCATTTTTCAAATGGATGGTGGTGGCACTTGGCACACTCCAGCCGAATTCCCAAAAACAACTGGCTGACCAGCGTAGTGACTTCCTCCGGTTCACGGCGGTCACGGTAAAGGACAGTCGCCCCATCGTGCCACGTACTGCCCTGTGCGGTGACCAATTGCCGCACAAACTGATCGTACGGCAGATTTTTGCGAAAGGCGTCTCGAATCGTTTGGTCGTAATTGATTACCGCCTTGATACCGACGCGATAGGGGTTCGGTCGGAGTAGGTCGGCCCATTTGCTGGCCCAATGATCGGCGTACTCGGGTCGTTCCAACAGCGTATCCACCGCACGGGTACGTTTGTCCGGCGCGTCACTAGCCAGAAACGCACGATCCTCATCCGGCGTCGGCAGCCGGCCGATCAAGTCGATGTGAATTCGTCGCAAGTACTTGGCATCGTCACATAATTCCGCAGGAGTAATGCCAAGCGTTTGCAGCTTGTTCCATACGAGTTCGTCAATGAAGTTGCTTCGCGGCAGCTTTTCATATTCAGCAGCGGCAACATTTCCGGAGAGTGGGATCGAGACTAGGCTGGTTTCAATATTGTTCATGTACCGCGCCATGATGGTCGCTTCGCCCGGCAGAGAACCGGCCTTCACGATGCCGTTTGCATTTACGCTGACCGTGGCGTCTTCGTTGGATTGAAACTGCGTGCAGTCGGTGACATCGCGCGTCGATCCGTCTGAGTAAAATGCCTTGACCGCGAGCTGCGCCTTGGCATCGGTCTGTAGGTAGACTGACTTCGGCGATAATTCGACACGCACCAACTTCGATTCGTTTGAGATCCGCCGAGGAGCCCCCTGCGCGATCCAGCGCTGTAGGAGTTGGTACTCTTCGCTGTCGGCGGCAAAACGCTGGCCACCGCCGTGCGGCACCTGCGCTGTGGCCTTGCGCAACAGCAAGCTTTGAGCCGGTGCGGCAGGAAAAACACGCCGGCCACGACTTTGCTGTGCAATGGAGGAAAAATCAAAGTTCGAGTCGAACCCCAACAGCGATAGTTGAAAGCCGTTTTGACCGCGCGCCTTGCCGTGGCAGGCTCCTTGGTTGCACCCCCGGACGGCCAGAATCGGTTGCACATCCAGCTCAAAGCTGACCTCCTCGGCACCAGTCGCGTTGCCCTGCGCCGTCAGCGCAAGCGCGACAATGCCGCAACAGAATGGGATGCGCGCCTGACACATTTCGCTGCCTGGAAGGAAAATGCAAGGGAGGGATAGATCAACGCAGGTTGATCAATATACACCATTCGTGGCAGCAAATCAAGCAAATTCCGAGTTCCACAAGCCCTTTGCCACCCTATTTATTGCTATTCGCAAGGGGTCGGTCGTGGCAGACTGGGCGTATCGTTTTGATTTACCGGAGCCTCCAAAGTGACGTTGCCCGCGGATTCCTGCTTCAAAGCATTCAACTCGGTGTTCAGCATTTGCAAACCAGCCTGCAAGAACGCCACCGCCATTGGCCCAACAAAGATGCCGATCGGCCCGAGTGCTTCGGCACCACCAAGAACGCTGAGCAACGCCAACAATGGGTGCAGCTTCGATTGCCCTTGCAGAACAAACGGCTTGATTAAGTTATCGACCATCGACACCACGGCACCTCCCCAAATCGCCAGCCCGATGGCGGCGACCGGTCGATCGGCTGCGAAGTACAGCCAGAGCGAACAAGGGATCCAAACGACGGCTGCGCCAACAAAGGGGATCATCGCGGCCACCATGGTGACCATCGTCAACAGAAATAAAGATCCTAGATCGGCAAAGTAATAGCCAATACCGGCGAGAATTCCCTGCGCTAGTGCCGATAGCAGCGTGGCGCTAGCGACCGCACGACTGACCGAGGCAAACTGATCGAGCAACTGCTGCTGATAGGTGAGGTCGAGTGGCAGCAACTTGCCGATGCCAATGATCATTTGCTCGCCATCCGCCAGAAAATAATACAGCGAGATCGTCATGATGAAAAAACCGATCACCAGCGAAATGAAAAGCTTGCCGGCCCCCAGCGCCATGGGTTGCAACCAGGCGGTGACACGTTCCCAGATTGCCTGCTCGACCTTTTTCGGATCCAGTGTCATTGAGAAAGTAGAGTTCAGCCATCGGACGCCATCCACCAACGCTTGGCGAGTGGCGTTGCTGGCACCAGCGTGGTTGGAAACAGCGTGGCTGGGAATCTTAGCGGCAGAATCATCCGGATTGGTGGCGACCGTCCCCTCGGCACTCTCGATACCGGATTCATTGACATTTGAACCCGCAAAGACCTGAAAGGCCTCTGTTCCTGCGCGAATCGCGACCACGAATAATGGCACCATGACAATCAGCAGTATGGCAAGGGTTGTCAGCCTGGCGGCCACGCGAACGTACCCACCACAACGTGCCGTAAACCAACAATGCACCGGTCGGAAGATGACCGCCAGCAGCGCCGCGACAAACAGCGGCAGGATGAAACTGGACAGGGCTTGAAAGAAGAGCGCACCAAACGCCACGACCAGCAGTAACAGCACGGCAATCGAGATATATCGGCCCATCGCTTTATTTCCAGGTGTAGTTTTTAGCTGTGAACTTTTCTCGATCCGTCATTCATATTGCGCCCTGATGATCCACGCGCCGCATTGTAGCCATTGCAGCGCAAAGTCCGCCAGTGATTCCTGACCGCGATGGTAGGGCTGGCCGTCGTCACTTCCCCTTTTAATCCACCTCTATTGCCGCTAGGCTGTGAAACAAACCGCAATCTGAAACAAGTCCGATTGACAGCCGTTCCCATGAGCCAACAGACCGCACCAACGAATTCGCGACGCTGGATCATCCGACTGCTGAAGTTGCTGGTCCTGCTGATCGTGCTCTGGGCCGGTCACCGCACCATCAGTCGCGGCATCGAAGAATTCGAGCAGAACGGGCACCGACTCGATCAAATCGAACCGCAGTGGCTGTTGCTTTCTGCTGGAATTTACCTATTCAGTCAACTGCCGTGTGGGTTGTTTTGGCGACGCATCCTGCTCAGCATGGGGCAGCGCGTCACCACCTGGCGCACGCTGCGTGCCTATTACATCGGTCACCTGGGCAAGTATGTGCCGGGCAAAGCGATGGTTGTGTTACTGCGAGCCGGACTGATTCGAGGACCGGGTGTCGAGACTGGCCCAGTAGTGGCCGCGATTTTTTACGAGACACTGTCGACGATGGCGATTGGATCGCTACTGGGAACGGTGCTTTTGTTTTTTCTGGATCCGATTCCCTGGAAGATTGTGCTGATCGGCTTGGGAATGAGCCTGGGCACCGGCCTGCCGACGGTGCCGCTGGTATTCAATGTTCTGCTGCATGTGCTGCGCAAGGATCGCGACAAGGAGGCTGCTCAAAGTTCGATCAACGGTGAGAGCAAAGAAATTGAACCGGCCGCCAAATTGACATTTCGGAAACTGGCACCCGGCTGGCCCGGCCTTGTCATCGGTTGGATTCTGGCCGGTCTTAGCCTCTGGGCCTGCACGCGCGCCATGTTCCCTGATGCCCCTGGTCCAGCGGAAGGATTGGTGCTGTACATCAGTGCGGTGACGCTCTCGGTGGTCGCCGGATTTGTTTCGATGTTGCCCGGCGGAGTAGGTGTGCGCGAGGTGGTGCTGCTCACGAT
>JAWXCH010000262.1:0-2670 GCA_034440595.1 Planctomycetota bacterium | reverse complement strand
ATCTACTACCTGGCAAACCGGAATCGCATGCCCTGCAGCGTGCCAGGACTACAGAAATCTGAATTCACGGCGTTCTGCGATGTATTGATGGGGACAGTTAGTCGACGCGCTGCAGCGGTTGCACGCGCCGTTGAGGTATGAGGAAGTCACGTCCAATCATGTCTCGGAACGAGCGTCGTTCTATCCGCCTGGGAGTTGCTTCCAAGTGCTCTCGGCGACGAGCTTCGTAACGCCGGAAACAATGACTTCGATTCCCGCCTCGACAGCCTTCGCGCGGAACCAGTCCGAGAGTTCATCACGATGCGCCCAACACCCGCGGTATGCCAGGTGCCGCTGGTGTTCACCTGGACGATGAACCCCTTGTACGGCTCGCCGCTGGCGGATCTTCCCGGCGACCAGAAGCATCCCTGCTCACTGCCGTCGGCCTTCAGCGTGTCCGACAGCGAAGTGGTCGAACCGCTGGTCGCTGCGCCCGCGTCGGTGCGCATCGTACCCTTACCGTAACCGCGCCCCACTTGTCGTTCAGGCGAAAGGCGGTGCAGCATGAAATCAAAGAAACTTCGTCGCGCATCCAGTCCAGCAAAGAAGCCGGCCTTTTCGATTGTTCGGCAGAATCGTAAAATGACAGGCAACGGGCACGCGGCTTGATCCCCGCGTGAACGGACCCGGTTGCTGCTGCGAGCCATCACCCGCAGCAGCACCGGGCCGGCCCGAAAAGGTGATGGAACATGGCAGATAATCCCCTCGCTAAACAGATCCTGACTTTTCTCGACGCGCTCAATGCGCTTGGCAATGCGGCGTCCGTGATACCGCAATTGCAAGAAGAGAAACGTAGCTTGGTGAGGCATTTAGGCAGTTACTCCGTCAACCAACTGGCAGCAGTAAGAAAGTCTTATCAATCCGTCATGGCGATGTTGCCTTCGTACGCGGTGCACATGGACGATCGGTCAAAGCCGGTCCTGGAGCGATGGACAACGCGAGCAATCGGGGCGATGCAAAACGCCTACGCGTGCGTTAAGTGGGCCGATGAAGGTAGCTTTGACGTTGCTGTTCCGAACGCGATCGACAATCCGTCTACAAACGACGACTTCGGACTTGCCGAGGGCTTGGTTAAAACTTTGCTTGGTATAGTTGAGAAGAACTTTGACGACGACAGGGCGAAACCGCTATGGCGTTTGGTTGAAGAACTGCGAGCCGTGGAATTCGCAAATCCGACAACAACTACTAAGGCAGATTTTAGTGATGGGGTCACTACGAAGGCATCAGACGCTATCATCGGCTGCGCCGAGGGTGGATCAAGACGGCTGGCTCGCCTTGGAAAACTGAAACACCGCGGAGGTGGAACAGCCGAAAGTCCCTACATAATAAGCAGTGCCGCCGCAGTGAATTACAAGAAATGTCGCAAAAAAAGCGATGGAACCGACCGGCCAACGCATCTTCGCGAATGGAAATGCACGCGGTGCGCAAACCGATTCAAATTCCCAGGCTCGCGCAAGCCTAAATGCCCAGAGTGTAAGTCCATTTACGTCGAAGTTGACATTAATTAACGCGGTGCGCCCGCGCGCGCCCGCGTGCCGCAGATAATCATTTTCGCACTGATATCATTGACTGATACGGCACTCGACGCGGGCATTAGCAACAAATACTGTCGCTTGTTGATTTAATCGACTCATCGTGGTCATCGCGTTGGTGACCACCGATTGGAGTCGATTCGATGTCCACGACAGTCTCAGAAATAGCTCGCCAAATCTCTGCCAAGTATGGCCAACAGGTTCAACCCCGTGCCATTTCGGAACTGTTCTACAAGCGGGTACTCAGCGATGCCGATGCACCAATCGTTTCAGGCCGGCGGATGATCGACCCGTCATTGGTTCCCGCTATCGAAATTGAACTTCGCCGCGCCGGCCACCTCCCACGATTGCCCCGGAGGGTCCAGATCGGTGCATAAAGTTGCCTCACAAGCTGACGCTACCGCCCTACTCACTCGTCTAGTCGAGTTAGCCGAAGGCGCTCGCGCCGAAGGTCTGGACGCCGCCGCAGCAGCCACCCTGCTGGGAGTGAGCCGCAGCAAGTTTCTGGCGATGGATGGCACAGGCCACGTTCCGAACCGTGTAGAGCTTGGTGACGGCAAGTGTCCACGCTGGTCGCGTGGCGAGCTTGTGACATGGCTGCGGAACGGTGCACCGCATCGGTCGACCTGGAACACCCGGCGGGCCATCGCAATGAGAGGGATTCTATGACGTCGTTGCAAAGTAACCCCAATTAAAACGCCGCCGGCACCCGCGAAAGTGGCCGACGGCGAAAGGACGATGAGTATGAATTATTGCACATCCATTGAAAACAATCAAAGCAAACCACCAAAACTATCCAAGTTGCCGTTGTTGGCAATGGCCAAACTTGTCCCGAACCGGACGGATCGAACGCAATTTGTCGCCTACTGCTGGTGTCCCTATTGCCGCACTCACCATCTTCATGTTTGGGATCGTTCAAACGCCAGAAATAAACGCGAACACCGGAACGCGCACTGCCAGATCGATACTCCAATTGACGCAAGCGGCTACCTGATCGGCTTCCCACGCCGCCGCGATTGCGAGGGCGCGTGAACGACACCGCAACCACCCCCCTTGCCGAGGCCATGCACGCCGCCGTTGCTGCCGGATTCTCGATTTT
>JAWXCH010000261.1:0-6778 GCA_034440595.1 Planctomycetota bacterium | reverse complement strand
GCTCTACGGGGCCGTGATGGGTTGCTTTGGAGGTTTCTCCAGTCGCGGCCTGTTGCAGATGCTGTATTCGGCGGTGAAGGTGCCCCTGCTGCTGTTGGCGAGTTTCGCGATCAGCCTGCCGAGTTTTTTTGTCGTCAGCACACTGCTCGGGCTGCGAAGTGATTTTTCGCAAGCGGTTCGCGCGCTGTTGGCCACGCAAGGAGGCTTGGCGATTATACTGGCGTCTTTGGCCCCGTTCACCGCGCTCTGGTATTTGTCGAGTGCGAACTATGCCGCCGCAGTGACGTTCAACGGTGTGATGTTCGCCGTGGCCAGTTTCAGTTCACAGTGGCTTTTGCGGAGTTATTACAGGCCGCTGGTGGCACGCAACCCGCGCCATCGCTGGTTGCTGCGGGTGTGGATCGTGATCTACGCTTTTGTGGCGATTCAGATGGCCTGGATTCTGCGCCCGTTCATTGGCGAGCCAGGGACCGCGGTGCAGTTCTTTCGCGACGATGTTCGTAGCGGCGACGCGTATTTTACGGTGGGGAAGTTGCTCTGGAACGCGTTGTTCTAGTCAGCGGTGGTTCCACGCACACCCTATACAAAAAAAGGCGGTTCGACGGAGTGGTATCCGCCGAACCGCCAGGTGTTTAACCTTTGCAACGCAAGTTACGCTGATCGTCGACGCGATTGGCGTTGGCAAATCAGTCCCAGGCAGGCAACTCCGCAGCCGAGCAAAGCCAAGGTTGCTGGTTCTGGGACGACACCCAACTGCGACAGTGCGCTGTTGTACTGAGTCGGATCGGTCAGTCCCTTGTTGATGTGGACGTAAAACGTTTCACTGCTGGAAAAGCCGGTATTTGGCCCACTCATTTGCAACCCAACACGATAGATGCCATTCGGGGCAGCATTGTCGATTGAGAAATCCAACGTCGAGTGGAAATCATCTGTTCCGTTGTAGGCTCCCATCAACACCGTTGCGGACTTTGTCAGGTCAGTCAAGGCACTGAGCGAGCTGTCCAGTGTGATGCCAACCGGTGCACCGGAGCCAGTCCGGACGGTGAGCGGTGTCGATGCACGAACACTAGCGGCACCATTTGAATAGTAGACTGGTCCGATCGTGTTGAACCCTAGAAATGTCCCATTGGCAATTCCCGAGGTGATGTTAATTGTTGGAGCACCTTGAAACTGCACGGATCCATCTGGTGCGACCGCGGTTTCAAACCGAACAGTTGCAAGACCGAAGTAATCGTGTTGTTCGGCAACAATTTCGTTTCCATCAAGTTCGAGATTGAAAGGAATGCCATGTGCCTGAACCACTGAACAAACAGCGGAAAGTCCTAACGCGAAAAACAAGTTTAGAAGCTTCATCGGTGAATCACTCCAGATTGTCAAGGACAGAACTGAGCCGGTCCGTACCGAACTCCCTCACACTGGCCCTCTCGCAGCGGGACGGGGAGGGTATCTGAATGATCCCGAGTCTCAAATAGCAGTTTGCGACTTTGCTTTCGTGTCGCGCAAGCGAACACGGCACTGTTGATCCAGTGGACCAACAGTGCCGTGAAAGCAAAAAAGTGATACTTGAAATGACAGCGTGATAGCACACGACGCAGTGCTATTGCAGTGCGCGGCGCCTGCGCAGCCCACGCTGAACAAATGCCAGTGTGGCCATGCCGCCACATAGCAATGCCCAGGTGCTTGGTTCTGGAACGCCGATAGCAGCGTTGTAGATGGCAGTCTGTGCCGCGGCCAGGTCGCCGTTGTAGGCACCCACCTTGGTCATGACCACCAGCGGATTGGAAGTGAGGTAGGGAACGTTGCTGAGGTTGGTGGCGTCGACCTGATAGGCAATTCCGTAGATGCCTGCTGGAGAAGTTTGTGGCATCGACCACAGGACTCCATGCCCGTTGTCAGCAGCGAGGTCAATCGGATTGCCAATCACGCCGCTGCCGTCAACCGTCAGAAAATCGCCGGTCGTCGTATCGAGCATTTTTAACAGCGCACCCGCTGGAGCCTCAACTGCTTCCACACCATCGAAATACCATAAATTTCCAAGCACTGTGCCTTTGAAGTTGTTTCCGGAGAACGCGGCCACCGGACCACCGTGGTCCATCTCGTGTTCATTGGAATCGAAATTGAACAACATTTGATGGTAGAGCCGGTCCTGCTGTCCGATCGGGTTGTCGGTGAATTTGCCGACCATTTGGTTGCCTTCTAAAGTGATTGAAAAACCGTGCCCAAAGACAGGCGCAGTCTCCAAGGTCAAACAGACGGCTAGCGCTGCAAATAGTGAAACGTAAGTTCTCATATCAAATCCTCTATCTAGTTGCGTAATATTTCAGTTACTGAGGTTTGGCCAGGTTGCTGCCCGACGCAATGTCGGCGTTTACCTTGGCAAAAAAATCTTCGTCGGAAATGCTTTCGACGTGCCCATCGGCATACAAATAGTGCGACGACGGGCCATGCCGATCGGTCTTGATCTCGCTTTTAATAACAAACGGAACTCGGTTGTTATTGATGTTAAATGGGGTGTACCACGTCGAGGCGTGGACATGTTCGGCGGTCACGTCGCGTTCGTCGGCACCTTCAAAGACCATGATGGTTTTGGAGGTGGCCTTGAGCTGTGCCAGTTTGGACACAGCGCCAGTTACGTTCGACGAGATGTACTCGTTGAGCATGTAGCTGGTCCCTTTGCCGTCGGTTCCCAGTCGTTCGTTCAACTGTGGATCTTCCGGACAAATGCGAATGACATCGACATCTTCGAGGAAGGGGCCGAGGGTGTAGACCCAGGATTTGAGTTCACCGGAATGACGGTTGCGAGGAAATTTTCCATCGCGTGCGTCAACATGCTGCAGGATTCCCAACCCGATCTGATGCAGGTTGCTTTTGCACTGCGTGGCGCGCGCAGCGGCGCGCGCCGCCGAAATGGCTGGCAAAAGCAACGCTATCAGAATTCCGATGATGGCAATCACCACCAGCAACTCGACGAGCGTAAATGCAGGTCGTGCGCGCACGGTGAACCTCCGAAAAAATGCGAGGAACGTAACCCAACCGCCTGGCCGACCGTTGCAAGTAAGCTAGCGCGCAGAAGAATTTTCTGGCACACGTTCGATTGCGATGGCTGGCCAACTCAGCGTTAAGCCAACGCCAGCCGCGGAGGAGGGACCGGCGGCGTGCGAAAAGAAATAGTGCCGGGTGAATCCTGCACTACAATACGAGTCAGAAACGGCACGATGATTGTTACATCGGCCGTGGGGGGAATTAACGAAGCAGCGGCACCGAGCCAGTTGTCCCCTGCGCCACCGCAGCGAAAGGCCTGCAACAAACAAATGCCAGTCGGGGTGGACTCGTTTGCATCGCCAGCGGTGGTTGAATCGTTTTCTGTATGCTCGCTATCACAGCACGTGGATGCCGCAGAGTTAGTTGAGTCTTCAGTGTTAGATCCATGAACGGAACAAGCGTTGTCCGTGCAGCCACTACGCGAGGCCGCGTTGTCGCAGGCATCCCCTGTTTGCGAGCAGCAGTGATCACCGCTCGGCATGTTGTTTTCGCTGGCCTTCTTTTCTTCAGCGACCGCCTGTGCGATGGCATCCGCAGGTGGCGTAACATTGTGCTTGGTGGCCCAATCCAGGCGTTGTTTCACGCTATTGCAGCAGCAACTTCGCCAGCACTGATCGGCGTTCATGCACCCGCAATTGCGGTGCATGCAGGGAAACGCCACGCTCAGATCCTTGGCGTTGGCCGGAAAGGTGATCTGCACCCCGCAAGCTTGTGCGATGTAGACCAACGACGCCACGACGATCAGTGATCGTGAGAGGAGGGAGGGCAGGAGGCGTCGTAAACGTAGGGTGGGCATGGCGGGCGGATTGTAGCGATTGGGAAGGTATTCCCGAATAGAGATTATAATTGCCGGCCAAGCGCGATACAAATCGCGGTGAAAATGGGGCTGCCGAGTGGTGGTAGGGCAGGAGAAATGTGGCGAAAAACGAGCGGAAATGAGCGTTTTGGGGTTGGTGCCAGGTAATGGTCCCGACAGTCGCCTTTCGCTCCGCGAAAGAGTGCAATTTGCGCACAAGGCCTGCGCGGGAATGATCGATTGAACTGGATTTCCGCATGCGCGGGAATGACGGATGGAGGTGCATTGAGCTTTAAAAGTGCGACAAGGGATCTATCATTTGTTGTCAGTCAATAATCATTTGTTATTGGAACGGCGCTACGCGGGAATCGAGTTTTCTGGTCGCCCTCACCCACGGCCCCTCTCCCCGAATGCGCCAAGTGTTAAATCACAGCTTGTTGCGTGGAGAGGGGAGGAAAATTGTCGGGCCAATAACCCGGGGTTCCGCTTCGCTGCGCTCGCTTCACCCCGGGCTGATGGAGACGACCCTTCGGGTCTGAGCAGGGTTGCGGAGAGATGACGAACAGTTTTCTGGATTCCCGCCTTCGCGAGGATGACGAAGCGGGACGCGGGAATCGTGAGGAGTACTGTGGTGGTGTCACGAACCCTACATTGCGCACTGGCAGAGCCAGTGGCACACATTATCGCGACACGCTACCGACTCGCCGTGGGCAGTCGCAGAATGTTGTTCGAGTCCGAAACCGAAATCACAGCCGGTTCGCTAAGGGTCATGGCGTTGGCCACCACGTCGCTGCGGCGGGTGATGCGCAGCTCGTAGCTGGCCAGATCGATGCCCGATAGCTCGAACATGTGAGTGGCCAGACGGTTCTCGGCATCGAAGCGGCGAACAACGCGCCGTGGGGTGGGCGCGATTTCAAACTTCGCACTCCCCAAGGTTGCGCTATCGGCTGTCAAGCGCTCAACGACGCCAACTTGCAGCGGGCTGCTTCCGCTGGCAGGGCGTACAATCACGCGGTACTGCATGCCCGCGATGCCTTCCACCGTTCGTTGACTGGAGATTTCCGAGCCTTTCGTTAGCTCATCCAAGCGCACTGCGGAAATGGGTGGTGTGGCTCGTTGTTTGACAAAGACTTGTAGCTGTGCCTGCTTCGCTCCCTCGGGCCAGTTCTCCGCAGTCCAGCTTAGCACGGGTGCCGAAGTGCCCGGCTCGTAGTTCAAATCGTAGAACAGATACTTAGGCAGTGGGCGGCGATCTTCCGCAACCGGAGTGACCTCGATCCAGAACTCGCCGGGCCGCGGCGTGAACTGATGATTCTCGTGCTGAATGGAAACAGGGAAGCGGACCCCTTCTGCCATCCAGATCGGCCGGTGAGCGCCAATCATCAAACCAGTGGAGCGCGGGGCAACCGATTCGACTAGCGGAGTAAATTTTGGATCCCCTTTGGTATAGGGAACGGCCTCGATCTGTTTTTGATTGCGGCTGATGGCCAGTTCGGCCGATTCGCCCCCGGCCAGTTCAATACGATCGCTCAATTTATCTAGCGCGACGGTGTAGTACTGGGCATGTTCCGGAGCAGGAATGATTGTGATGGACGTTCCAACCTGTGCCTGTCCGATCTCGCGCGAGGCGGCGTCGGAGACGGTGTAGTAACTGGGTCCGAGTAGCGACTCCAGCGCTCGAACCAGTGAAGCGGCGTTTTCGGCCAGGACATACGATCCGCCGGTGCGTGTCGCCAGTTCGTCGAATTCACGCGTGGCCTGAGCACGTTGTCCGCTGGGGATTCCAAAACCGACAATGTGGATCTTCACGTCGTTGCGGTTGCCGAGTGCTGCTAACAAATCGGCGCGGCCTTTGGGACTGCGCGAGTTGAACTGATAGTTGACACCGTCGGTGACGACGACAATGCTGCGCTCGGTGTTGGCATCATCGCCCGTGAAGTCCGCCAGTGCGTTGATGATCGACAAATAGAGAGGTGTCTCGCCCCACGGTTTGACGCTCTTCAGCGGTGTGAGCACTCGCGGCAGGGTGACATCGTCAAAACGACCCAGTGGCAGCACCAGTTCGACATCTTCGCTTGGAACTAGGTCGTCTGGGATCTTGTTGGCGTATTCACTTTGCCGGAGCAGTTCTTCGGGCTTACGCAAATTCCAGCCGACACGGTGCCCATAAAAGCGAACACCAACCCGTGCGTCGCCGCGATCGGCCAGTTGTTCCAGCAAGTTGGCTAGCACACTCTTGGCGACCTCCATGCGTGGCATCTGCCGCTGGTCGCCGGGGGCTTCGACATCGGTCATTTCGGACATGCTGCTTGAGCAATCCAGAATGAACATCACCGAAGCGCGTTTGCGGCTAGGGCCGCTCAGGGTTACCTGTGGCGGGCCATATTGATACGGGTCAAAGGCGATTTTGATGCCGCCCGAGGCACGCAGCAAAAACGGTTGCATGAACTGATTGCCGCGAAACAGCGTGGTGGCCTGTAGGATTGGCCCACGCTCGGCCAGATCGCTGCCGGGCAGGTTGAAGTCCAGTTCTGTCTGTTGCAATGTCAGTGGCAGTTGCAGCGAACGAGTCGTTCCTGGAATGCGCCCCTCGCGGTCACGGATGAAGACACTAGCCTCGCCAGCAGGGAGCGCGACCGGTGCGGCCGCTTTGCCATTGGAAGATACTGGTGACTCACTTCGCACAGTGACATCGATGGAAACATCTTCGACATCGTTATTAAGCAGCAGGTCGCCAGAGCTGGTCTGTAGGCCGGAACGAGCGGCGAGTGCCAGACCGCCGAGGTGCATGGCCAATATTTCTCGTCGCTTCTGTAGCGGTGGATTCATGGTGCCAAGGGCGATGGTACCGCGCAGGTTTCCTTCGGTGGCGATGACAAAAAACGGTTCGCTGCGGACGTCGGCAGGTCCCCAAAAATCGGACATTGACCGGTCGCTGTT
>JAWXCH010000260.1:0-3455 GCA_034440595.1 Planctomycetota bacterium | reverse complement strand
GTCCCAATCGTTTGAGGGTGTCGCGATCCCGTACGATGAGGCCCAGCAAATAACGAGCGATCAAAGGATGTCCTAGCATCCATTGAGTGACCGATGCCGACTTAGCGCGAAAGAGACCTATCGCTGGAGCCTTTGCGCTTACGTTCGCAAGACGAATTGACTGTGG
This sequence comes from Planctomycetota bacterium, assembly GCA_034440595.1. GTDB lineage: Bacteria > Planctomycetota > Planctomycetia > Pirellulales > JALHPA01 > JAWXCH01. The sequence continues at coordinate 3,289 of JAWXCH010000260.1, read as the reverse complement.
AAGGTCGCTTCCGGTCGGAGCTGGAATGAGGTCTTCCGGAGTTCCCACACGTTCGATAGTCATCGCCGCGATCTGGAGCACGAGTAATGCCAAATCTGGTGGCAAATCGGCTTCACAGAATTGCTTGTAAAGCCATCCTTGAATCGTCTCGCCTAGCGGCACTTGTCTTTGTAGCCAGAATTCCAACGCGATCCAGAAGCTCACTTGCGTTGCGCCGAAGTCGCCAAGTGCAGGTTGTTGGGATTTGTGGAAGCTTCGCCACTCAGCATCCGAACGTGCGCTTCCCTTCGACTCCAAATATTTGTTGAGGTGTCTCCCGATTTTGACCGCATCGTCTTCCAAGAAATGGTGACATAACGATACTTCAAGATGCATGCTGACCTCGCGCGGCACATGGGCGGCGCCATCACAGTCGGTGACAACAAGCAGCAGGACTGCTCGACCGGAGCGTTCTAACTTTTTCACGAAAGCCACGATACCTTCTTCGTGCCCACGCCAATGCTCAGCATCGAATGCAAGGAGCACGGGCGTTTCTCGATGTTTCGAGGAATCTGCACTACCATCCAGTGTCCTAGAGTGGGCGAGCGTTAAGCGGTTCAGGAATCCAACTAACTCAGTCGCATTCGGGTCAAAGCTGACACGTCTTGCTACCAGCGACGGATACCCTGCAATCGCCGCGGTAAAGGCAAGGTGCTCCATGAGAGTGGTGCCTCCTGACCCTGATTCCGCGACGATAAGCGCGGCCGCGTTACCCTCTGAACCTGACGAATGAAGTTTACGCAGCCGATTCAATAGCTGACGATCGCACATATCGTCTTTCAGCCAGGGTAGGCCAGCGGCATGAACGCGCCAGTTCCGTTCACTAGCATCTTTCCGAAAAAACGTGTCGATCTCTTCTGACTTCAGATCGTCGGGCAATAGCGTGATTAAGTCCGACTCTCGAAGCAGTTCGTATCGGTCGAGGATCGGCTGATCAGGTAAATCACAACCCGACGCATCGACTACAGCGACAGTTTTGTCGATAGATCGGATTCGTACTCTCAAAGATTCGGGTTTAATTGCGGCCAGTACATCGGCCGACAGTGTCTCAGCAAACCGCTTTGGCCCCAGAACGATAAGAGTTACCGTCGGGGCGGAGCGAAGCGAGGCGACCGTCGTGCGTAAAGCCGTGATTTCATGTTCGGCATCGGTAACGAAAGTGATCCGCGCCCGAAATCCTTCGGCCCACAGCTGGTTCAGCTCATCGACGAGCAATCCGTCACCGGAGGAAACGAATACTAGATGCCGAGGCCCTGCCTGCTGTAATCGACTCAGCATCGAGAGACGCCGGAGTAGGCTCTTCTGGCGTGGTAGCTGAGCCGATTCGAGGGGGTCAGTCGAACGTTCTCGACCATTGAGCAGGAACACCGGAAGCGTTCGCGCTGCCAGAGGTATATTTTCGGGGTTAGCTGCTATGACATCTACGTACCCACGTCGAGGAACTAGTCCCTCCTGATCTTTGTGTGATTCGATCGCTGTCGCAAATGATGCACTCGCGCTCTCCACCGCAACCGTCTGCCACGGTAGCGTAGCGAGTTGTGCGATCACTGCTACCTCATCAGAGCTTTCTCCAACCCGGATGCCGAGCCATAGCGCCGCATCGCGGGCGAGAATATCGTTCGCCAAGGTGGCATCGACCTCGGTAGTTTGTACAATGTGTCCCGCGATCTTATCGATTGACATACGCTTTTCCAGATGAACTTAGGATGTGCGATCAGTAATTGTTTACGATTTGGATCCTTCGACCGCTCGCTGATGGCTGAACAACTGTTTGGTATAGCCGTCCGCTTCCTCGGAAAATGCATTCCTCCAGCGAATGTGGTTGACGTTGCCAGCATTTCCTTCGGCCAATTCGTGTCGCATAGCGTGGGGGGCCGGACGACATCGAATTATCCTCGATCTGGATCATGACGCCAATAGGCAAGCCGGAAGTCTGGCACATGGCATACGGACTCTCTGGAAATGGAAGGAATGGGGCTAGGGAGTTCCGATTGATAAATTTGGGTGCAAAGAGAGTCGCTAATTCGGGATGGCTCGGATCTGGCTAGTGAGGTGCGCAAGAGATCAATGTTTTAACCGATCACTTTGTTTAATCGACGCAGGACCGTTATTAAGCCAAACTGTAGGTTACATCTTAGGCAGTGACCCCGGTTGGTGTCAGTCGCGGTCATCGGTAGCGACTTGCGCAGCATCGTGGACCGGAGGCACACTGTCTAAAAGGGCAATAATAGAGTCCCTGATGTGGCCGGGAATGTGCTGCCAAGCATGGATTAGTTGCTGAAGCTGTAGATTCGAAGACGCCGGCGTATTGGCGGCCGCTTCAGGCTGTGATCCCTGCGACGGATGTGGCGAGAGCCGCGGCAGGCTATCAACAGCGGTAGACAGGTCTGCTACGCCGAGGCGAGTGTAAGTGCCCAGCGTGAGGTTGATGTCGCTGTGTCGGGCAAGCTTCTGGGCCGTCGCCGGCGAGACACCCGCCCGAGCCAGGCCGGTAATGAAGGTTGTTCGCTGGCCGTGAAAATCGAGCACCCGCCCATCCGCGTCCACGGCCGCAATTCCGGCCGCGGCCAGATCCTCCCTCAGCATTTCAGCTGACCGCCGCCACCACCCACCCGGCCAGACCGGACTTTTGGGATCCCGATCGTTCAAATAACCTTGAAATGCGGCGGCAACGTCGGGCGACAGCGGGAGCATGTCATTCCTGCGCCGTTTAGAGTGCTTGGCGTTGACGCGAACGGACGCAGGATTGGCAACCAGATCAAATGAAGCAGGGTAGAGACTGCGCAGTTCCCCCCGCCGCAGCCCAGTGCGCTGTGCCAGCCAATAAAGCATGGCGCGATCCGGTCCGGTGAGCCCACGGATTACTTTGGCGCTGCTGTAGGCGGCTTCGATCAGCTTTTGAGCCTCTACGTCTGTCAAAGGTCGACGTTCCAAGCGTCGGTCCTCTTCGACATTGAGCCGCTCCAGCCCCGCCGTCGGGTCCATGTGCAATCGTTTCTTGGCGAGAAGCCAGCGGCAAAACGAGCGGACGGCAATCAGGTCGGCATTCACAGTACGATGGGAACTGCCTTCCTCGCGACGAGTTGCCAAGTGGTCCGTGAGTTTATCCCCGGCCCGTTGAAGATCCGCCAGAACGTGCAATCGACACTCCAGCATTACGCTGTTGAGCAATCGCACGGTTTCCGTGATGTGGCTATCGCTACGGGCCTTGGCCAACAAGTGTCGTTGGTATTCCCTTATGTGTTCGCTG
>JAWXCH010000259.1:0-23617 GCA_034440595.1 Planctomycetota bacterium | reverse complement strand
GGTTTTCCACGCAGATCCAGTGCCCAGCCTGTGGGCTGGTGGTGCGGTGTCCCCATTGTGAACTTTCGCTGACGCACCATCGTCAGGGGGAAAAGGTCATTTGCCATTATTGCGACTATCAGGCGGCGGCGCCGACGCAGTGCCCTGACTGTAGCTTTGGTGGCATTCGCTATTCGGGCATGGGCACGCAACGACTGGAGGCGGAAGTTCGCAGTCGTTTTCCACAGGCAGCCGTCCTGCGGATGGACACCGACACCATGAAAAAACCGGGCAGCCACGCCGAAGCGTTCGATCGATTTCGTGCGGGCGAAATCGATATCCTGCTAGGAACGCAGATGATCGCCAAGGGTCTGGACCCAATGTGCTTTTGGTGGGGGTGATCAATGCCGATACGTCGTTGCACTTTCCCGATTTTCGCGCCTCGGAAAGGACGTTTCAGCTTGTGACCCAGGTTGCCGGGCGGACAGGTCGCGGTCCGCGCGGTGGTCGCGTGCTGGTGCAGACGCTTAGTCCCGATCATCCGGCGATTCGCGCGGCGGTGCGACACGACTATGCGATGTTTGCCAAACAAGAGCTACCCATCCGCCAGATGCTGCATTACCCACCATACACGCAGATGGCGCGGTTGATTGTCCGGGGAGAAGCCGAGGCGCTGGTTAAGGAGTTTGCCTTGCAATTGGCCGAGCGGATCCGCAGTGCGCTGGTGGAACACCAGTTGGCCGAAGGGGTGCAGAATCGTGTCCTCGGTCCAGCGCCGGCACCGATTCCTCGGCTGCGGAATCTCTATCGCTACCATTTGCAGGCCCAATGTGGCGATGGACAGCTCCTGCGCCAGGCGATTCTTTTGGCAACCGAGAACCTCAGCTCGCGCGAAGGAGTGCAATGGGCCATCGATATCGACCCGCTCGATATGCTGTAGCGTGGACCGTGATTTTCGTTGGGCTACAGCAACGAATCACAGCCCGAACGATGTGGTTTGCCGTGTTACCCTGTCCAGATTCGTCTGGTTTGATCTGGTGCCGCGCCGTACGATAAAGAGGAGCAGTGCTAGCAACGGTTGCGGGCACCCTGATTTGATTGCAACCACCAAGGCCAGCAAGTGGGCCTTTGCAGAGTTTAATTCCTTTAGAACCGCAGTACAAACTTGTCCTATCGATCCTTTAAACGTGTGCTTGGCGAGACCAGCCTGGAGCGGAAATGCCGCTGGCTGTTTGGTGCCTGTTTGGCGCTTCTCATCTCTGCCAGCTTCTGGTGGTACGGCGCGCAAACCGAGAAGTTGGTGTACGACAGTACGCGCGATAGTGCAGATAGTCTGGTTCAAGGTGCGCTGTCTCGAATCCATGCGGGCTTTTATGAAAAGCCTTCGGCAACCGGACTAATCAACTCATGGAATGCATTTTGGGACCGTGACCGAAAATATGAGTGGGAGGCGTTTAATCCCAACAGCACCGATCCAGAAAAACAACCGAAAACGGAAGAAGAGAAGCAGATAGTTGCCGAATTCCTGCGGATGCAGCCGCATGTTGAATCGACCACGGATGGTGGCATTGAGGAAAAATCGATCTATCGCGATGCTCGAGATACGGTGGATGGCAAGCACAAGTATTTTTACTACAAGCCGATTTGGGGAAATGTGGCCGATCAAGGAGGGTGCATCTTCTGTCATCAGACGCGAGAGCTGTCGGGATTAGTGATGAACGCAAAAGAGAAAGGAGTATCTCTTGCCGAGGCCGGTCTGCCACCCGGTGCCAAGCAACTGGAACTGGGAGACTTGATCGGTGTGGTTAAGATCGCGGTGAATGACGATAAAACGCAGAAGGCAATCAGTTGGAACCGCGCTATCTACCTTGCCACGGCGATTGTCACCGTTTTTCTGGCGATGCTGGCTGCCTACGTGATTGTCCGCTATGTGATCGTCAAACCGCTCAAGCACCTACGCGATGTGAGTGAAGAAGTTGCCCGAGGCAATACCGACGCGCGTGCTGAAATCGAGACCGCCGATGAATTCGAGGATCTGGCCAAGGCATTCAACAAAATGGTGCGTGGGCTGGTCGATGCGCATGCCGAACTGCGTGATCTGAATGGGAGCCTCGATGGCAAGGTCGACGAACTGGCTCAGCTCAACATGCGCCTGTACGAGATGAACCGCCTCAAAAGCGACTTTTTGGCCACCATGAGCCATGAGCTGCGCACGCCGCTCAACAGTATTATCGGCTTCAGCGATGTGCTGGGGTCGATCAAATCGTTGGACGACAAACAAAAGCGCTATGTGGGTAACATCCAAAAATCTGGTCGCATGCTGTTGGAAATGATCAACGACATTCTCGATCTAGCCAAGATCGAAAGCGGCAAGATGGAGGTCCGCCTCAGCGAGTTCCGCATCGAACACTTGATCTCGGCACAGTGCGATATGGCACGCCCGCTGGCCGAGCGCAAGAACATCGACCTGAACTGCGACATTGACCCCGACCTGCCGAATCTCTTTCAGGATCAAGGGAAAATTCAACAGGTACTCAATAACTTGCTCTCCAACGCGATCAAGTTCACGCCCGAGGGAGGTCGAATCACCGTCGGTGCCAAGACCGGCCCACGCGGTGATTTGCTGCTGAGCGTGGCCGATACGGGCGTCGGTATTGCCGAACACGATCAGGTGACGATCTTTGAAAAATTCCGTCAAGGGACCGCGGTTTTGACCGGTGGTGACGCCATGACGCGCGAGTACTCGGGCACCGGGCTAGGGCTTTCGATCGTCAAGGAGTTGTGCAAGCTACTTGGTGGTGAGGTGTATCTGGAAAGCGAGCTTGGCATCGGCAGTACATTCACCGTGCGGCTCCCCTGGACCAGGGCCGACCAGCCCAAGTTTGATTCACCACTTGATGAAAACATCGACGAGTTGATTCGGCCTGGGCGAAAGGAACTGCAAAGGACAATGGACCGATCAATGGCCAATAGCCCTCGCGAGGACTAACAATTCTCAGTCTCTCCATATTTCACCACACAAAAAAACCACTCTGGTGAAATCTTCACCAGAGTGGTTTTATGCATTCTACTTTGGACGATATGTCAGGTTACTTACTTGCCGGTGTGGCTTTTGCAGGTGCAGCATCCGGTTTCTTTTCGAGCGCCTTAGGCAATCCAGGAACATCGTCGGCGCCTGCCGGCACAGTGATTGTCGAACCGGTGAACGCGTCTCCTATCGCCTCATAGCGTCCACCAAGCTGCCGAGCAAAGAACGCCTCGGTGACGGCATTGAACGCGAGGCTATTCGGTGGTCGAGCAAAGCCATGACCCTCATCGGGAAACAGCACATAGGTTACCGGGATCTTTTTCTCCTCCATCGCTTTGACAATCTGATCCGCTTCGCTCTGTTTAACACGCGGATCGTTTGCACCCTGGGCAATCAGCAGCGGCTTTTTGATCTTATCGACAAAGTTGAGCGGAGAGCGACTTTCCAGCAGTTTTTTACCCTCTTCGGTTTCGTGGTCACCGACGCGGTCTTTGAACATTTGTAACGCCGGTCCCCAGTACGCTGGAATCGTATTCAGTAGCGTCACCAGGTTCGACGGTCCAACTACATCCACGCCGCAAGCAAACTTGTCCGGAGTGAAGGTTAATCCGACCAAAGTTGCGTATCCACCATAACTGCCTCCCATGATGGCGACTTTTTTCGGGTCGGCGATTTTTTCGGCAATCGCCCAATCGACACTGTCCAAGAGGTCGTTGTGCATCTTGCCAGCCCATTCTTTGTTGCCGGCGTTGATGAACTTCTTGCCAAAGCCTTCCGAGCCACGGAAATTCACGCTCAGCACTGCGTACCCGCGATTGGCATACAGTTGGTGCTCTGGATCAAAACCCCAACTGTCTCGCGCCCACGGGCCACCATGCACGTTCAAAATCAGCGGCACCGGTTTGTCAGGTCGACCGTCACCATCTGGATCGGTGCCCGGTGGCAGGGTGAGATAGCCGACCAGTTCCATGTCATCGCGAGTTTTGATGGTCAGCGAGTGCATTTTTTGCAGTGGCAGACCTTCGAGCGACTTGCGGTTGGTAAATAGGAAGTCCGCCTTTTTGGCTGCGCGGTCATAGCGGTAATATTTAACTGGACCGTTGTCCATCAAGAATGCGACGATCCAGGTTTTGTCATCCAGCGTGCGACTGGTCACGGTGATGTCGCCATCGGCAACCTTCTTTAGAATTTTGAAGTCCTCGGCCACCGCTGGATCTTTGAAATCCCAATTAGTGCGTTCGTAGGTAAAGCTCACCCCTTGAATCGTATGGTCTTTTGGGTGCGCCATGATGCCGCCGACATCACATTTTGGATTGGCTGCAATCAGTTTCTTTTCGTTCGTCTCCAGATTGAGCGTGTACAGTGCACCGGTGTCGCGGTCTCGGCTGTCGATCAGGTAAAGAATCTTACCGCTCTTATCAAAACCAGCCGGGCTGGTTGTCATCGTGTCTTCCATCGGAATCTTCATGAACTCGGTCCAGCCACCCTTGCCGTCCGGCTTCATAAGCACACTGCCGCCGTCAGGAGTCATCTTGCTGGCAAAGCGGATGTTGTAATCTTCATCCAGTACAAATCCAGCGAACTCCTCGTTCTTCTGCACCAGCTTCTTTTCGCCGGTCAGTAGATCCATGCGATAGATATCGTGAAATTCCGGATCGCGATCGTTCAAACCGATCATGATTTCGGTCGGGAATTGATCGCTGACCGCCTGAATTTCGGCACGAACCTTCTTATACGGGGTCAGGTTCGTCGTCTCGTCATTGTCCAAGTTGACTCGATACACATTCCAATCTTCATTCCCCTCAGCGTCTTGCGTGTAGAGCAGGTGCTTGTTGGTATAGGCCCAGAAGTACGAACTGATCCCTCGTTTCTTGTCAAACGTCACCGGGCGAGCTTTCGTCAAATCGTCCATCGGAGCGACCCAGATATTGAGCACCCCGTCGACCGGTGCCAGATAGCTGAGAAACTTGCCGTCGTGACTCATCCGCGCTGCGGCCTTGTCTGGATTGTCAAACAGGATCTTACGTGGAATCAGGCCAGTTTCAGTGCCCGTAGCAGTTGGAAGAGGTTGGTTCATGTTACTTGTGGATTGCTCCTTGGGGTCAGACTTGGATTGCGAGCAGCCAAAGGTAGTGGCAGCCAATATCATTCCAAAGACCGGAAGCAAATGCCGCTTTACCAAATAGAACTGCATGAATAATCCTCGAGTTGAATTGGTTTGTCGTTGGAGGTGGCGCTCAGGAGTTTAGTTTGCAGTTGACCCGATCGCCAAAGAAAAACGCTGTAACTGCGACCCCCGATCAGCCGGCCCCCTTTCACCCTGCGCTGCAAGATAGCCGATTGCCTGTGCTGCCGCCAAGTGCGAACCTGCTTACGATTGGCTACGACTGGTTTACGGAATTCGCGGCAGGTCGGTTCGTCAAGAGCGTCCGCAGCCGGATATTATCGCGGGAAATTAGCTGTCCGCAGGGCAATTCAGAAATCCGCCTGCACGCCGTTTGCGGATTATAACGACGAAATAAGTTCGCGTTGCGATTGCGAGATCGACTCCATTCGCGCCCGAGCAGGACCAGAAGCGAAGTGTACTCGCAGCATACCAGAATTCTCAGGTTCGCTGATTTTCAGACGGTTCGTCCGTTAGAACGCGCTATCGCCCGACGGTCGCGCTGGAGGCTTGCGTGTGCGGAAGCTATCGCCCGACTTCTGGCTGTCCCCCGATTGCCGACTATCGTCTTCACGATAGGTGCGATTTCGCAGCATGGTCGGCCCGCTCGTCTTGTCTTCCAGCACTGAGTTGGAACGAGGAGTATAGCCGATCAGGTTCAAGAACTCATCGACCTTGATAATTGGAACGCCGAGCTTCTTGGCGTCGGAGTTCATTTTGCTCCACGGTTCGATCAACTCGGCGCCTTCCTTTTCACTGGGAGCAACTCCAGCGACCATATACCGTGTTTGATGATTCATCGCACCGGTCATGCGACCTTTTTCGTCCACCACTGCGTCCAGTATTCCGCCGTTGTAAGAAATCAAGTCGCGTAGTGTCGGTAAGTCACTTTTGCCGTCTCCATCGAAATCAATAAAACCCGCGACTGCAAAATGCTGAGTCTGTCCCGGATGCCACAGCGGAGTATAGATGATGTCGCCGGAAATAATCGGGTCGGAGGCCGATGTTTCCAGAATGCGCGCGTCCGCCAGATGTTTGTCGCGAATTGAAAGGACTTCGATACTTCCCTTCTTTATGGCCGTCTTCGCATCAGTTGCATTCTTATCGAACACACTGAACGTCATCCGTCGCTGCAATCCATCGGCCGAGCCAAGGTTGATAAACGCACGATTGTCCCGTTGATGAACCCAGACAATGCGTCCATCGGGAACGGTCGGCGATGGGTTGCTCATCTCGGAAATCGTTGTCGTTTTGCTGGTCACAGTGTCGATCAACTGCCTTTCTTTGGCATCGGCGTCCTGCTTATGCTTCTCAAAATCAGTCTGTAGTTCAGCTAACCGCGTATCGCGATTGCCTAGCTTTGAAATGACTTCTTCTTTCGTCTGACTGAGTGTTGCCACCTGAGTGACAAAAGTGTCAGTCGCTTGCTTGGCACTGCTTACCGCAGCCTCTTTTTCGGTGGAATGGACGGCGACTACTTCACTATGTTTGGTCTGCTCGAGCTGGCGGTCGTCCTTAATTTTCTGGATTTCTCTCTGCGCAGCCAGCAGTTCGACATGCTTTTTGTTAATCGTGTCGGCCATTTCCGAAACGAGCCGATTCAGATTCTTGTCTGCCGCCGGAAGATTCGGAGGAAAATACTCGGCGTACTTCGCAAGTTCAGTTGCGTACTTCGTTGAGATATCCGCGACTTTTTCCGTTTCAGGGTAACCGATGATTTGCTTCAACGTATTCGCCTCGGCAATTGCCTCGGTCGCTTTTTGCGATTCTGCCTGAGCTCTGGTCTCGGAGGCCTTGGCCTTCGTCACTTCCTCGCGGTAGTTGTTCGAAAACATGAACGACATCACCGCCAACAGAATGGAAACCATCACCGACACGATCAGCGCGATCTGTAGTCCTTGATTTTCACGAGCTGCCATTTGCTCTTCTCCTTCGAAGACGTTCCGAGTCTTGTACTAGATGTCGATATCGACGCCGCAAGTACCGGCTTGCGGGCTGTTCCCAAAACGTAATGTTGAATGCGTCGCTAGATAGTCGAGTTGGACCATCTCCTATTTGAAAAGCTGGTAGGAAAAATACCGGATTCGGCCAGAGACTTCCCAACTCAAGCGACTTAATTTAGTCTAGACAGGCTGGTAGCAAGTGTCAATTAAGTAAGGCTTTCCGGCGGTTTTTCACACTCAGCCAGTCGAGCCGGTCCACCCCGGCAAGCTCATGGCCGCCGAATGTGCCCGGAAGTCCGATTTTGCCGGCCTCAGGGCAAATCACACCTACTCCTGCACAGGTCAGCTTTTTGTCAATCAACGAACCCTTGGACGACTACCACTGGCTGGTCAGCCAGGCCGCCAAACCTTGGCTCGCTTTGGCCGCCGACGGAGGCTCACTTACGCAGCTCACTGCCAGACTGCGGAAGGAACTCTCTCCAAATCAAGTTCATCTCGTCCTCCAACAAATCGAGCTGCGCCACCGTGCCCGGCAGCGGCTAGCATTGGCTTCGTCCATGTTCTTCACCTCCGTCGGGCTGGAGCAGGCCACCGACACCGTCGTCGCCCGGTACAAGGCGGGGCGATTTTCTGCCGGGCAGCTTGTCGCCGATTTGTGCTGTGGCATCGGCGGGGATCTGTTGGAACTGGCCCGTCGTGGACCAGTGACCGGGGTCGACCGCGATCCGGCGAGTGCAGTGCTGGCGGCGGCGAATTTGTCGCAATACAGCGACCGAACCGGCTCCCACGTTCTAACCTCTTCTGTCGAGGAGTTGGATCTCAGCAATTTTGCCGCGTGGCACATCGATCCTGACCGTCGCCCGCAAGGAAGACGTACCACGCACATCGACCTGCACGAACCGGGGCCGGCGGTACTTGCCAAGTTGCTACAACAATGCCCCCACGCCGCGATCAAGCTGGCACCGGCGGCAGGTTTTGATGGTGAGATTGCAGAAAGTTCGTCGTCAGTTCCCTGGCACGAGGCGGAACTGCAATGGATCAGCCGAGGGGGGCAGTGCCGGCAACTAGTCGCCTGGTTTGGTAACCTGGCACAGCATCCTGGCCAGCGTGTGGCGACTCGGTTGGAACTGACCGTGCCAGACATCGCCACTGCTGGTGAACCGGGAAATGAAATCATTGTCACCTCCTTTGCCGGTACTCCTATGCAAGATCCATTATCCACCGCGCCGTTGCAAACATTTCTGCACGAGCCTGACCCGGCGCTGCTCGCATCGCACTTGGCCGAGGCACATGCGGTGGAACTCGGCATTGCGCCACTAGCACCCGATGTGGCCTACTACACCGGCGATACCGCGCTCGATCATCGCTTGTGGTCCTCATTTGCTATACTGGAGACCATGCCGTATAAGCCCAAGCTGCTCAAGCCGTGGCTGCGAGAGCGAGGTATTGGTCGGCTGGAGGTCAAAAAGCGCGGGGTTGATTTGGAACCGGAAAAAGTGCGCCGCGAGTTGACGGTATCTGGTGACCAGTCGGCGACGTTGTTACTGTGTCGGGTGGAGGGGCGGATTACGGCGATCATTGGACAACGCGTCGCGGTTAATAAAAGCTGACTACATATCAAATAATAAATGACAAATAATTGATAGCAAATAGCAAATTGTAGCGTTTTTAGCTCCGACTGGTTCCATTTGTCATTTGTTATCAATCATTGATTATTTGCTATTGGATTCGATAACGACATATGACCACAGCTACCACGATCACCGATACCTCCACGCCCCTTCGTCCCCTGACGCTCACCGCACCAGATGGAACCATGCTTTCCATCGGTTTTCCCGTCGTGCAGGCGGCTCTCTCGGGCTACAGCGACTGGGCGATGCGGATGATCGCGCGGCGGCTGGGGGCGTCTTATACCTTGTGCGAAGTGTTGCTCGATCAGTTCATCTTGACGCAATCACACACCAAGAAAAACCGAGGCCGGATGCATGTCTCGGACGATGAACACCCTGTCGGCGGCCAACTGATGGGTTCCGACCCGAACGACTTTGGCCCGGCGGCGCGCATCCTGGTCGAGGCTGGTTTTGACGTCATCGATATCAATTTTGGCTGCCCGGTGAAAAAGGTTCTCGGTCGCTGCCGTGGTGGGTATCATCTCAGTCAGCCGGAGGTTGCTCTGGAGATTGTGGACCGCGTTCGTGATGCCGTGCCGGCCAATATTCCTGTTACGGTCAAAATGCGGCGCGGCATCGATGACACTGCGGAGAGTCGCGAGCGCTTTTACACGATTTTTGATGGTGCCTTTGCCCGCGGGGTGTCGGCCATCACGGTGCATGGTCGCACCGTCGAGCAGCGGTACATCGGGCCGAGTCGTTGGGAGTTTTTGCGTGAGGTGAAGCAGCATGCCGGTGAGCGTGTAGTCCTGGGGAGCGGCGACTTGTTTACTGCGCAGGCTTGTGTCGACATGATCCGCCAGACCGGCGTCGATGGTGTGACCGCCGCGCGCGGGGCCATTGGTAACCCGTGGATTTTTTCGCAGGCGCAAGCTCTCGCGGCGGGATTGCCGCTGCCGGCACCTCCGACACTGTTTGAGCAGCGCGAAATTATTCGCGAGCACTACCGTCTGGCCGAGCAGATCTACCCCGTCGAAGTTTGCGGGCGGCAGATGCGCAAGTTCGGCATCAAGTATTCGCGGCTTCATCCCGAGCCACTGGCTGTGCGTGATGCGTTTATTCGCGTCCGCCGTGCGGATGAATGGGAAGCAGTACTCCAGCAGTTCTACTCCGAAGACCTCCCCGGCCGCCATACGGGGGAAGAGGTGGACGAAGTGGAGAGTTGTGAAGCTGGGTAAAGGGGTCATTTCTTTATTGGACTTACGTTCAAAAATTGGCTGCGGGGTACGTCAGGTACCTGGGGTACGTTTGATTTTTTGTTTTTTTCGTGGGTGTGATTCTCTCGCGTTTGATGGACTTATGTTGATGGATTAGTGTTGGTGTGGACCTTCGGCGTTTTGCGCATCCGCGGTAGAGCTGCGTTATTGTTGCAGCAGTGTGCAACGGTAGCGTTGTTCCAATGGTGGATGGCAATCTGGTGGCCGGACACGTTCAGTTGGCCAGTCAGGTTCTTGGACGCAAAGAAGTGCCCCCGTGTGGTTGAGATGGTAGGTTTGGATTTAACGTGAATCCATTAGTTCACAGTAAGGAGTTCACCGTAGCACAGGTAGTGGCTTTTTTTCAAGCGCGAAAGCTTCGCTAGAGAGTAGAAATTTGAGAGTGGAAAGTAGACGCGATCTGGCTTTATTTTGGTGTTGACGGCGCGGCGCAAGGACAGGGAAAATTCGAGCGGATGATGCACCGAAAGTGAGACTGCGACCGTTGCTCAGTCTGCACTGCTGGGCAAGCCAGCAGTGGCACCCGGCGGTTGGCCAGTCAGGTTCTTAGCCGCGAAGAAGTGCCCCCGTCTGCTTGAGAAAGTAGGTTTGGATTCAACGTGAATCCATTAGTTCACAGTATGGATTTCACCCTATCACAGGTGCTGGCTTTTTTTCAAGCGCGAAACGCTGCGCGAGAGCAGGAGATCCGTGGAACAGGTGAGCAGGAGAAGTTGGCTTGGTTTTGGTGTTGACGGGGCTGTGCAAGCGCAGGGAAAATTCGAGCGGATGATGCACCGATAGTGTGACTGCAACCGTTGCTCAATTTGCACTGCTGGGCAAGCCAGCAGGGGCACCCGGCGTGCAAGGCCTTATACTCGAAGCAAGCACCCAACTGCTTACTCCATTTTTCTCCAAATTCACACGACTGCCTACCTGCCGAAGGGTTTGCTAAAATGTGCCAAATCCACTTATCACCGTTACCGTGAGGGCATGTATGGCAGAGCCGACGTATCAGAAGCGATGGGAGATTATCAATGACCTTGGCGAGGGAGGCCAGGGAGCAGTCAAATTGGTCCGTGACCTCAAGGACTTTCCTTCGAGAGAGAAGGTGCGGAAAGCGCTTGCTGGTGTCTCCAGCTTGGACTTAGCAGTCAGTGAATCCAAAAAGGAGCAAATTGTTACAGATGTCCTTGAGCTAATTCGCCAGTTATCTCGTCAGGATGCACCTGAAAACTGTGGAGCATTAAAAGTATTGAATGACGTAGAGAAGCTCAAAGACGCGGGCAATGCTGCCACTCGCATTCGTCGTGAGATTGAGGCAATGTCTTCCGTAGACCATCCCAACTTGCTCAAGATTCTAGATTCTGATGCGGAGAATCTTTGGTACGTGTCTAAATATCATCCCCTTGGAACACTTGAGGCAATCCGCACACGGTTCAAAGGGGATGTACCGGGCACACTGCGGGCGGTTCGTCCGCTGGTAGAGGCTGTGGCACTGCTGCACAGTCAAAATAAGCCAATCGTTCATCGTGACATCAAGGCAAAGAATATCTTTGTGGCGAGTGATTCAAGTCTCGTGCTGGGTGACTTTGGAATTGTGTACTTTATGAATTCGGATCATACAGCGATTTCGCTTGCGGCGGAAAATCCAGGCAGCAGTGATTGGATGCCTAAATGGGCAAAAGCAAAAGAACCTGGTCAGGCAACGCCGCAGTTTGATGTGTTCTGCCTGGGCAAGTTGATTTGGTGGATGATTTCTGGCTCGCCAATTGGAAAGCTGGAGTTGTGGTACTTTGACCATCCAAAATGTGAGCATTCGCTTGACCGCCTGTTTCCAGACAACAAACACATCGCGCCACTAAAAAAGTTGCTTGGGCTTTGTGTAGTTGAGTGGGAAGACAATTGTGTAAGTAACGCACAGTCGTTGCTGAAACACTTGGATGTCACCCTTGACTTCATCGAAGCTGGTGCAGACATACTGTCTGATCCAAAGCCTCGAAAATGCAAGGTATGTGGACACGGAGAATTCATACCATTGAATCCACGGTTTTGCCAAAGCGTTGCTGACGTGTCTAACTATCCTCAAGTGCGGATAAGGATTGAAAGCTGTGACCATTGCGGCTACATGCAAATGTTCTCTGCAAGTGATGATGATCGGAGCAAGCCTAACTTCTTTTGGAACAATGTTCCCAATGCCAAGAAGTTCTTGTGAGTTGGTCTAGGCAGTGCGTTAGCCGTTGATACGTCGCCAGCGTTTGAATGCTCGCACATCGTCCGAGGAGAGGGCAAACCATTCATTCTTCATTCGTTTGGCATCAAACCGGCGATGCCAATACGCTTCAACTCCAGATGGGTCGTCCGTCTCTATGATATGAATAGGTACAATCTTTTCGGGAAGCTCTATACCAATCTCTCCTTCTCGTCGAAGCTGATTGTTTGTGCGACCGATTTTATATTCCCGACGTGTACCGTGCCTGAGAAGGTAAACATAGCCGACTGCCACTTCCTTTAATGGAGAGGGGCCATCAGCAACCGGAATGCTAGCGTATTTATCGCACCAACCAGCAACGCTTTCAAAACCGTCATTGGATCGACAAAAGTCTGCAAGTTGGCGCACAAACTCCGCCTTCTTTCCGAAACGCTCGAATACTTTGTCGCTTGGGAACTGTTTGTCTGATCGGCGTTTTATGCGTAAGTCTCCCTTGACCGGAAGACGGCCCAATTCCCTGGCGAGTTCTGCATACTTCTGTAGAAGTTCTGGGCTTTCATAAGCACCCTGCATCTGGTTTGGTTCAAAGCCGGCTTCCCGAACGGCGTCTCCCCAACGTGCCCAATAAACCCCGAACCAGTCTGCATGCTTAATTCCGGTCGCCGCCTCAAAACGTGCAGAACCTAGCGGAACACCGCCATTCGATGACGCGGCATGCCGGATAGCTTCGATTATTTGGTCCTTTGTCACAGTAGCCTCTATAAAATAACCGTTATTTTCTTGATTCGTCCCTTCTCAAGCACCGATTAGCTTTAAGGGATTGCATTCTAACCTAGGTGTTACCAATGGACGAACAATTTCTGCTCAACGTCGCTGGGATGGTATTTGGCTTTGCTGGGTCGCTCCTACTTACGGCGGCAATCGGTCCCGTACTCATGATCCTACGGGTTTTTGTGTACTCCGAAGGGAAGGCCGATTTAGGAGACGACATGCTAAACGCATATCGACGCGGCCAAGTACGGCTCTACATGGGAATGGTGCTGCTTTGCGGAGGTTTCGCTCTGCAAATGCTCAGCTTATTTAAGCTTTGAAGGTCAACGTAATCGACTACACCGGGTGCCGCTGCCGGCTTGCCCGCACTGCGTGTTGAGCCCTTGCAAGCCCGACGAAAGCGAATGGGGGGCATAACCCGGGGTTTCGCTCGCTGCGCTCGCTTCACCCCGGGCTGACTGAGACGGCACCTTCGGGCCTGAATATGTGGAGCAACATTCCGGCGGAGTGAAATACGCGCTCCGCTAGCGCGTCGCGGCTAACATCCTTCAACCGTTTCAGAAGTTCTACTTCACCCGCCACAGCCCCGGCGTGCTCAGTTTCTCCTTCTTCATCGTGCCGGGAAGCTTATCAATCAGCCAGTTGTCCGCGTCCAGGATGTGGGTGACGCCGTAGTGTTCGATGAACGATGTGGCGTTGTGTTCATCCAGGTTGGATGGCTTGGGGATGGTTGTCTTGCCGGTGAGGGCGCCGAACTGGAATGGGTTGAGATCGCCGGAGACGTTCAGCAGCCGTGGTTCTTTGGCGGTGTTTTCCAGTTCCGCAGTGAGGGCGGCGAATTGTTCCTCGCCGAGCAGCTTGGGGTCGAGCCGCCAGAGGATCTCACCCATGAGGGGTTTGAAACTGACCTCGCGGACGTAGAAGCCGACGGTGAGCAGGGCCAGGCAGAGTGTGCCCGCGATCTTCAGCCGCGCGAACCAGGGGGCGACCGATGGCGTGCGCAGGATGAGATAGAGCGACACCACGGTGCCGTACCAGGTGATGGGGATGAAGTACCGTCGGTCCCGATAGCCGGTGAGCCAAACGGCGATGATCTGTAGCGAAAGGGCCAGGCCGAAGGCGATGAGCGCTTGCCCCTCTGCACTTTGCCACAGGGTTTTGCAATCTGGCCGGTTGCCCGCGAGTGCCAGCCCGAGCAGGACTCCGCCGAGCAGCATCACCGGGAAATAGTTATAGATGACCGACAGCGCCGCACCGATGACGGGGGGGAGACGTTGCAGGAACAGATTCTTTATCCAAGGCAACGGGCGGTCCAAGAGTGTTTCAGGATTTTTGCCGGATGGAAAGTAGTCCATGACGTAGGTGCGATCGACGCTGAGGACCGTGCGGGAGTTGTCGCTGACGAGTGGCTTGCCAAAGTGGGTCTGCGAGTAGGCGATCCAGGGGGCAAGGACCAGCGCGAAGGTGGCGTAATAGCAGAGGGTGCTTTTCCAGCTCCAGCCGCCGATGAACAGCCAACTGATGACGCCGAGCGCTCCGGCGACCAGCAGCATGTCAAACCGGGCCAGGCAGAACAGCCCAGCGGTGAGGCCAAGCCAGAACGCGCGGGGTTTGCCAGTGTTGGCGGAGTTGACCAGCGAAGTTAGTGCGATGCTCAGCAGCAGTAGCGCAAGGGGGAAGCTACCTGCCCCGGTGATTTCGTCGTCGTAGTCAAAGCTGGCCAGGAGCAGCAGCATCAGGATGTTGCCGGTCCAGATCGGTAGCGACAGTGCGCCGGCGAGTCGTTTTAAACTGAAGAGTGTGGCGACGGCAAAGGCGGCATTCAGAAACATGCCTGTGTAGACCCCGGCGTCGACGACCAGCCGTGTCACTGCAATCAGTATTGGGTATAGAGGCGGAAAGCTGGTGCCGTAGGGTGGCTCGAACTGGAACTGCCGGACGGTGTTGGTTTTGTAGAAATCGGAGAACACGCTCTTCGACAATTCGAAGTAGCTCCAACTGTCGGGGGCGAAGTCGGGGGTGATGATCTTGGGGAGCAGCACGATCGCCAGGACCAGCAGGCAGAGCAGGTCTAGCCAGATGGAACCGGAGGTCGCGCGGTCGCGCGGTTGTTTTTTTGGCGCGCTGGCGGTGAAGGGCGCGGGGGCCGACGAAGGTGATTCGTATGTTGTGGGCATGGTCTATTTGACGTTTGATGTTTTCTTGCGTTTTTAATGCTCTGCTCGCGCATTCCCTCACCCGTCGCTTGGGCGACGACCTCTCCCTGCGCTGCGCGAGAGAGTAGAACAGGTGAAAATTGAGCAGTAGACGAAAGCCACCGTTTACGAGCGATTAACCTCCGCTAGCCGAATGCTTTTCGGCACGGGGACCGTGCCGGCTACGTTTTTTCCCGCACAACTCTAGCACGCCGGGGGTGGAGGGCCGGGATTTGGCGGCTGGCGCAGCAGACGGCTTTCGCAATTCGGCTTGGCCCTCTAAAATGCCGCAAGTACACACCCTATTGGAGCTTGCGAATATGGCCAAAGCGGCAAAGAATGCGATCAGCCCGACGCGTGAGGCGGATTATCCGGAATGGTATCAACAGGTGGTCAAAGCGGCGGATCTGGCGGAGGTTTCGCCGGTGCGTGGCTGCATGGTGATCAAGCCGTGGGGCTACGCCATCTGGGAGCATATTCAGCAGGTGCTGGACCGGATGTTCAAAGAGACCGGGCACCAGAACGCGTACTTTCCGCTGTTCATTCCGCTGAGCTATTTGGAAAAAGAGGCGGAGCATGTGGAGGGGTTTGCCAAGGAATGTGCGGTGGTCACGCATCATCGGCTGGAGCCGGATGGCGAGGGGGGACTTCGCCCGACCGGGAAGCTGGAGGAGCCGCTGATTGTTCGCCCGACGAGCGAGACGATCATTGGGGCGATGTACGCCAAGTGGGTGCAGTCGTATCGCGATTTGCCGATTCTGATCAACCAGTGGGCGAACGTTGTCCGCTGGGAGTTGCGAACGCGGTTGTTTTTGCGGACGGCGGAGTTTTTGTGGCAAGAGGGACACACAGCGCATGCGACCTCGGAAGAGGCGGTGGAAGAGACTCGCAAGATGCTAGATGTCTATGCGACGTTTGCTCAGGACTTTATGGCGATGCCGGTGGTCAAGGGGGAGAAAACGGCTGGTGAGCGCTTCCCCGGTGCGGTGGATACGTATTGTATTGAGTCGATGATGCAGGACCGCAAGGCGCTGCAAGCGGGGACGTCGCACTTCTTGGGCCAGAACTTTGCCAAGGCGCAAGAGATCAAATTTCTCAGCGCCGAAGGAAAGGAAGAGTTTGCCTGGACGACATCGTGGGGAGTTTCTACGCGACTGATTGGGGCGCTGATCATGACGCACAGTGACGACGATGGGCTGGTGTTGCCGCCGCGGCTGGCACCGTCGCAGATTGTGATTTTGCCGATCTATCGCAACGACGAAGAGAAGGCCACGGTGATGGAGTATTGCGAATCGCTCAAGAAGGAGTTGCAGGCGCAGCAGTATAGCGAAGAGCGGATTCGCGTAGCGATTGACGCGCGCGACTTGCGAGGTGGAGAGAAGGCGTGGCAGCATGTGAAGAAGGGAGTGCCGATTCGGCTGGAGATTGGCCCGCGAGATGTGGCAGGCGGGGCGGTATTCATGGCGCGACGCGATGGGTCGCCGACCGAAAAAACGGGAATTCCTCGGGCGGAGTTTGTGAGCAAGGCGGCGAGTATATTGGCGGAGATTCAGGATAATTTGTTCCAGCGGGCGCTGAAGTTTCGCAATGAGAACACCCGTCCGATTGATAGTCTGGCGGAGTTTGAAAAATACTTCACGCCGAAGAACGCCAACGAGCCGGAGATACATGGTGGTTTTGCAATGTGCCATTGGGCCGATGACCTGGCGATGCACGAGGTGCTGGCTCGGTTGAAGGTGACGATCCGTTGCATTCCGCACGATGGTCAGATCGCAGGTGGAGATGCCGAGGCAGGGACGTGTATCTTCAGTGGGAAGCCGAGCACTCGGCGTGGTTTATTTGCCAAGGCGTATTGACTGACATCGACTTATGCCAACGAGTGTGCCACTGGCTCCGCCAGTGTGAGTGACGCAAGATGTTATTTAAGCAGAGTGGATAGAAATCAAAGCATATCTATTTTCGCTCGTTCGAATTTAAGCACTGGCGGAGCCAGTGGCACACTAAGGACAAGCACGCTAACCGTTTTCAGGTCACCTTGATGGGAACGCCTTCGCACTCCTCCCCTGCCCTGCTGATTGTTGCTGCGTTTTCGCGGCACCCGCAGGCGCTGGAGTGGGGGCTTGAGCGAGCGATTGAGAAGTGGGGACCGGTGGCACTTTGCAGCGAGCATTTTGATTTCGATCAGACGACGTATTACGAACCGACGATGGGGGCTGGTCTGAAGAAGTGCTTTTGGGTATTTCAGAACCCGATCGATCCGGGGGAGTTGCCGGCAATCAAGCTGCTGACGAATGATTGGGAAGCGGAGTACGCCAAGCAGTGTGCGGCGCAAACTTCGGGCACTGCTGGGCAAGCCAGCAGTGGCAGCCAGCCCGCACTTGAGAATCGCACTGGCGGAGCCAGTGGCACACAAGCATTCACACAAATATTGGAGTCGCGCCCGTTGAATCTGGACCCGGGGTATATCACCGCAGCGAAGTTGGTGCTGGCATCGACGAAGGATCATACGCACCGGATCTATTTGAGTCAGGGGATCTTTGCCGAGATCACGCTGTTCTATCGCCACAAGCGGTGGGAGCACCATGAGTGGACGTTTCCCGACTATCGGCGCGAGGATTATCAGGCGTTCTTCACCTCAGCGCGGAAGTATTTGCAGAGTCAGCGGTAGGAGTCGGATGTCCGGTAATACGCTGTGCGGCGCAGCTCGTTCAACACATTTGCGGGCAAATGGAGGGGGGCCTGATGCAAAGATTGCGACCGTCGTGCAGGGAGCTTAAATTAGTAGTTGGAGTGATTTTATTGTCTGAGATTTCAGTCAGCGAGGATACCTCGGAGCAATCTGCTGTATGAGACTCTTTGCGGTGCTGTTGGTGATTGCGGTACTAGCAATGTCGGTCGGCGTCGGCCTGACCTGGCAGGAGCTACGTTCGTACTATGAACCTCCCAAGGGGCTGCGACTTGAAGTTCTGGCAGGAGATTCAACGTCGAAAGTGCCAAGTGGCCCAGCCCCGCGCGTGGTTGTGGTAAATGGAGAGACGTTTGATTTTGGAGCGATGGAGCGCGATTCGACCAGGTCGCACACCTTTCAAATCCGCAACGATGGTGACGCACCACTCCGGCTGATCAAGCGCGGAACCTCGTGCAAGTGTACGGTGAACAAGTTCGCCGATGCAGATTTGTTGCCGGGGGGGACTGCCGATGTCACCTTGGAGTGGACGGCCAATACGGGGGAGGGAGAGTTTCGCCAGACGGCCAATATTGAAACCAATGATCCACGTCAACAAAGCTTAACGCTGACGGTCATTGGTCGGGTGACTTTTTCGTATCGTTTAGACCAGCCGGATATCGTTGTGACGAAGTTGAATTCTGGCAAAGAGACCACTGAGGAAGTCAAGCTTTTCGGCTACACGTCAGTGCCGATTGACGTCAAAGAAAAGAACATCGTTGATTCCGGTAATGCTGAGTACTTTGATGTCAGCGTGGCCGATATGCCGGCCGATCAAGTCGCTGCGGAACCGGACGCGACTTCGGGTAAAATATTGACAGTGACGATAAAAAAGGGACTTCCGCTAGGGAGTTTGAACGAGCTGCTTCGCGTGACGCTGGATGCCCCTGGCGAACCGGTCGTCGAGATTCCCATTCTCGGGACCGTGGTTGGTGGGATTACCATCGTCGGCCCTCAGCAGTGGGACTCGGAACGAGATATTTTACGGCTCGGCAGGGTGAAAAGTGCCGTAGGAAAGAAGTTTGAAGGGATGTACTTGCTGATTAAAGGCCAGAAAGACTCGAAACTGGCGCTGACAACACCGAGAATTTCGCCAAAATTCATGCAAGTCCACTTCCAAATCGACGCGCAGCAGTTTATTCCGGATAAGGATCTGCCAGAGCAGGGACTGATCAAGGTTCCATTTACAGTTGAGATTCCGCCTGATAGTCCGATTGGCTCGTATGACGGAAGTGTGCTGGGTGCGGCAGGAAGAGTTGACATCGAATGTACCGAGCCGGAACGTGCGAGGGTGCATTTTGAGATTCGCTTTGTCATTGAGAATTGAAATAACACGGAGTTGCATGCATGAAGGTTTCCCCCTCCGTGGTTGTTTATACAACGCTGGTGGCCGCTGCGCTAGCGGCATCGCTCGGTTGTCCCGCTCCGCGTGAAAAATCGGCTTCTAGCGGGGATGCAACTCAACCGCCGGCGGTTGACAGTTCCGATTCGACAGATAACAACGCCGGGCACGTCGTGGCAAATTCAGAGCCTCCGCCGACGGTATTGCAGCAGTCGCATACAGAACCGGATGCGCCTCCCCCGTTGCTTGGTGCGGATGCGGCCCCGCAAGTTCCGGCACTACTCCCGGCGGTGGAAACTGACCCTGCTTTTACTGAGCCGGTTTCGAGTGCGTTGAGCGCGACAAAAGCAGTGACGACACCGGAGCCGACCGCAACCGAACCATTGCAGGTTGCTCAGGCCGAAGAGCCGGCCAAAACGACGATCAAGATTGCTGCTCCGCGCGATGCTGCCAGCGGTGCAGATGCGGTGAATCCTGCTGAAGCGAAGAATTCGCAACTTCCGATATCGCTGCAACCTCGCAAACATTCGCATGGACCAACTCGAGCCCCACCGCGAAATGCCGACGGTAGTTATGGCAAGAGCCGCGTTGATCCGGTGAAGCTGAACGGTCCTGTCTTTTTGGATGAGCCGGGCAAGGCGTGGCCCGTTCCGCAGGCGGCGCTGGTTTTCACCGGTGCGCTGGAAGGTTATATCGAACCGTGTGGGTGCGCCGGGTTGGAGAATCAAAAAGGGGGCATGAGCCGCCGCCATCAGTTGATCAAAGAAATGCAAGCCAAGAAGTGGCCCGTCGCGGCGTTTGATGTCGGTGGATTGATCAAGCGATTTGGCCGGCAACAGGAATTGAAGTATGCATCGAGCGTGGAAGCACTGAAGAAGATGGGTTACCAGGGAATCGGTTTTGGCCCGGACGACTTGCGGTTGCCGGTTGATCGGCTAGTCGAATCGGCGGCTGCTGTGACAGATGCCGGCAGCCCGTTCATTGCTACGAATGTCGCGTTGTATAGCTTTGAAGATGCGTTAGTCGAGCGGTACAAGGTGGTGAAAGTTGGCAACCTGAAGATTGGGGTGATGGCCGTGATCGGCGATGAGGACCAAAAGAAGGTCCGCAACGATGAAATAAAATTCGTGCCAGCGGCGACGGCAGTTGCCAAGGTACTTCCTGAGTTGAAGAAAGCCGGCTGTGACAAGCTGATATTGTTGGCGTACAGCAATTTGCGCGAGGCGATCGATCTTGGCAAACAGTTCCCCGAACTAGATGTGGTTGTTACCACTGGCGGTACCGATGAGCCACCGGATCATGCGACACCGATCGGCGAAAAGACACAGATTGTGCAGGTTGGACATAAAGGGATGTACTGCGTGGTGATCGGCCTGTACGACGATAATGAAATACCGCAGCGTTACCAGCGCGTGCCGCTGGATGTGCGCTTTGGCGAATCGAAGGAGATGGAACTAGTACTAAGCGATTATCAAAATGTGTTGCAGACCGAAGGGCTGGCCGGTCTGGGAGTGCGTGCTTTGCCGCATTCCAGCGGGCAGAAGTTTGTGGGGTCAGCCGCCTGTGCCGATTGTCATACCGAAGCTTACAAAGTCTGGCAAAACTCGGGCCATGCGCATGCGACAAAGACGCTGACCGATCTGCGCCCGCAGCGGCATTTTGACCCAGAATGCCTGAGCTGTCACGTGACCGGTTGGGATCCGCAGCGTTATTTTCCGTTCAATAGCGGCTATCTGGATCTGAAAAAGACTCCGCACCTGATGGAAAACGGCTGCGAGAATTGTCACGGACCGGGGGGTGGCCACGTCGCGGCTGAACTAGGGACGGTTGAGGTCAGCGATGCGAAACTTCAAGCGCTGCGAACTGGCATGCGACTGACATTGGAAGCGGCCAACGCCAAGTGCATTGAATGCCACGACGGCGACAATAGCCCGGACTACAAGTTCAAGACCTACTGGCCGCTGATCGAGCACAAGGGAAAAGATTGACCTGCGCGCCGATTAGCTTCTAGGTGGCGACGGGAAAGATCCAACCTTGTAGCGCGCTCCAGCTAAAGACGACGGTGAAGAAGATAAAGAGCATGGTCAGCGTGTGGTAGCCTAGCTTTAACCACCATGTGGTCAGGTGCGGTCGGATATGCAGCACCGCTTGCAACGACAACCGGACGCCCCAGAAGACGGCGGCAAAAAAACATACCGATCGCGCCAGACGACTTCCGCTCGCCAGTTCTGCGGCGTTGAAAATGCTGATCAGACCGAGAGCGATGATCGCCATCACGACATAGCCGCCGTAGACCCAATAGAGCTGCCGATGCAGTCGCGGTATGGAGTTCAGTTCTACTCGCCAATTAAGGCGACTTGGAACCAGCGCTGAAGCGATCAGCACCGACAATTGGCCGATCCCGGCCAGAAAGATCAACTGTTCTAGCATTGCAGTGGTCATAGTACGGCTCTCCAAGAATGCACAAAGGGCAGGATGATTTCGGTCGCAAACGAGCGCGGAAACAGCAAGCCCGCGGGCAGTAGAATCACAGCGGCGGTGAATAGCCAGCCGCGCCAAGAGCGGCCGTCTCGCTTTCCGGTATATAGCCATCGCTTTCCGGTCTCACTGCGCTCAAACAGCATCGCGATTGCCTGAATCAGAAAGAACAAGGTGGGACCACCGTAGCCGCTTGCAACTGGCACGGTAATCACTGCCTCATGCAGTAATCCACTGACCAGAAATGCCAATAGCAGAGCATATTTAGGCCCACACTGTTTTGTCAGAGGTCGAAATAAAAATCGATAAGTCAGATCGCGAAAAGCGGTGTTCCAGCGTTGGCCCCAGAATTCGGATACGCTGGTGGAAAGGATCGGCCAGTTCATCAGCGGTTTAGCGTTCACGCCGATGGTGCGCCAGCCGCAACTCAGCAGGTGAAATATTCCGAAGTGAAGTGTCAGTACCAGGCCGATCATGGCGATCCAACCGTCTAACCAGGGATTTGTTAACGCGCTGTACTGTGCGACAAAGCAGAGCAAGCCGATGCCGAGCGACATTTTTCCCAGCGCGAATAACCATTCCCCTGCGGAAGCGGAAAGTTTGCGGCTTATTGCAGGCGGAGTAAAGAAACTTTCGGGATCCATGCCTGGCCAGGCAAACAGATAGCCAAGATGCATCCAGACGGGAGCAGTTTGTACGGCACTATCATTGAAAGCGCGCCGCCAGGTCAGCCACTTGCAGCCAGCGTAAATCGCGATGGCTTGCAGCCACATCCAGGCCCAGTCTGGCCAGTCGCTTGGTACGGCCAGCCACACGAGAATCGGCAGAGTAACGGCCACCAGCCAGCCGCGAGCCAAGTCAAATCGCTTGAACAAGTGCGAGGTGGTCGGCACGGTTTGCGGCTCTGATTTCGGCGGTGAGTAAATGGCGTTCAACGGTCCGGCTAGCTGAAGCTGGGCGAATGGTTCAATGGAAGCTATCCGTTGAACCGCAACTAGTCACGTGAATTAACCACCGAAAACGCAAGGCTGGTGCTGGATAGAATTTACGCCTCAGCGATTTGAGCCAGCGCTTCGTCCGGAATATTGAAATTGGCCGAGACATTCTGCACATCGTCGTGATTGTCCAGGGCCTCCATCAGCTTCAAGACCTTGCGGGCTACATTCGGATCCTCGACATCGACGGTATTAGTGGGAAGCCGCTGAATCTGGCTCGATTCCAATTCGATGTCGGCGGCTTTTAGTGCTTCGCCGACCTGGCCAAAGGCATCCGGCGCGACATGTACTTCAAATTTATCGCCGTCGTGTTTGACGTCGTCGGCACCAGCCTCTAGTGCCAACTCCATGAGGCGTTCTTCTGTGGTCTTGCTGGCATCGACGACAAAGACACCCATGCGATCGAATAGATACGCAACGCAACCGGTGCTACCGAGCTTGCCGTCGTTGAGTTCAAATATCTTGCGGATCTCTGGGGCAGTTCGATTGCGGTTGTCGGTCAGGATTTCACACAGCACTGCGACTCCTCCTGCCCCGTAACCTTCGTAGAGGATCTCTTCCAGGTTTCCACCTTCGAGTTCGCCGGTGCCAACTCGAATGGCGCGGAGGATATTTTCCTTGGGCATGCTGACTGCTTTAGCGTCATCGATTGCATACCGCAGACGAAGATTTGCGGCTGGGTCGCCACCTCCTGCCTTGGCGGCGGTGATGATGAACTTGGAAAGCCTGCTCCAGACCTTGCCGCGCTTGTTATCGAGAACGGCCTTTTTGCGAGCAATGTTGGACCAATGAGAATGACCGGCCATGCCTGAAACAAACCTCTAACTGGACTTTTGCAAACTGTCAGTTCAACCCCAATTGGGCGAAGACGTGTTGCGGTTTTTTGGAATTATCGGTGATTTGAACGATGGCCCACTCG
>JAWXCH010000258.1:0-4063 GCA_034440595.1 Planctomycetota bacterium | reverse complement strand
TCGATTGACCGAGCCATTCGGGCTGCAAATAATGGAGGTGTCTCAATTGTGGCCGCGCTGACGTAGCGCGGCCGGGTAGAAGCCGGCGGATAGCCCAAACTGGTTGGGTGGTCCAAAGGGTGTCCCTAACGAAAGGAGGCGATCTATAACATGAGTGATCATAACCAGAGGTGGCTCGCTTGACCGCGGCCGACGGGCTGCTTTGATCAGCCACGGTGTTTGATTTCGACCAGGCCGCTTTGAATCTCGGTTCAAAGCACCTGTTACTCAGAGAAACCAACCCGCGACTAGATCACCGTCGGGCAGCCACGAGAGTTAGTCTTGTATAGAGCCGGCCAGGGAAATTTCCTTGGCCGGCTCACTTTGTTATGCTACCGCGAGTGAGTGGGATTAGCATATCAGTCATTCCGCGAATGAAATGTCTGGCGGTAGGAAGTGTGGTTTTCGCAAAATGCAATGAAAGTCTTCGGTGGGACAGAATCACAAGAACCCGGTTGTTTTCTCCGATGGCTACAAGTCGGATGAGCTTACGGTCTTTGCTGCTTCACTGAACGAGTTTGCTTGGAAAAATCGATTGGTCGGAATGACAGCGTCAGGGATGCTGTATGTCGACGATCGAGTCCCTAAGGTCGGTTACTACGAATTCCACCCCAAGCTGTTACCGTGGAAGAGTATTGAGCATTGCAGGATCGAACCGCGTTTCAGTGTGAAAGGAGTCGTTTTTGGTTTGTTGTCGCTCGCCTTTGGAATTCTGGTTTTCTTCGCTGGCTGGATAAATAAGACTCACACAGGCCCGGGAGTTGTGATCATCCCGATTGCTGGAGTGATTTGCGGCGCGATATTCATCTTGGGTGCCAGGCGCAACCGGATTGAAGTCGTGACGCAGAAGAAAACCTATTTCTGGATCAGCGATCCGCTGGCTCTCGGCGCAACGCGACCTTTTTGCGTCGCTGCGACCGCTTTGTGTCAGTCAAAAGGCGTGTACGTCCAGTCGACCATCTATTAGAATCGAGTGGTGGCAAGCCTGAAAGCACAGCAAGTGCTCTTTCACGGAGTGAAAGGCAACACAGTCGCATTTCGCTCCGCGAAATAGCGATTCGCGTTGCCATAATTTCTGTCCACGATTTCTGTCCACGGCTTGGCCAAATTGCCATACCTTGCTCTTTCACGGAGTGAAAGGCAACTGTGGGCGAAACTTCGTTCAAAACATCCCGCCGGTTCCCGGCCCTACATCATGCCCCCCATTCCACCCCCCATTCCGCCCTGTCCATTGCTAGCTGGTTGCTTCGGTTTCTTTGGCCCCGGCAACGGGGGCTGGTCGTACAACGGGCGCAGCTTTTCCAGTAATCCGGCAATCTGACGATGCGCCTGATCGGTTTGCGTAATCACCAGAGACTTGCGGAATGGTACCAGTGATGCATTGCCTCCAACTACATCCCAAGTGGTTGGGTCAATGGTGCTTTGTATGGCTTCGATCAACTCCTCCACATCTTCATCTGGTAGCTGATAGACGCGCGTGTCCAGCCTGGACTCCATTTCAGTGCGCGAAGTGATAAACACAATGCCGTACTTGACGTAATGATCGAGATCCAACGGGTGAAGCATGCTGTTGAGCGCGTCGCCGAGCGATACATCGGAAATGTCCACCGCTACGGGCACATCCTCGTTCTGGCCCATCTCTTCCAGGCCTTTGCGATCAATCTGAAACTGCAGCTTCGATTGTTTGGCGATTTCGGTGATGGCTTCTTGAAGAGGCAAATTGGAAATATTGAACGTGGCGCGATGTGTTAGTTTTTCAAGAGTCTTCGCATTGCCATCGTGCTCGACTGGAGCATTTTCGACTGGTGTTTTCCTGACAATGGTTCGCGTCTGCATTTGAGCAGTTGCCTTGCCAATGGATGGATCGGACTTATGTTCTATCAGGTCGATCAGCGAATCGAAATCCGCCTGACTTCCGCCGCTTGTGGAGGTCGCTGACTTGGTCGACGCACCTTCATCTTTTTTCGCAGGAGCCGAGGGGGCGGGATCTACGCTTGGCTTCAGTTCTGGTTTCTGGTCTGCATTCTTGTCGGGTGTCTTCTGATCGGGCTGCTTTTCCGCAGGTTGTTTTTCTGGGACAGGATTTGGTGTCTTCGGAAGAGGTGGCACTGCCAGCACGGGCTGTAACTCTTGCAGCAGTTTGACAATGTCGCGGTGAACCCGCTGAGTTTGTGAAATCACCAGCGAGCGGCGGAAGGCTTTGATGGAGCCGCTTCCTCCTTGCTGTTCCCATGTCTCTGGTGCCACGGAAGTATTGATCACCTCGGATAATTCTTCCAAGTCATCCGCCGAGGCAGCTTGCGGAATCGGATAGACGCGCGTTTCCAGCTTCATCTCGGCTGCCGTGTAGCTGGTGACATGCAGGATTCCGTTCTCCGTGTAGTAGTCCAGATCAAGCGGTTTAAGTAGCAGTTCCAGCGCGTGCTCCAACGCAATGTCCTTGATCTCCAGCCTGACGGACGAATCGGCAGTAGCTGCGGTCTCTTCCAGTGCCTTAGTATCGATCTGGACCTTCACCCCGGCCTGCTTAGCGATATCGGCCACCGCCTGACTGAGTGGCAGGTCTTCGATCAAGATCGCAGTTTTTCGCGATAATCGTTCCTGAATCTCCGCCTCGCTTTGCGGCTTGGCCGGCTCGTTGGTGACCTTTACCGAGAGTGTGCTCGGCGGCGGTGCCTCAACCGACTGCGCTTTGCGCGGCTTGATCAGAGAGGGTCCACTTTTATTGCCAGAAGTGTTATCCGGCGGCGTTTGGAACGGATCATCAATGCTATCCTCAGCGACCACACGCTGCCAGAGATTGCTGGACAACGACAAAGTCGCGATGAGAACGACGATAGCTGCCACGAACGAAATCCGGCCTACTGAATGACGCATAAACCGTCCCCCTTCTCTTGGTTCGATTGAACACTGTTAGCTGCACCTGCGAGGAGATGTTCCGGTCTCCACGCAGTGGTGCGCCATGATGCTGCGCACTGGCCCGATTGGGCCAAACACCATTCTCTGCTACCCGTTGGCCTGAAATCAATAGAAAGTTGAAGAATTTATCCCGGACAGTCGCATTTCGCTCCATAGTCGTCTTTCACTCCGTGAAAGGACGCTTCTTTGCGGATTTAATTCGAATGCGGCGCGAGATGGCAGGTCAGGTGCTCTTTCGCGGAGCGAAAGGCAACTGTAAGTGAAAGGCAACAGAGGCGAAAGTCAACTGTCACCGGTACAAATCAAGAATCCGCTGCCGGTGGTTGGCTTCAATCACGCTGCGGCGTAGTTTCAGGCTGGTGGTCAGTTCGCCACTTTCCACGGAAAATGGTGCCGAGAGTAGCGAAAAGCGAACGATTTGCTCATGCTGTGACCGGCTGGCCAGACGGGATTCGATTCGCTGACGAAACACCTCGATTACCGCGGGATGCTTCAGCACGGCTTCGCGCGCTTGCAAGTCGTGAGATAGTGCGGCGATTGTTTCAGGCAATATATCTGACGGCGGTGGGACATTTCTTAAGACCTGCTGCAACAGTTCAACCTGCGGCACGATCAGGGCGACCAGATACTTTTGCCCCTCACCGAACACGACCGCTTGCGCGATGAGCGGATCATCAGTCAATAGTGATTCGATGCCACTTGGCGCAATGTTTGTTCCACCCGCCGTGACAATGATCTCCTTCTTGCGACCGGTGATGAACAGATAACCATCGCTGTCGATGTGCCCGGTGTCCCCCGTATGCAGCCAGCTATCGCGAAGCACTGCCGAAGTGGCAGTCGGATCTTTCCAATAGCCGAGCATGACGTGCGGGCCGCGTGTCAGAATTTCGCCGTCGTCGGCAATACGGATTTCAATGCCCGGTATCACCCTTCCGACGGAGCCTCGACGATATGCGGTGCTGTTGGACATGCTGATCACGGGGGAGGCTTCGCTCAGGCCGTATCCTTGGACGAGGTGCAGCCCGCGAGCGGCGTAGAACTCGGCCGTGGCGTTGCTCAGTGGTGCCGCCCCGGAGCAGAGTATCCGCATCGATCCGCCGAATGC
>JAWXCH010000257.1:0-6177 GCA_034440595.1 Planctomycetota bacterium | reverse complement strand
GGGGGCCGCGTTTTCTGCAACAGGGTCGTTAGCTCAGTCGGTTAGAGCAGGGGACTCATAATCCCTTGGTCGTTGGTTCGAGTCCAACACGACCCACCATTAAAATCAATTGGTTATGGCAGAAATACCTAGCCAATTTTCTACGTGTGGCACACTGGTGGCACACTAAGGCAGAGAAATTCATATTTTTGTCCCCTGACCTGCCCCATGAGTAGCTACGATGCCGTGTTCAGTCCGCTGACCGATAGCAGACTGTCGCCCCGATGTCGGTTCTGGCCGTAAGCTGCCGGCTGCTTCCGACCCAAACAGGACATCTAGAACCTAGGCTTTTCCTTTGGTTCAACCGTACACCTTCTCGCGCCTGAACCGCTTCATGAAAAACAACCCGAATCCGTGCAGACGTGTCTCATCAGCTTGGAGAGCTTCATCGTGGAGGTCCGCAAGCTCAGGAACTACCTACTTGTTAAAGTGCTTTGAAAAGTAGTCGATAACTTCCGCCGCATGAGAGCCTTCACGAAACTTTTTCTGCTCCTCGAAATCGATCGACGGTATCAGGTGAATGAATTGATCGTCCCGATACAAGCTCAAAACCCGCTCAGGATCAATGTCTGCCGGACGCTGTCCCGTCAACATATTCCCGGCTTCGATCGCTGCACCTATTAACACATCCGCAAGTTGGACGGACGGGCTGTCCTTTGAATCAACCTGAGTCACTTCCGATAATTTGAGCGGAAACTTGATGCTCGCGATTTGTGTTTGGGTGAACTCGATTGTTTCATCATGGGCGATGAGACGCTGCAACAGTGCATTGTACTGGAGCAGATTCTTCGACCGATCATGTTCGACCCGATACGGGCCATCAGCCATGACCTCCATTCGATTTATGAGGGACTGCAATACCACTATCGCCGCGTCGGTCGAGACTTCGGGAACCGAAATGGCCGACAGGCATTCAGGCGAGGCCATCGCAATGGGGCCGAACCCTTCCGCAAGCGTTTCCTCCCACTTTGACCGCCGAACGCGGAGCACGAGTTCATTCAGTGCTTCGGGAGTCTTCTCTTTTACTGCACTCTGAAACGCGGCCAGTATTTCTTCGAAGGTTAGCGCACCCATCATGCTCGGCCCAATGTAGTGGAGCAGCGAGGCCATAGCGTAATTCTGGCCATCTTCGTAGAAGTTAGCTCCGCGCTTGTGATACCAAGGCTCCGTTGCATAATCGAGGAACATCAAGATTAAGAGGAAGCGCTTATCGCAGATGTAGGTGACGCATTTATGATGCGCTAGAACGTCCTTCTGCAAACTGATGAGGCGCTCACGATTTTTTGATCGGCGCGCCAAGGCACCGTATTTAAGTTCGGGCGCCTGGAGTTGCGGAAAATATTCTTTGATGAGGCGCTTCGCTTCGTTGTTACTGATCGCTATGGCGCTGGCGCCCTGGAGACGCTGCTCGGTGTTCATCAGGTCAAAACCTGTATAGCCACTTTCATCGACCGCGAAGCGTTCCATGGTCATTGCTTTCGCTGTTCTGTCTGGCTACTTGCCCCAGTCATCCCAATATTTCCGCGCTGCCGCGAGGTAGGCATCGAAGTTGGCGGTCGGCCAGCATGCCTGAGAGTTGTCGCGCACGAGCCAGAACAGATCGTTCGCACATGCGAACTTCGTCTTGTCCGCTTTCAATACCCAATTGAACGTATTTACGAATGAATCGCCGTAACTTGCTCCAAAGAGGTTCGTCGGCACATTCCACAGCATTCCCTCGATGAAGTACGAAGGTGCTAGACCGGTCTTGACTACTCCCTCATCAGTCATGCGGTTCCGCATGTTCTTGTAAATGCGCACCACTGGCTTAAACCATTCGTGCGTCGCTTGATGCTTTGCGGTGCAGTTATCCGAATGTTGCTCTGGAAAATTCACGATGCGGGTCCCATCGGGAAGGAAAAAGCAGATACCCTCATTGTAGTTTCCGTCGACGCCACTACTGCTCTTCTGATACCGTCGAAGCTTCGCACAGACTAGAACGTCCGCGTCGCGCCGGTTCCCGCTGGCTTTAATTAAGATCGCCTTTTTTCCGGGGTCCACAGCCGCGCCGAAGTTGGTCTTAAGCCAAGAGAGCACCTCCGCCTTGAAGTCGTCGAGCCTATACGACGCGGAACTGCGTACCTTCTCGTAATTGGCCTTTGCGCCTGGCTCAAGATAACTGAGGTCCGTGTAGTAGGTCTGGTTGAGGCAGATTACGATGTCCACGTCGCTGTCCTTGTAGACGTTCGTGTTGTTTCCGTACGACCCTTGCAAGAAGATGGAGAAGTCCTTTGAGTAATACGGGGAGCTGCTGTCATTCAAGATCGTTCTGACCACCTCATACGTTTGCGCGGATTGTTGGATAGCGCCGATATGCGACCACGTTGTGAGTTGTGCTTCTGGAATTGGCACTACCCCGGCTCCCCTCAGAGAAGATATGTTTTAAGCACTTCTTCGTTTTCAGCGAACGACTGCACACCGCGCTGGGTCAGGATGTTCAACTTGTTGAGATCGTGCTCGAACAGGTCGGTAGCCATCGCTGGCTCCGAGAATGACTGGCTTATACGAACGGTCGGGACGTGCTTGAACATCACTTCGCGAAGCTGGTCCATGGACTGCGTATTGATCTCCAACGTCTTTTGGAGAAGCTGGACGCCTGGCGTTTTGTTCTTCCAGTGGTCCCACGAAAATATCCCCAGTTTTGGCGGAGGGTACGTGCCGACACCCAAGCTCACAACGCGGATCCTCTCCGGAGGCATTGCCATAAAGATGGTTGCATCCGCAATCGCATAGAGCGTGGGATTGTTTGCGCAGAAGCCGCCGTCAATCAGTTCGACCCTGTCGCCTTTTTCTGTAACGACGAGCTTGCGGTCGAAATAAGGATACGCAGAGCAGGACGCCTGCACCGCATCTCCGATCTTCACTCCGAAGCCGGGTGCAAACGATGCCTTGCTCCCATGCGCCTGAGCGATGTTCGCCTTGAAGATCATTGGTCGCTCCAGAATCCAGCGGGTCGCGACTATGCCGATATTCGTTTTGACCTCTTCAAACTTTGCGGCGCCGAAGACCTCTTCCGACAGGGTGGTAAGCGCCCTCGATTTATCGGCGGCGGAGCTCTCCTTCATCACCGTTGGGACGTGGGTGGTGTAGACCCCTTGGATTTCTTTGACGCTCTTCCCGAGCGATAGCATTGCCGCAATGATCGCGCCCGTGCTCGTTCCGTAGATCAGATCGAAGCGCTCGTGTAACGCACATCCGATTAAGGATTCAATCTCCCGAAGTATTCCCAGAGTGTAGAAGCCCTTTGCCCCGCCACCGTCGAGACTGAGTACGCGAAACAATTTCTCAGGCATGTTCTCCCCCTCGAAACACCCGGCTGATTATGGGCTGTTCTCAGACTTTTACAATCCTGTGAGGGCGAGGACCCCTCTCAAATGGTTCGTGCCGAAGGACCGCTTCTGGCTGCCAATAGCAGTCATTGAGAACTGGTTATCCGTACTGGGGCAAGAAAGCGACCTGACCCCGCGACCGACTGAGCTTCGCCTGATAGAGTTTCTCGGAGTTGCCGAACCGCAGGAGCAGGAGTTTCATCTTATCCGCACACCTGTTTCGCCGTGGGTATGGCGAAGTAAATGTAGTGCCCCCCTCACGAAATCGGAGTAATTAATTCTTCGCTCT
Organism: Planctomycetota bacterium; assembly: GCA_034440595.1. GTDB lineage: Bacteria > Planctomycetota > Planctomycetia > Pirellulales > JALHPA01 > JAWXCH01. The sequence goes on along the minus strand of JAWXCH010000257.1, from coordinate 2,481 downwards.
CATTCCGTGCGTTGTTGACCCGCGTACTGACTGTCCATTCCTGCATTGCGTCAGCAGGGTAGGGCACCAGCAGTTCTTGCAGGTCGTCGGCGTTGTCTGGATCAAGCCAAGCATCAATTGCATCCGTCGGTAGTATCACCGGCATCCGGTCATGAATCGGTTCCATGATCGCATTGGCCGCTGTTGTGATGATCGTAAAACTGTCGACTGACTCCGCGCCATCCTTTCCCGGCCAGTGTTCCCACAGTCCGGCTGCCGCAAACACATCATCACATGCTGAAGTAGTGCGGCACCTTGCCTGCTGGCGTCGCCTTCCATTCATAGAATCCCGCCATCGGCACGATGCAGCGGCGGCGTTTGAATGCACTGCGGAATGACGGCTTTTCCGCGACCGTCTCGCCTCGGGCGTTGTTCATCTTCGCGCCGATCTTTGCGTCTTTCGCTAACAGCCTCCAGGCTCAGGTCGGTGCTGTGGCGGTATCGAAGTACGTCTCGTATCTTGCGCATGGATAGTTTGTCCTGGGGCATGCCCGCTCGCTTTCAAAAAAGCGGCAAGCCTACATTTAACTATCCATGCAACATCCCCAAATCGGTCACGCTCAGCGTGAAATCGCGGTCACGATGCCGTGAAACGTCGGTCACGCTTTGGTGAAATCACCGGTCACGATGACGTGAAATACGCAGCTAGTCATGTGCCGGTTTACTTCGCCTTCGCTTTACCCATTCGGCACCGTTCCTTCCTCTGGACAAAGTCCTCGACGTTTTAGATAAGTGCCCGTTTTTGACCTATTTTGTGCCATAAGTGTGCCGATAATATTATTATTACAAATATATCAATTAGTTAAGTTATATTTTCATAAGATTATATATCCCTCGTTGTTATTTGTTGCTGTTTGTTCTATGCTTCGCTTGTCAGTTCCAGCGAAGGGAAAAACATCATGGCAACGATTCAGAAGCGAGCAGGACGGGACGGCAAGACCTCTTATCGGGTGCAGGTTCGCATCAAGGGGTTTGCGCCAGAGACGGCGAGCTTTGAGAGCAAGACCGACGCGAAAGATTGGACCAAGAAGACCGAGGCCGACATGAAGGCGGGCCGTCATTTCGGGCAGAGCAAGCGCCATACGTTCAACGAACTGGCGAACGAATACCTCATAAGCGCCGCCGGATTGCTGAGCTTCACGCATCGCAAGCGTGGCATTGAACACTGGCGCGAGGTGTTCGGCCCCGACCTGCTCGACGCGATTACGCCAGTGCGTATCGCCAAAGAGCGTGACAAAATGCTGGTAGTTGAAACGCAACGGTACGCCACACCCGCCACCGGCAACGACGACCAGGACGCAAAGCGCGAACGGTCGAAACGCAGCGGGGCCACCGTCAATCGCTACCTGGCCGCCTTGTCCGCCTGTCTCGCCTATGGCGTGAAGGAACTTCAATGGCTGGAAAAAAACCCATGCGGTAGCATCAAGAAACCCGCTGAGAGCAAGGGCCGTGTGCGATTCCTATCCGACGATGAGCGCACCGCACTGCTAGCCGCTTGCAAGCCGCACACCGACCTCTACCTGGCGGTGGTGCTGGCCCTCTCTACTGGCGCACGGCAGGCCGAAATAATGACCTTGCGCTATGGGCAAATCGACTTTGCCCGGCAAGTTATCACCCTGACGCAAACCAAAAACGGCGAGACTCGCGCCCTGCCGCTGGTGAGCACGGCATTCACGCTGTTGCAAGAACGCGCCAAGGTGCGAAACCTCAAGGATGATCGGGTATTCCCACCGAGCGCCAAGGCGAAAAAAGCGGAATGCCTGGACCTGCGGCAACCGTGGGAAAAGGCGCTTAAGGCCGCCGGTATCGCTGATTTTCACTGGCACGACCTGCGCCACACCGCCGCGTCATACCTCGCCATGAGCGGCGTTTCGCTGGTGGAAATCAGCAAGATATTGGGGCATCGCACCATGCAAATGGTATCGCGCTATTCGCACCTGAGTGACGGGCATATCGTGGCGACCGGCGAAAAGCTGGCGGCACGGTTGGGGATATAACCATGCCAGACGACAAGAAGCAGGTATCGAAAGCGCCGCCGCCAATTAGGCCGCTCACGGGCGGAGGGGGTTACATACTACCAAGGCAACCAACGACGCCCAAAGCACTAGATTGGGATTTCTGGCGACACATGCCGCACGTCCATCTTTGGCAAGCGTGTGCGCTGTCACTCAACATTAACCCCGATTCGATGCAGCGAATTTCAGATGGCTGGATGGCAGGCCCGGGCAGTGGACCGAAATTTCAGTCGAGCAGTTTTCCGTCAAAGGAAGTCGAAGAACGATTCAACAAGCGCTTGCGCTTACTCGCTAAATTCATCACCTACCCTGACCATTTTCGCTTGCATGTTGCCGCCGCCCTCAAACTGATCACTTTCCCCACAATGCGCCGATCCAGAATTGACCATCATATCTGTTCGCGGAAGGCGGCCAGCCCTGGGAAAGC
>JAWXCH010000256.1:0-31714 GCA_034440595.1 Planctomycetota bacterium | reverse complement strand
TCGGGCTCGTCCCCCTGCACGTTGACAATAATCTCCGCCTCGGGAAGCCGTGCCGCAACCTCCGCAATTCGATCCGTCCCGCTGGCACAGTCTGGGCTAGTCATATAGACCTCCCCGCCAAACGACCGCACCTCGGCTTCCAGCTCCTCATTGTCTACCGCCACACAGATGCCCGCCGGCAACTTAGCCCGCTGTGCAGCCTCGTAGGTATGCTGCAACAGCGATCGGCCAGTCTCGCGCAGCAGGAGCTTTCTTGGCAAGCGTGTTGACGCCAACCGCGCTGGTATCACAATGTAGCTAGGGGGCAGGGGCGTCGAAGGTTTCATGGATATCGATCGAAGAATGGTCTGGGAAGCCGTTAAGTTTAGGCGAAACGGCATAACCGGCAATCCCGATTCGCGGGTTCATTAGACCTGATGTTGAGGCAGTGCCCCTGGCACATTTCAGGCCAGGACTTCCTGCCACGTGCTATGGTGAAAAGGTGGAAAAAAGGGACTGCACTCCCGGTAGCGGTCATCGCATCCCCTTTTTTTATCGGCCGCAGCCGGAATAATTGGACTCGCAGCGCGGCAGATACCGGATCTTTTGAAAGGTTGGCGTTATGTGTGGAATCGTTGGATACGTTGGACCGCGTGAAGCGGTCGAGTTCCTCATCCCCGGCCTGCGTCGGCTGGAATACCGCGGGTACGATAGTTCTGGCATCGCCACCATCACGCCCGAGGGTGATTTTGCCATTTGCAAAACGGCCGGTCGCATCGATACGCTGGAAAAGCGGCTGATCCAATTTCCAACGCCCGGTCATATCGGCATTGGCCACACACGCTGGGCCACGCACGGCACGCCGACCGACGAAAATTCGCACCCGCACACTGGTGGCCAGCAGGTTCTGACGATTGCTCACAACGGTGTGATCGAAAACTTCCGCGTTCTGAAGCAACGACTGGAAGCCGAAGGCTACGTCTTCCGTTCCGCGACCGATAGCGAAATCATTGCCCACCTGATCGCCAGTTGCCTGCAATCGATCGAAGAACAACAGGCCAATGTTGCCGACCATGCCAATGGTGCCAACGGCGCGCCGGTCACTTCGGCTCGTTCGGCGATCGGGCCTAGCTACCTGGCCGCCGGCAAGGCGCAGTCCAGCAAGTACGACCACCTGATCCAGGCCGTCAGCGACGCCTTATCGCAACTCCGCGGAACTTACGGCCTGGCAATTTTGTTTCACGACTATCCAGAAGTGCTGATTGCCGCACGGTTAGGCAGCCCGTTGGTGATCGGTGTTGGCGATGGCGAGCACTTCATCGCCAGCGATGCCTCGCCGCTGGTGGGATACACCGATCAGATTGTCTATCTCGCCGATCATCAAATTGCCGTCGTCACGGCTGATTCGCTACGAGTCATCCATCGCGATCAAGGGCATGTCAGTCACAGCGTGCGACAACTGGAGGTTGATGATTCGCAGGTGCAGCTCAACGGCTACCCGCACTACATGCTCAAAGAAATCTTTGAGCAGCCAGAGACCTTGCAGAATGCGATGCGCGGACGGCTCTGCATGGAGGAAGCAACCGCCGTATTTGGCGGTTTGAATCTCACGCCCCAGCAACTGCGCGGTGCCAATCGACTGGTTCTGACCGCGTGTGGAACAAGCTGGCATGCAGCTCTCGTTGGCGAGTATTTGATCGAAGAGTTTGCCCGAATCCCTGTCGAGGTCGAGTACGCCAGCGAGCTACGCTACCGCAATCCGCCAATGGACCGTGATACCCTATTGTTTGCCATCACACAAAGCGGTGAGACGGCGGACACCCTTGGTGCGCTGCGTGAAATGAAACGCAAGGGGCATTCAACACTGGCCATTTGTAACGTCGTCGGCAGTACGATCGCACAAGAAGCCGATGGTGGTATTTACCTACATGCCGGGCCAGAGATTGGCGTGGCCTCGACCAAGGCATTCACATCGCAGTGCCTCACGCTGGCGATGTTGGCGTTGTATCTGGGTCGCTTGCGACATCTCAGCTTTGGTGCCGGACAGCGGATCATCGAACAATTGCGGCAACTGCCAGATAACGTTGCCACAGCACTGGAGTGCAACGAAAAGGTCCGCCGCATTGCTGAAAAATACTACCAATGCCGCAACTTCTTGTATCTTGGCCGGCAGTATAACTTCCCTGTGGCTTTGGAAGGTGCACTCAAGCTCAAAGAAATCAGCTACATCCATGCCGAAGGATACCCGGCCGCCGAGATGAAACATGGCCCGATCGCGCTGGTCGATAAACACACGCCAACCGTCTTTGTCATTCCGCACGGGCACGTGTACGACAAGGTGATGTCGAACCTGGAAGAGATCAAAGCACGCGGCGGCCCGGTCATCGCCGTGATGTGCGAAGGAGATACCCGCGTTGCCGAACTGGCCGATGACGTGATCACCGTACCGAATGTGGACGACTTCTTGCAGCCGATCATCACCGTGCTGCCGCTGCAACTACTGGCCTACCACATCGCCGTCCTCCGCGGCTGCGACGTGGACAAACCACGTAATTTGGCCAAGAGCGTGACGGTAGAATAATTATTCACCTCTCCCGCCCTCCCGTCATTCCCGCGCAGGCGGGAATCCAGTTCCGCCGCGACGCGCCAGCGGAGCGCGGAATCGCGCAAATGTTGTAAGCACGGTCCCCGTGCCGTTTAACCTTTTCCAAGTGCGGGCAATATCGGCGACTCGGCAGCATTTGTTTCTGAACCTCTTGCGCACTTTCTACTCGGTGCCAAATTCCCCGGGCGGAGGTATTGTCGCGGGCCGTGCTGCTTGCGGAAGTGCCGGCACCGGCTGCGGTGCCATGACGGTTCGAGATGTGCCGTCAGGATTAAACACGGTCACCGGCACGACTTGAGGCGGCGCAGGATTGCCCGGGGCACTGTAGGCCGGATAGCCCGGAGTTGTATAGGCCGGCGGAGAAGTATACGCCGGCGGGGCGGCTGTTACATGAGGTGTACACACAGACGGCTGCGGACCAGATGCGTCCAATGCTTTGGCCTCTGAGAGCTGTTTGATCAGTTTCTCAATCCGGCCATGTTCTTCGGCGGTAGTTGTGACGACAATCGTGCCGCGAAAAGCATGGACGCTGGAAAATCCGTTAAACGAGTAAGGAACTTGGCGAACAACTGGCCCAGGGTAGCAAGGCGCAATGTAACAAGTGGGAGGAGCAATGGTGGCAGTACATTCAGTGGCGGTACATTCGATGGTACCTCCTCCTTCTACTAGACCTTCCGGAAAGCTGGCATACAGGGGCATCCCAGAATGACTGGCCAGGCTGCTTGTTGCAACTGGGGCGATAGCACTGGATTGACGCTGCAAGACATTCTGAACCAGAATCGCAAGTGCATGCTCGGTATGGTTCGGCGCCGCATAAACCTTCGTCTCGGTTTCAGCCGGAATGTTCCACGCCGTGCAAACCATGACGACGCCATGCTCGAGTGTGTAGCCCAGGTTTTTGTCGCGCAGTAGCTGTGTCAGCACCATCTCCAGCGGTACGTCCTTCATCTTCAATTGAACCGGTGCATTTGGATCGCCCCCGGCCATTCTCAGGCTCTGTGGCTCGATATGGCACTGGACGTTCCCCTTGTCGGTGATGACCTTCAGCGCCTCTTCCAGACTCGTATCGGCGAACTCCACGCTGCAAGTTGCCGCCAGCTTTTTGCGCGTCGCTTCATTCGCCTCTTCGGCGGAGACCTTGGACGCACTCAACGAGAACTCGGCTTTTGGCTTACTTCCTGACTTGACTGGCTCCGGAGAAGCTTTGGCCGCAACTGTCTTCTTGGCGGAATGAGCTTCTTTCTGCTGCCGATCGACCTCTTTGGCTTGTTCGTCTTCGGCAATTTCAGCGAGGTAGTTTTCCAGGACACGAAGTTTCAAGAGCTCAATCGCCAAGCACTGACATGCTGCTTGTAAAACGTTCTCCTCAATTCCGGCTTCCATTAGCTGCAAGCTGATCAACATCATATCCATCTGAAGATCGACTAGTTCCTCTTGCGGAAGTTCGGCCCCCTCGACCGACTTTGGCAATGGACCGATTCGTCTACGGTATTCCTTGAGTTGCTCCGAGTTGAGTTTTCTTCGGTTTGACTCGGCTTGAGTAAATACGGGAGACTTTTTGATTAGGTCTCTTGCTTTCTGTACCTGCCGCATGTCGTCAATAGCTTTGCTTGTCTCTAGGGATTTTGCATTCTTCTCCTCCTTACTCGGCTCGTTCACAACTTCACCAGGCTGCAACGTCGCGGTTGCCGGTTTGGCCGGGACTTTCACCGGTGCCTCTGCCGATGCGTGCTGTAAGAAACCTAGAAAACAAGCGGCAACTACTGCGGCTACACAGAATTGAAAACAAACCGAGCGCAAAGCATCCGTGCTACGCATGAGAGTACCCCTCCTGGGAAATGTGGATTCAAGGCAAGAACTGCCAGTTTGTCGCATTTATGACGAAATAAGTCAACGCGACTAAAACGTACCCCTGCGATTGATGCTAGCATGAGCCGAGCATCAATCGCAGGATCGTTGTCTACCACCGCGACACAAAGCCAAAGTCCAGTCCGAGTACGAACAGCATCAGCGTTAGTACAAAGGCGAAGCCGAGGTACGTCAGCAGGACGAACACCTTTTCGCTAGGCGGTTTGCCGGTGACACCTTCGTAGATCAAAAAGACCATGTGCCCGCCGTCCAGGACTGGGATCGGCAAAAAGTTCACCACGGCCAGGTTGGCACTGAGCATCGTCAAGAACAACAGCAGCGAGGGAAAGCCTTGCTCGGCCGATTGGCCTGCGGCCTGAGCGATGGTGACCGGCCCGCCCAGCATTCTTGGCGAGATATCTCCATTCCAAACACGCTGTAGAAAACTATAAACCATCAGCAGCGAATCGACCGTCTTGCGATAACCTAACTTCGATGCTTCACCGAAGCCACTCACCTCGCGCACGACCATCTCGTTAGTCAACACGATCCCGCGGTCGGCGTTAAAGTAGTCTGGCGAATCCACCGCCACCAGCTCAATCACGTCTGGCTTCTGCTCGTCCTTGGTTGCGCGAGTTAATCGCACCGTTCCGCGTGGGTGATGCGTCTGCAATGCTTCTACCACGGCGGGCCAGCGAAATTGGTGCAGTGTCTCTTCATCGGCCAGACCCAGTGGCGGCGCTTGTCGAACGTCAATGTCTGACTGCAAGTACCCTTGCGGCAAAACCAATTGGGCCGAAGTAATCTTGTCCCCCGCTTTGATACCAGCTTTTTCGGCGGGACTTCCTGGGACCGCCGCGGCGACAGTTGGTGTAGTGCGATAGGCGATACCTAGCGCAGGCACTGAGACACTGCCGTCAATTCCAAATCCATCTTCCAGCCAAGTGACTTTTCGCAGTTTCACCTCAAGTGGAACCTCTTTCTTATCTCGCCGCACAACGACCTTACTGGTTTCCTCCTTGGCACCGCGCTTGGCCAGACGATCGGCCAGCGTCAACGGATCACCAATCGGCTGGCCGTCGATCGAGACCAGTTCATCGCCGACCTTGAAACCTGCTACTGCCGCAGGTGATTCAAGTTGCACGCCGGTGATCGGCGTGGCGGTCATCTCAATGCCTAGCGTCTTCACCGGGCTAGGCGGAATCGTGACCACAATCGGTGCCGGCTTGCGCTTGGCATCATCGGCGGCAATCTCCTCTTCCGATTTCCCCACTTGGCTGCCCGGTGGGGCAGGAGGAGTTGGCGGTTGCACGGTGAGCTTGATTTCCTCACCCTGATGTGCGACCAGTTCACGTTTCAAAGCGACGTCGGTTGTAACTTCGACATTGCCGACCTTCAGGATCGTATCACCAGGCAGCAGCATCGGCACGGCGCGATCCGCTGCGGAAAAGCGCTCGGCGGCCTGCGACTGCATAACCTCCAGCGTCTGTGGGCCGGTGACACCGATCATCGGCACTCCCAAGTCGTTTTTTGGAACAAGCGTCAGGACTTTTTCCTGCCCATTTCGCTGAACAACAAATTCCAAATCCTGCTTTGCCTTGTTGAGGCTAACTTCTTTCCGCAAATCGTCGTATTTTGGGTTCTCCATGTCGCCGATTTTGATTACGAGATCGCCAGGTTGCGCATTCGCCTTCCAGGCAGCTCCACCCGGCAGCACGCCCGAGAGACGGCAAGGCATCTCCTTCACGCCGATGTAGTAGGCCAGCGTCGCCATCAGAAACGCAAAGATAATGTTCATAATCACGCCAGCGGAGATGATCGCCATCCGCTCGGGCACACTTTGCGCCATGTAGCTGCGCGGATCGTACGGGGCATGCGGGTCGCTGGTCGGTTCAGGGGGCAAATCGCCCGACGGAATGTGCGGTGTCTGCGTCTTGGCACGCTGCATTTCTTCTGAGGCACGGTACGGATTGTCGTCCTGGCCGAGCATCTTGACGTACCCGCCCAGCGGCAGAATGCCGATGCCGTACTCGGTCTCGCCGTATTGGAACTTGCAGAGCTTCAGCCCGTAGATATCGAAGCCGAGGTAGAATTTTTCGCATTTCACGCCGCAAGCCTTGGCCACCAGAAAGTGCCCTAGCTCGTGGACAAAAATGACAAAGCCTAACCCGAGCGCGACTTGCGCGACGATTCCCCAGTTATGCGGATTCAGAATCCACCCAAGTGAATCAAACAGTCCAGCAAAAATTAGGTGTGTACCCAACGTGTAACCTCCTGGCGAGCCCAGCCGTCGATTGCCAACAATTGGGCAAGCGAAGGCTGAGATTCAAATTGATGTTGCTCAATAATACGTCGACAGGCCGGCACGATGTCGCAAAACGGCAATTCGCCGGCCAGAAATTGTCCAACAGCCGCTTCATTGGCGGCATTCAAAACTGCTCCTACCGTCCCGCCCACGCGGGCCGCTTCCAGCCCCAGTTCCAAGGCGGGAAATCGATCGTGATCGGGGGGCGAAAAGTCCAGCCGCAGTGTCTCTTGAAAATCCAGCCGCGGCGCAATCCCCTCGCAGCGTTCTGGATAACGCAGCGCATACTGGATCGGTAGCTTCATATCCGGTGGACCAAGCTGTGCGATTACCGAACCGTCTATGAATTCAACCAGCGAATGCACAATCGACTGCGGGTGAATGACTACGTCAATCTGCTCTGGTTGCAAATCAAACAGCCACCGCGCTTCGATGATCTCTAGCGCCTTGTTCATCATGGTGGCTGAGTCGATCGTGATTTTTGGTCCCATCTGCCAGTTGGGATGCCGCAGTGCATCGTCGACCGTCACGCTTTGCAGTTGCTCGGCAGTATGATTGCGAAACGGCCCACCACTGGCAGTCAGTATGATTCGCTGCAATTCTGATCGTCGCCCGCTTTGCAGGCACTGAAACACCGCGCTATGTTCGCTATCGACCGGCAGGATCGTCGCGCCGGTTTTGGCCGCCTCGCGCATGAACAGCGATCCGGCCAGCACCAGTGTCTCTTTATTGGCCAATGCCACCGTCATGCCGGCTTGAACGGCGGCCCAGGTGCTATGCAGCCCGGCACTGCCGACGATCGCCGCTAGTACGGTATCAATCCGCTCGCTGCGGGTAGCCGAAGCTGCTCCTTGCGAGATGACCGCCTCAAGTTGCTCTCGCCCGGTCAGTAGTTCCGTTTCAGGGGGCAGACTGCTCCAGTCTTGCGCCGCAGCCGCCCGTGGATCTGTAATAACTAGCCAGAGTGGCCGGTGTTCGATCGCCTGTGTTAACGCCAGCTCGGTATTGGAATGCGCCGAAAGCGCCACCGCACGCAGGCAGCCCGGTGCCGCCGCAATGACGCGCAGAGCATTAACCCCAATGCTGCCAGTCGAGCCAAATACCGCGATATTCTTGGCTCGAGGGTTCATGTGAGGTTCAGCAGGAATTATCCGCGTCAAAGTCAAAAGGATGTGGTTGGTCCGGCCAGCAGTTTGCCGGCGGCGGCCCATTTCAAACGATTGCCAGCACCTAAAGGGATTCGCCCACTGGGGCCAATTCTTGCGACGCTAAACCGCCAGGCGAGCCAATTATGCCGCTAACTCAGCTACCCGGTCGGGCTGCACCGCTGGCGCAATTCCCTCGATTAGGTAGCACTGATTTACTACGGAGGCAGCAACGGTTTGGACCGTGCCGGGGAAGCAAACTTTCCCGAACAGGCAATTAACCGCTGATACCCCCTTTTCCTAAGCTGATTGTAAATGGATACTTGCAACGCGACAACCCAACTTCAAGCGTTCCGGCTCTCGCCCCGCGCGGAACGGTTGGATCGTTGTAAGTTCAGGTGGTGATGCATAGGATAGTGCAAGGCAATAGGTCTGAACCTATGGCCTTAGGATGACGTAAAATACAGAGTATCTGTGGACCAATTTGGTCGTGGTTGTGCCGATTTGTTGCAAAAGGAGGTTTGCACGGGCTGTTCGGCACGCATTTCCCGACAATTGCCGGGAATTCATGGGGGCACCCTGGAATGACGCAATGTAGATGATAACGTCATGTGGATACCACGGTGATCGTCGTTGGCCAAGGTTGGCCCGAAGGTGGTACCACGGCACAGTTTTCGTTTTGAGCTTACTTACGAAGGATCAGATTCCGAATGGAAAATAAACCCGAGAACAAGGCCAAACCGGCGGAACGCAAACCGGCAGACCGCAAACCAACCGGGTTCGGCCAGGGTGCATTGTGGTTGTTTGTGATCATGAGCGTCGCAATCCTCGTGATTGTGACCTACAACGCCAGTAGCAGTCAGGTGAAGATCGACTTCAGCGACTTTAAAAAGTTGGTGGAGAACAACGACAATCCGAATCCAGCACTGCGTGTGGTCCGTTCGCAGGATAACAGCGTCGAATATTCGCAGCTCAAAGACATTAAGCTGGAGGATTTTCAGGTCATCGGCACCGTGCAGCGAACCAAACTCAAAGACTCAAAGCCCGCCGACCTGTTTGCCCCGTCTGCCGGCGACAGTGCCAAGCCAAAAGCCTCTCCTGACACAGAAATCGCAGACACGGCCAAATCACCTAACTCAAATGCCACGCCCGCAAAATCGACCACCGCAGCCGACGGCACATCTGTCGCAAAAACCGATGCGCCCAAAGTCGAAGCAGGGGGCACCGTTGCGGCCGCTGCTGAGGGAACCAAGCCAGAAGAGCCCAAGACCGAACGCGTCCCGTTTGTGACTGATATCGGCCGCAACGAACACTCTTCTGCGGCTCTGGAAGCACTGATGTACCAACACGAGGTACACTTCAATCATTCCGAAGCCCCGAGCGTCTGGAAAAGCTACATCCCGATGATCGTCGTCACGGCCCTGTTCGTGCTGGTCATCTTTTTGATGATGCGCAGACTGGGTGGTGCCGGTTCGCCAATGGCCTTTGGCCGCAGCCGTGGCAAGATGTACGCTCAAGAGGATCTTGGAATTACGTTTGACGATGTCGCCGGCATTGACGAAGCGGTCGAAGAGCTGCGCGAGGTCGTCGAGTTTCTGAAGACTCCCGAAAAGTTTCAAGTGCTTGGTGGGCGTATTCCCAAGGGGATTCTGCTCGTCGGCCCGCCGGGAACCGGCAAGACTTTGCTGGCCAAGGCCATCGCCGGGGAGGCGGGCGTGCCGTTCTTTAGCCTGTCAGGCTCGGACTTCGTCGAAATGTTCGTTGGCGTTGGTGCAGCACGAGTGCGTGATATGTTCCAGCAGGCAGAAGCCAAGGCACCCTGCATTATCTTCATCGATGAATTGGACGCGCTGGGCAAGACCCGCGGTTCCAGCGTCGTGGGCGGGCATGATGAACGTGAGCAAACGCTCAATGCGCTGTTGGTTGAGATGGACGGCTTTGAAGGCAATAGCGGCGTGATTGTGCTGGCCGCTAGTAACCGGCCAGAAACGCTCGACCCGGCACTGTTGCGTCCTGGTCGATTTGACCGGCATGTGCTGGTCGACCGACCGGATGTCCGAGGCCGCGAGGCGATTCTCAAAGTCCACGTGCAGAACGTAAAGCTCGATAGCAACGTCTCGCTCAAGGAAGTTGCCGGGCTGACCAGTGGCTTTGTCGGTGCCGATCTTGCCAACCTGGTCAACGAAGCGGCGCTGCTGGCCGCCCGAAAGAGTCGCACCACCGTCGGCATGCAAGAATTCAACGATGGTGTCGAACGCGTTACCGCTGGCCTTGAAAAGAAGCAGCGCGTCATTCACCTGGATGAGAAGCAGCGCGTCGCGTACCACGAAAGTGGTCACGCGCTGGTGGCCTATTGCCTGCCGAATACCGATCCGGTTCACAAGGTCTCGATCATTCCGCGTGGGCTGGCCGCGCTGGGCTACACCATGCAGCGCCCCGAGGGGGATCGCTACCTGATGACCAAGAGCGAACTGGAGAGCCGCATTCAGGTGCTGCTGGCCGGGACGATTACCGAAGAGATTGTCTTTGAAGATATCTCCACCGGTGCGCAGAACGACCTGGAGCGAGCCAGCGAACTGGCCCGTAGCATGGTCATGGAATTTGGCATGAGCCGCCTGGGCCGTGTGAATTTCCGCGAGAGCAACCGCTCGCCGTTCTTGGCCGGTGGCGGTGCAGAGCTAGGCAGCCCACGCAGTTTCAGCGAGCAGACCTCGCGCGAGATTGACGAAGAAGTGCGCCGAATCATCGACGATGGCATTGAAAAGGTGCGCGATATTCTCGAATCGCGCCGTGCTTCTCTGGAGCTACTCGCTCAGCGACTCTTGGAGCGCGAAGTGATCGACGCCACCGAATTGAAAGAGATCATGGAAGAGACCTCCACCAGCCCGGCGATTGTGCCTGGCACCACTGCCGACCGCAAACCGAAGGTGGTCATTGAGCCACCGGAACCGCGGATTGCGGATGCGTCGGAGGGGACGGTTTAGTTCAGGATAGGAGGACAGCAACATGTTGAGTTCGTAGGCGTTTCCTCCTACGCCGCAGGATATCACACCAATCACCCAGGGATTGCGGAATAACTTTCAAACGACGCTCGCACTTCTACGCCGCAGGCGTTTCACAACACAGCCCAACGGTCGACGCGCAGCGGCGCACCTTGGGTACACGTGTAAAATGACACCGGTTACCGCGAAGCGGTTAAACAATTGGTCGTCCGTCATTATTTGCGCCGCTAATCCCACACGTACCGTTCGTCGATTTCGACGCCGTACTTCTTGCAGAGCCGCCGGAATTCATCCTGAAAACTTTCGGCGCGGTGGTGTTCTTCCTGATTGGCAATGTAGTGCTGTAGTTTCAGGACATGGCCGGGGCTGATTGAGAAGGCTCCATAACCTCCTTGCCAATGGAACTCTGACAACGTCGAACCTTGTGTCTTCATCCATTTGGATGAATCTCGTTTCAATTCGCGAATCAAATCCGCGACGGAAATCGCCTTGCCCAACCGACATAAAATATGCACATGATCTACAACGGCACCGATCTGCACCGCAGGCGAACCCTGTTCGCGGCATATGCCGGCTAGGTACGCTTCCGTCCCGCGGCGAATCGTCTGCTCTTGTAGGAGCTCTTTACGTCCTTTCGTGGAAAAAACAATGTGCAGATAAATTTGCGTTAGCGATTGCGACATTGTCCTGCCCCTTTGTAGGTCAGCGATGTTCTGTTGAACCCCTGCGGGGTACTTGTTCATAGCCTACTCTAACCCCAGGTGCGCTGCGCGACCTGGGGCTGTGTTGTGCAACGCCTGCGGCGTACGGTATCAAATGCCGTAACTCGCAGTCATTCTCCCACGGGCTGATCAGTTGGTAGAGCGGGCCTGTTGCATTCATGGCACGGTCCTAGGCGATTCTTGAATTTCCGTGGCTAGGACACTTCGCGGCGCGAGAAGGTTCACTCCACTACCTGCACCAGCACCTTGGCAGCCGCTTCATGACCAAGCGAGGTGGACTTTCCCTCCACGGCAACCGTGACCGTCGCCGCTTCTTGCGAGTTGGCCTGAATGGTTCCCTCGGTCCCCAGCAATAGCCCAGACGACGTGAGATACCGCAAGAACTCCGGCGACTGATCCACGACCCGCACCAGGCGAAACCGCTGACCCGCCTTGCAGTCGGTCAGTGTTCGATGCTGACTGTCGGGCACACTTCCATCGGCACGCGGAATCGGATCGCCGTGCGGGTCCACCTCGGGGTGATCCAGATACTTGTCCATCCGATCGACCAGCCAGTCGCTAACGGCATGCTCCATGTGCTCGGCCTCTTCGTGAACTTCGTCCCAGGTCAGATCCAGCGTGCGCACCAGAAAGAGTTCGATCAGCCGATGCCGGCGAAGGACTCGCAGCGCCAGCGCCGTTCCAGCGGGCGTAAGCATCACCCCTTCATACGGCGTATAAGTCGCCAGGCTACTCTCGCTGAGCGTCTTCAGCATGCTGGTCACCGTGCCAGGGAGCAAGCTCAGCGACGCGGCGATTTGTCCGGTTGCCGCCGGAGCGCCTTGCTGGTCGGCGCAGATCTGGTAAATCGCCTTGACGTAATTTTCGACGGTTAAGCTAGGCACAGTTGCACTTCACTTATCAGGACCAGGAATTTTTCTCACGTGCTAAGTATCGCAGGCAAAACCGTTTCTGCCAACCGGATGGTTCATTAGAAATCGCGCCGACTTGCCAGTCCTTTTCTTACCGCAAAGTACGCGGAGGAATGACGCAGAGAGGAAGCTTACCCCGTGTTCAGTTGTTCCTGATCCTGATTTATGCTGCCTTTCTTAATTCTGTTCAATTGAACAAGGATGAACTGGATAGGGGTATTGTTCATTCTCTGCGCGCTCTCTGCGTCCTCCGCGGTAAAAGATTGATCCGACGGGATGACGAACGGTCAGGGGCACCATTGCCAACCGGCCCCGTAATCGCCATCATAACTGGACCGATTTGCTTTGCCTTTTTTGCCGTCTGCTCCCATGCCTCCATTTGACGATACACTCCATCCGCCGGGCGGTTTGAACGACCGTGCCCGTGCGCTGGTGGATGAATGCTACTACGACCGTCAGCGCCTGCGCATCGGTGCCACATTCACGCTGGACGGCCCGCTGATACTCGACTTTGGGATCAACGCCCCCGGTGGCCTGGAAGCCGGTTTGCGACTCGCCGAGATCTGCCTCTCCGGGCACGGATCGGTGAAAGTGTTGCCGGCGGATCGTACGCTCTGGAATGGTGCGGCGATCAGTGTCATGACAGATAACCCGGTCGTGGCGTGCATGCAGTCGCAGTATGCGGGCTGGAAGATCAGCGGTGACAAATTCTTCGCAATGGGATCCGGTGCGATGCGTGCCGCCGCCGGCAAGGAAGAGTTGTTTGAACAGATCGGCGGCCGCGAAACTGCCGAGGTGGCAGTCGGCGTGCTGGAAACACGTACAGTTCCCAGCGAGGAAATCTGTGCCAATGTTGCGAAGGACTGCCGTATCGAAGTCGCCGAGTTGGCGCTGGCCGTTGCGCCAACGGCCTCGCAAGCCGGCACGGTGCAGATTGTAGCCCGGTCGGTTGAGACCGCGCTGCATAAATTGTTTGAGCTTGGCTTTGATCTAAGCCGGATTGAAAGCGCCTTCGGAACAGCCCCGTTACCGCCGGTGGCGAAAAACGACCTGGCAGCGATCGGTCGGACGAATGACGCGATCCTCTACGGGGGCGAAGTCACCCTCTGGGTTCGCGGTGACGACGATTCGCTGGCCGAGATCGCTCCCAAAGCGGTCAGTGCCGCGTCGAGCGATCATGGGGCCTTATTTGCCGAGCTATTCAAACGCTACGACCACGATTTTTACAAGATGGATCCGTTGCTGTTCAGCCCGGCGGTGGTGCAGCTTTGCAACCTGGACACCGGGCGGACGTTTCAGGCCGGCCGGTTGATGCCTGAATTGATTCAGCGCTCGTTTGTGAATTGATGGCCCTGTTACAATATTAGTTTGGGTGCCACTGCTGGCTTGCCAGCAGTGCTATGCGTTTAAGTCAACTTCAATATTAAGTTCAAGAGTGGACGCAGCACTCGTGTGCAAATCATCGAACACAAATACGCCGAAGGCGTTACATACCACAGCCCCAGGTCGCGCAGCGCACCTGGGGTAAACTTCCCCACCCCACCCGTTACCGCGAAGCGGTTACACATCAGCCCGAGCGTAACCACGATGCGCCTCGCCATCCTCTCCAATCCCGATAGCTGGTACTTCCAGGATCTGAAGCGCGCTGCGGCGGACCGGCACGAACTCGTTGCGATTCCGTTTTCGCAATTGAGTGCGACAGTGCAATCAGATGGTCTAGCATCGTTTCATCACCAGCAAAACGACCTGCGCCAGTTCGATGCTGTGCTGGTCCGGGCTATGCCCCCCGGTTCGCTGGAACAGATCATCTTTCGGATGGACTTGCTCGGGCGACTGGAAGCAGCGGGCACACTCGTCGTCAACACTCCTCGCGCGCTAGAGTGTGCCGTAGACAAGTATCTGACAACGGCCAAGCTGGCTGCCGCCGGCTTGCGTGTACCCCGTACGATTGTCTGCCAGACGCCGCAAGATGCACTCAGCGCGTTTGAACACCTCGGTCGCGATGTGGTGGTGAAGCCGCTGTTTGGCAGCGAAGGTCGCGGCATCGCACGCCTGACAGACGCGGCGCTGGCGGAGCGAGCGTTCAGAATGCTATCGCAGCTTGGCGCGGTGCTGTATGTGCAAGAGTTCATCCCGCATCATGGCTACGATCTACGGCTGCTGGTGATTGGCCCCAAGGTACTCGCCATGCGTCGTCGCAGCGATACCGATTGGCGGACGAATGTCAGCCTGGGAGGCATAGCAGAAGCAACTGAATTGACTGACGAGTTGCGGGAATTGTCGCTGACAGCGGCGGAGGCAGTTGGTGCCACCATTGCCGGAGTCGATATTTTGCCTGGCACCGATGGCAAGCTGTATGCGATTGAAGTCAACGCCGTCCCTGGTTGGAAGGCACTCTCTACCACGTTGCAGGTCGACGCGGCAGAGCTAGTGCTAGGTTATCTGGAAATGCAGGTCCGCCGATGAGCAACCCCGCGCCTCCGCACTCCACGATTGTGCAAATGTTGCATCATGCCTCCACTACACGGCCTGATGCGATTGCGATTGCCGAGCCAACCAAGCGCTTCGATGCGCAGTCGCAGCGGATCTATCGCACGGTGACATTTGCACAGCTATCGGCCGATTGTCGCACAATCGCCACAGGCCTCGTCGCCGCCGGGGTCCGCCCGGGCATGCGTCTCGCGCTTATGGTGCCGCCAAGTATCGACTTCATCACCCTGGTATTTGCGCTGTTGGAAAGTGGCGCAGTGCAGATTCTGATCGACCCCGGCATGAGAGGGCGCAATCTACTTCGCAGTTTGCAAGACGCGGAACCGGAGGGATTTGTCGGCATTCCCAAGGCCCAGATGCTGCGAAGACTGTTTAGACATCGCTTTCCAAAAGCAAAGCTGAACGTCACCGTTGGGCGAAGCGTCTGGCCAGGTGGAAAATCGCTGGATCAGATTCGCTCACTTGGAGCTGGGGACGTCGCGCTGCCGCAGTTGCAGCCGACCGACTCGGCGGCGATTATTTTCACCACCGGCAGCACCGGGCCATCCAAGGGTGTCCACTATCACCATCGGAACTTTGCCTGGCAGGCAGTGCAGATTCAAGAGCGATACAACATTCAAGCCGGCGAAATCGATGTGCCGTGCTTTCCGCTTTTTGGCCTGTTCAATGCCGCGATGGGAGTGACAACGGTCATTCCACGGATGAACGCCTCTCGCCCGGCGAAGGCGAATCCGGCCAATATTGTCGAAGCGATAACGCAGTGGCAGGCGACACAAAGCTTTGCCTCTCCCGCGGTTTGGGATAAGGTCGGCCCGTATTGCCAAGAAAAAGCAATTACGTTGCCAACACTCCGTCGCGTGCTTTCTGCTGGGGCACCGGTCCCGGCGCGAGTCCTCTCCGCCATGACGAACTGTCTGTTGCCGGAAGCAGAGATGCATACGCCCTACGGAGCTACCGAGGCGCTGCCGGTATCCACAATCACGGCCAGTGAAGTATTGCAAGAAACCTGGCCCGCGACGGAGAAGGGGAGGGGAGTTTGCGTTGGCAAACGGTTCAGTGGTATTGAGTGGCGCGTGATTCAGATTGTCGACGGCCCGATCAAGTCCATCGACGATTCCGTTCCACTCCCGGCTGGCGACATCGGCGAACTCATTGTCCGCGGGCCGGTCGTTACCACCGAATACGTCACGCGCCGCGAAGCAAATGCCACGGCCAAGATTGCCGACAGTTCGGCAGGCGGCGCTGTCTGGCACCGCATGGGGGATTGTGGATACCTCGATGAACAAGACCGCTTTTGGTTTTGCGGGCGTGTGGCCCACCGAGTTGTTACCGCCGAGCGTGCGATGTACACGATCCCCTGCGAGGCAATATTCAACACGCACCGCCGCGTGCGACGATCGGCACTCGTGGCGGTACAGGTCAAGGGAGTGATTTCACCGGCGATTGTCATCGAGCCAAAGAAAGGAGAGTTCCCTTATTCTGGCGATTCGCACGTTAGCTTCTACCGGGAACTGCTATTGCTCGCCGCCAGGCACGAACATACTAGGGGCATTCAGTACTTTCTCTTCCGCCGCCATTTGCCGGTCGATATCCGGCATAACGCAAAAATCTTTCGCGAAAAGCTGGCCGTCTGGGCTACTCGTCAACTGCGAGCCACGATCGAGTAAACTAGAATGCAACTTGCCAATAATATTTGCAATGCATTGGAGCGCCGTCTTTGTTCGCACTAGTCACCGGTGGAGGTGGTTTCTTAGGACGATACATCGTCGAGCAGCTCATCGCGCGCGGTGATCGCGTGCGTAGCTTCTCGCGCAGCAGCAGTATTGAACTGGAGCTACTGGGGGTCGAACAAGTCGCCGGGACACTCCATGACTCAGAGGCGGTTGGCGCTGCCTGTCAGGGGGTTGATACAGTCTTTCATGTCGCCGCCCTAGCCGGTATCTGGGGACCGTGGAAAAAATTTCATGCGACCAATGTCCTTGGTACGGAAGCTGTTCTGGCTGGTTGCCAAACGCACGGGGTGCAACGGCTGATCTATACTAGCAGCCCGAGCGTGACATTTGATGGCAGCGATCAATGCAATGCGGATGAGTCTGCTCCCTATCCAACGCACTGGCTGGCACACTATCCCAAGTCGAAGGCGATTGCCGAACAAGCGGTATTGGCCGCGAACGAGCCAGGAAGTCTACTGACCTGTGCTCTACGCCCGCACTTGATCTGGGGGCCGCGCGATGGGCATCTGGTGCCGCGACTGCTGGAACGTCAACGAAGTAAACAGTTGCGGCGCGTGGGGGACGGGACGAACCTGATCGATATGATCTACGTCGAGAATGCAGCTATGGCGCATCTGCAAGCTGCCGATGCGTTAGCTGGTAGCAGCGATGGCGCGATCTCCCCCGTCGCCGGTCGGGCCTACTTCCTGAGTCAAGGAACAGCCGTGAACTGTTGGAATTGGATCAATGAACTACTGGCACTGGCAGGATTGCCGCCAGTGAAACGTGGAATCTCCCTTGCGGCCGCCTGGCGCATTGGTGCGGCAATGGAAACAGCCTATCGCGCTCTCAACATTCAGCGCGAGCCACGCATGACACGCTTTCTTGCTTCACAACTCGGCAAGTCCCACTACTTCGATATCAGCGCCGCACGACGCGACTTTGGCTACAGCCCGCGGGTGTCGACGGAGGAGGGGATGCGGAGGCTGAAGGAGTGGTTAAGGGCGGAGTCCCGTTAGTCGGTCTCAATCCGCAGTGCCTCATAAATCCGACGATCGGCCAGACTATCCACCTGCAATGCTGCACCGGTAAAGACATGCCGCCGACTATGGCCTCCGGGCACCGCCACCGCAAAGGTCCCGGCATCAATCGCCGCACGGCAGCCGTTCTGGCTATCTTCCAAGACCATCACCTCATGTGGCTGCAAGCCAAACTGCTTCACCGCCGCCAGATAGATTTCCGGGTTTGGCTTACCGTGGGTCACATCTTCGCCCGTCAGAATGAACTGAAACCTTGGACCGAACTCGAATCGCGACAGCACATTGTTCACAAAGCGGCGTCCGCTGCTGGTGCAGATCGCCTTAGGAATGCCATGTTCTTCAAGCTTATCCAGCAGTTCCACTAGGCCCGGCATGCAAGCCAGTTGCGTATCCAGAATATCGGCGAAAATCACATCCGTCTCATCGGACAGGATGGCCACCGTATCGGCCAGCGAGTGCCAGTCGATCATGATCTGCAGCGCATCGCGCGAAGGTCGCCCCATCATCCGGTCGAGCAACTCATCATCAAACGTCTTGCCGCGGCGACGAAGGATCTCGGTCCCGACCTGCTGGTAAAGTTGCTCCGTATTGAACATCAATCCGTCGAGGTCAAAAATTACTGCACGCAGCTTGGACACGCTCATCGTCTATGCTCTTCCTGTCGCGAACCTAAAATCAGCTTTTGCAAAGCCTGATTCTACGAGATACGCCGCGTTTGGTGTAGCGGTGAAGCGGGCCGCTCCTACCGCTCTTGCATTACGGAAGCGGTCACGTCGCAAGATACGTCCACCGGCGCCGCTAGCGGTGCTGCTGTCCGAATATCAGCCGCAGTGTTAGTCGTCCTGTCGGCCGATTTACTCGCTGCAGCGTTCGATTCACATTCGCTAGAACGCCGCGAGCGAAGATAGTCTCGTGCTTGTCGCACTTTTGGCCACCACGATTGATAGGCGTGCATTAGAACACGCCCGCGAAGTTGGCCGGTGCTGATCACCATCCGCGTCACCGGATAGCTATCCGTCGTCCACTTCTCCGTCGCCTCGACCAATGGGCCAGAGAAATCCCAGGTGTGGATCTCTGGATCGGCAAAGAACCGTTCACACATTTTCAGGCGGATGAGTTGCCCTGGCGAGAGCTGTGCAAACGCCTCGTCGTAGCCGACCTTGGGGGAGTAATACGTCCCCTTGCCAAGCCAGCCGTATTCAAACGCAATCGATTGCCCCTGATGTTGCAAGAAGGTCAGCTCCAAATGTCCCAGCCGCGCCATTTCATGTGCCTGTTGCCGCAGGTACTCATACGCCACCGGGTTCTTCAGAACCGAAGTCCCTTCCGCTCCCTTCCAGCCACGATCTTCAACCGCAAAACCTTCCGCCAGACAGCGATCGATCTCGGCGGCGTGTGTTGGGCGCGAAGTAACCAGCTCCACCCCACCCAATTGTTCGGCACGCTTGACCATCTTGCGCATCTGGCGGCGGAAGTTGCCCGACCAGTCGGTCTGATACTGCCCCCACGACCGATTGCAATTGATCTTGCCAATCCGAAACCGTTCGTGCCACTGATGTTGCAGTTGATTCCGAGAGAGTGCCTCGCGCAACTGTTGCCATTCGCCGGACTCGATCGGAACACTGTCGAGCCACAGCAGTGGCCACGGCAACCGCCGCAATGCTGCAACCATGTGATCAAGTACAGCCGGCACATCGCACGTCGGATCGACCAGCAGGTCCCCCGCTTCCCCCCAGACGCCAGTCGGAAGTTTACCGACGCGCAGCACACCGCGCAAACGACTGCCGACGAGTGGTAAAGCGGCCACCAGTTGCCCATCTTGCTCGATGGCGATCGCGCGAAAATCAGCCTGGGGAGCAAATGTTTCCAACCAAAGCGCAATCAAGCTGGCACGTGCGCTGGGAATTGAGTTGTTGCTACGGTGCCATAAGTCATCCCAGGCAGGGGCAGCAGCGCGTAATTCAGCGGCCGAGCCGTAATGACGAACTTGATAGGTGGCCATGAGTTTCGTTCTGCGCGTGTCGCACAAAAGCCGGGCCAACTAAGACACAGGCAAATCATGCCTGTGAGTGGCCCGGGTTGCGAAGCAATGTGAACTGGATCGATCGTACTTAAACATGGCACGCGACTTCGCACCACAGAGTAGAATAATCCGCATTGCTCGGGAAAACCGGAGGAGTTTTCGCTCCACCCTCCGGTGCGCAGTTCAAGAATGCAGGATATGCCGCCTGTTCCTGCTATGCGCTTTATAGCGCCCCTAGACTTTCGTAGATTGCGCCTTCAGCTCACCGCTCTCGAGTATTCTGGCAATCCGACCCTCTGCGCTTCCTTTGCGCTCTCTGCGTTCTCTGCGGTGAAATAAAAACGCGCAGCTTCAAACCTACCGCTGTGGGCTGCGTTGCGGAACCTCAGTCGGCCCGCGAACTAGTCGCGTGTCGCTGTCTGGTTCGTCTGGCTCATTGAAGGCCACATTTGCGGCCACATGAGATACGACCCGACTAAAGCCAGCTTTCGTCTCAGGGCTGATCCGGTCGAGCTTCTTGGTCAGCCGGATAACACCATCTTCGTTGGTCTCAGCAGTTCTGGAGAGCTTGCTGATGAAGATCCCCGACTCGGCAAAGTTATGGTCTGCCGCGTTGCCAATGATCGGTTGAAACGTCTTGGCCAGAATTTCCACACCAAGGTTTTCGACGCTCAGAAACGTATCCAGCCGGCTGGTGATAATGCAGCGACCGGTTGGTTCGCGTTGATACGAACTGCGCAAGACCATGACGCACGCCCCACGCACCGTTCGCGGGTACAGTCGGCCGTCGTAGGTTCCTTCGGAATAAATGATCGTCAGCTCTGGAGATTTGAACAGATACTCCAAGTGCCCCTTGGTCCCTTCGCCGTCGACGACCTTGTAGCGATTGCCTTCAGCGCGCTCCAGGGACATCTGGCTGATCCCCATCACTTCCCAGATATTGACCACCACATCCGGATTATGCACAGCAAACTGATACATCTCCGGCGCGCAGTCAAACTTCTCGACAGGCAGTCGCCGGAACAGGCTGGTATTCTTGATCACTTTTGCTGCCTTGGCTTGTGCCTCGGGTGTGAGCAAATCAAACGGAATGGAGCGCGCTGCTTCGTCGCGAGCGGCCCGCGACGTAACCGCCTTTGGCTTTTCAGGTGCCGCTCCTATCGCTTCAACAGCGGAAAGCACGCATGACACTGCCAGCATCGCCGCCGAAAATCGACGGGCACTGTTCAGCGGCCAACGGCCAACATTGGCCAGCGGCCAGTTGCCAAACCCAAAGAAATTGTACTTTCGACGTGCCATGGTTCCCCCCAAAGCCGCGCGGAATTTGTAACGGTCGTATCGGACATAGGGATAATTCGGCTACGGCACGATGCAAGGCACAGCCAAACTCTGCGGAAGCAAAACTATCTGGCCCGCTAGCGGTCAATTTTGCTGTCTAGAGGCTGAATTCAGCAGAACCGACCTTGTAGAAATCCGCATAGCATCGGACAATTCGCCCCCTCAGCACGCTATTGGCGTTTCGCATTTGCCCCCGGGAGCGACAAGATGGCCAAACTAAGCGATTTGGCAAGTTTTCCACGACCATTGCGCAGACGCTGCGCGCTGGTCGCGGGCATCATCGCAATAATGCTGGGTGGCCTCTGGTGGGGAGCTAGCACGCTCCAGCCCGCTTCGGATGCTCAGACGATCCTGTCGCAAGTTGCTAGCACGCCAGATGCCGACGTCCGCCCGACTCTCTCTCGGCTTGTCCCGCTGGGCCAGCCTGGCGTGACGGCGCTAGTGCAATGCTTGCGTTCCGACCGCGCAATGGTTCGCGATTGCGCCGCAGCACTGTTGCACGAGCAACTCGATCGGTGCCTCGCCGTAGAGGGAAAAACAGCGCCTCTGTTGAACCATCTGGCCAATGCGATTTGCGACCAAATGACCAATCCAGCCAGCAAGCCAACGGCGGCCACATTACGACACGCCGCACAACTGGCCGACCGCATTTTACATGCGACCGTCATAAGCAGCGAAAGTACTGCCAGTATTAACGACAAGTCGATCGAACAACGAATCCAATGTTGCCAAACGATCTTTGATTGCCGGCGTGCAAAAGCGGCCGAGTTCCGCCCGGTGGATCCGGCAGTACAGAAGACTCCCTTTGGCCAAGACCCGTTGAGTCCATCCACCGACCAACTGTCGCCGGACATTGTGGCATCGCAGCCCGGCGGTGGACTGCCGCTGCCAACAATCGCCGACTCTCCGCGACTACATGGAGAATCAGGCACCGCCTCGTCGCGCCTGGCAACCTCTGCGGATTCAACTAAGAGCAATCCGTCCGGCTCGTCGTCTTCCGCGCAAAAAGCCAGCCACACTGAGCCCGCACGGTTGAAGTCGTCCAATACTTCTGCGGCAACTCGTTCGGCAAACCGCGCACCGGGTCCAGGTGGCAATGCTCTCACCGAACAAAACGCGTTCTATACCACTCAGGTCGATGTGCCCAGCAACACGGCGGCCCGACTACAACCACCGGCGGCCATTCCCGTTGGCCTGACCGCGCTACTCGATCTCGCCAACCGCGCCGCTTCAAAGTCACCGTTGATTGCCAAGGTCGCTCATCAACAAATCTCCAAAGCCGGCGTGTCAACGGCGCATTTGGAACTGGCGCGTGGTGCTGTCGCCGCCGATCCGTCGGTTCGCAAGGACGTGGTCGAGGCATTGCCCTTCGTCGCCGGACTAGACACCTCCGCCTGGCTGGCCTGGCTCAGCTACGACAAAGACGCCACCGTTCGCCGCGCTGCCTTGTCGCTGATGGCTACTCGCACCGACCCCGCTTCGCAAAAGCGATTGATCGAAGCCGCCGCGGCCGATGCCGACGAACAGATCCGCGCAATGGCCAGTCACGCGACTAAAAAACACACCTCCCGCCGCGAGCGAATCTCTGAATAGTGCGGCTGGGTGCCACTGCTGGCTTGCCCAGCAGTGAGTGTCGCGGCAACGGTTGCGTTCTCTCCCTCGGCCTATCACCCCACATCGCTAAATCTCTGATTGCCGCACAGAGATACACTGCCGCGCAATTTCAAAGTACGCCGAAGGCGTTCCATACCAAAGCCTAGGGTTCGCTGCGCAGCAGCGTACCCTAGGTACAATTCCACAAAATTCGGTTACCGCGAAGCGGTTACACAAATGGTGTGGACGACCGTTTTCTGTTCGCTATGCAGGAGTGTAACCACTTCGTGGTAACTGATATGACGGGGACGTTAACCCCAGGTGCGCTGCGCGACCTGGGGCTATGGTGTGTAACGCCTTCGGCGTATTTCTTGCAAATCGTTGGCTGCCCCCTCAATCACCTGCTCTGACTAACCCCTTCCGCCGTTTTCCACGCAAACACGGTTGAATACTTGTCTCCCTCCCTGCTCCGAGATAGCATACCAGTTCGCGCCGCCGGGCAGATTCCTGCCACCGGGCGGCGTCTCAATTGAATTGTCCAACTCCATCCCCGTTTGCTGCTAACCAATAAGGGCCACGCATGAGCGTTTTCTTAGGCGTCGATATCGGAACTTCGGGCACCAAGACACTGGCCATTGACGAAAACGGAAAGATCCTCGCCGAAGCGACCGAGAACTATCCCGCCTACCAGCCCAAGCCCGCCTGGAGCGAGCAAGACCCGGACGATTGGTGGAAGGCCACCGTCAAGACCATTCAATCGGTCGTGCAGCAAGCGAAGCTGAAGTCGGCCGATGTCAAAGCGATCGGCCTCTCCGGTCAAATGCACGGCTCGGTATTTCTCGACAAGAACCATCAGGTCATCCGCCGTGCAATCCTCTGGAACGACCAGCGCACGGTGGCCGAGTGCGAAGAAATCGAACGTCGTGCCGGTGGCCGCAAGGCGCTGATCAAGATGGTCGCTAACCCCGCCCTGCCTGGGTTCACTGCTCCCAAGATCCTCTGGCTCCGCAATCATGAGCCAAAGAACTTTGCCAAACTGGTGAAGGTATTACTACCCAAGGACGAAATCCGCCGCCGACTCACCGGTGAACTAGCCACCGAAGTCAGCGATGCCAGCGGCATGCTCTTGCTCGACGTGGCCAAACGGCAATGGTCCAAAACACTGCTCTCCAAACTGGAACTCGATCCCGACCTGCTGGCCAACTGTTATGAGTCGGAAGAGATCACCGGCCAACTCACTCCCGCTGTTGCCAAGCAACTGGGCCTGTCGACCGATTGCGTCGTCGTCGGTGGAGCGGGTGACAACGCCGCCGGTGCGGTCGGCAACGGCATCGTCAGCAAGGGAACACTCAGCACCTCTATCGGCACCTCGGGCGTCATGTTCGTTCATAGCGACACCGTCGAAGTCGACCCGCTTGGCCGGTTGCACACCTTTTGCCATGCCGTGAAAGGGAAGTGGCACATGACCGGCGTGAACCTCTCTGCCGGTGGCTGCCTGCAATGGTTCCGCAATCAACTCTGCGAGGCCGACGCCAAAGCGGCCAAACGTGCCAAGACCGATGTCTACGACCTGCTGGCCGAAGAAGCCGCCAAGGTCCCCCCCGGTAGCGAAGGCCTGTTCTTCCTCCCCTACCTCTCGGGCGAGCGAACCCCGCACGCCGACCCGCACGCCCGTGGCTGCTTTGTCGGAATCTCGCTAGCACACACCCGTGGTCACATGGTCCGCTCCATCATGGAAGGGGTCACGTATGCCCTCCGCGACAGCCTGGAAATCATCCGCAGTCTCGGCGTGCCAGTGAAGCAGATCCGCGCCAGCGGCGGCGGATCGAAGAGTCCCCTCTGGCGACAGATTCAGGCCGATATATTTGGTCAAAAGGTTGTCACCATCAACGCCGATCAAGGCGCAGCCTACGGCGTGGCACTCCTCGCCGCTGTCGGTGGTGCCTTCAAGAACGTGGAAGAAGCCTGCAAAAAAACAATCAGCGTGGTGCAGGAAACACCGACTCAACGCCCCGCCGCGGCGTATTACGACAAGGCGTTTCCGATCTATCAGGATCTCTACCGCTCGCTCAAGAAAGATTTTCAGGCGATCGCAGCACTGTAGTAGGCACGGTCCCCGTGCCGTTAAACAAGCGTAGCAGCACCGGCTTGCATGCCCATATTTATTGCAAATCGCTTGATTTCGATGTTTAATGAAATGCGTTGCGACTGATACAGTCCGATAAACGGCCGGCTCGTACCGCTCCGATTGTATGGAACGGCATTGAGTGCGTTAGTAAGGCGACCATTACCAAGACTCCCTTAATTGGTTGCATTTAGATTGGTTAGTTGTTTTTGAATGTTTAGGACTCTGGAACAGGAATTATTTCCAATGCCTATTTTTGCGATGCAACGCGGCTTGCTCAATAATATTGCTGTTCCATTACTGTTGATGGCACTTGTTTTTGGCTTTGAGCTTATTGGAAATTCCGGATTGGCTCGGGCTAATGGGTTTTCTAATGAATTGCAACAACTACAACAGAAAAATCCGCAGCAATTCGGACGCGAGAGTATCGTAGGTGCGTATGAACAACTCATTAAAGATTATCCGACACATCCGGATAGGGCTCAGGCCATGCTCGATCTAGCTTCACTTTGGATGTTGGAGAATCCGAAGAAAAAAATCGACCAAAACAAAAAGGCTTCTGTATTGTGGTTAAGAAAAGCTTGCAAAGCCGCCAGGCCTGGAACTAAAGACTGGCTGGATGCAATGTTTCGATTAGAAGGCGAAATCAGATGGGAAAAACCAGAAGAAGGAAGATCAATTCTGGCAGAGATTACTAAGAATGCTCCTGATTCCTCTGTTGAGGCTCACGCCCTTTACGCTCTACAGGGAATTGCGGCCCATGAGAAAAAATATGACGAAGCTGAAAAAATTTCTGAGACACTTCAGCGGTGGTATCGTGATCCATCGCATGTTCTAAAGGATATTGACAGAAAAAGTGATACAGATGGTTGGATTCAATCGAGTGGATCAGACATGATTATGACCTGGGCTCATAGGCACGGTACACCAAAAGCAGAAAGAATAGCAAAAATCAAAGCATTTGCAGATGAACATTCTCAGAGTCAGGGTATTGATCGAGCAAGAGGAGTTGCGATCAAACTTCTTGAAAACAAAGCCAACGACCCTCTGGACTCAAAAGAAGCTCCTCAGGCAAATCAATCTTCTCAATGATTTTTAACGTCGGGAACCCGATGCGGGCTTAACCAGCAGTGCGGTCGCATGACGAAGAAACGGCCACCTCTCGCGCTGGCAGGATAGTTCGCGGTACTAGCCGCAGGTGAGGGTTTTTATCTTGCCGCGACGCGCCAGCGGAGCGAGTATTTTTCTCCGCCGAACTTTTGCGCCGCATATTCAGACCCGAAGGGTCGTCTCTGTCAGCCCGGGGTGTAGCCGCGCAGCGGCGGAACCCCGGGTTATGTCCCCCCAAACCTTGTCGTCGGGCCTGCAAGGCACGTTCAGCGAATTATCCTTCTGTCGATACGCCCCTCGCGCGACGCATAACTTAAAATCTGCGGCGCAATGATTCAGCGTGGCTTCCTACTCCATTCGCAAAAAACCGAGATCATTTCAGTTAAATTCTTAGGTCCGCAATATCCAACGAATTTCTGACTCTCAACTTTGCAAACCACCCAGTCGTCTTCGCTTCGAAGGTCGCTGACTTCCTTAAACGACCGCTCCGCCAATGGTGTCTCATTCAGTTCGATTTCGATACTCCAACCTGGATTATCCAGCGTACCAATCTTAACGCCCCAGTTGTGCTCCCAGTCGCCGTCACAAACAGAGTGATACCATTCTTGCAATTGATCAAGCGGATGCATCTGTGGACCCTTTCTGAATAGAGCGTTTTGGCGTGTCCACATGACAATGGAGAGCCTACTTCGGTTCACTCGTCAACTCTTGCGTGAACCCCGTCGCTTCAAATCGCATGAACCCCAAACGCGAACTACCACGGCGCATCCCCTTCGCGAAAAATCGGATTGGGATCGCGCCAAGGCAAGACTGGCACCGCCGATTTTTCCTCCATCATCCAGCCTTCTGCCAAATAGCGAGCCGGGTTGGCAACGATATCCTTCCATGTTTTGCCGACGAATCGCAACGCACTGTTATGCTCACGATCCCAATGGCCATATTGACCATATGTGGGAAACCAAAGTAGTAAACCACCATTGTCCGGTTTACCGCGGCGCATTGCCACCAGACTCACCGCCGGCACGACGTAGTAGCCGAGTGCCGCGTTGGGGTCTTCAATTTCAAAATCCGTACTCGACGAGTCAACATAAACCTCACGTAGCGTCAACTCGTTAAGGCCATTCAGCACCACATCTTCAATTTCAGGCATCGTCGCTACATACTCCAGTTGACGTCCCGCACGCAAGAACTCAACCAGGTCCGCCGGCAATTTCATTTGTGCTTGGTCAGCTTGATCCATGTTCTGCTCCCTTGCTCTAGATATTGGACGAATAGTTGGGGCCAAGTGCCCGCAGTACGAATATCAATCACCACGGCGCATCCCCTTCGCGGAAAACTGGATTCGGATCGCGCCAAGGCAAGACCGGCACCGCCGACTTTTCTTCCATCATCCAGCCTTCTGCCAAATAACGGGCCGGGTCCGCAACGATATCCTTCCATGTTTTGCCGACGAAGCGCAAGGCATAGTTATGTTCGCGATCCCACTGGCCGTACTGACCGTACGCGGGAAACCAAATCAGTAAGCCACCATTGTCTGGTTCACCGCCGCACATTGCCACCAGGCTCACCCCTGGAACTACGTAGTAGCCAACTACATCGCTCGGATCTTCCATTTCAAAATCGGTACTAGACGGATCTACATAGATTTCCCTTAGCGTAAGCTCGCTAAGGTCCTTCAGCACCACATCCTCAATCTCTTCCATCGTCGCTACATACTCCAGTTGCCGTCCGGCACGCAGGAACTCGACCAAATCCGCCGGCAGCCTCATATCCTCGTGGTCAGTCTGACTCATATTCTGCTCCCTGCTCTAGGTACTGGATGATAAGACGCGGGCAAAACCTGCCCTTAGAACGATGATATCCCAACAAAATGATCCAACACAAGCTTCTGCTTTCCCCCAACCACCATCCCGTTCATCCTGTCCATCCTTGTTTATACCTTCAGCATTAGTTCGACGCAGCAGCGCCAAACCCGCCCGCTCTCTTCTCCGCGTCATTCCTCGGCGTACCCTGCGGTAAAAAAAGAACCGTCAAAACGCACCGCTTTCGCGCTTGAAAAAAAGCCACCACCTGTGCTAGGGTGAAATCCATACTGTGAACTCATGGATTCGCGTTGAATCCTAACCTACTATCTTGTGCAGGCGGGGCACTTCTTCTCGCGCCTATGTACCTAATCGTGCCAATGTAGCTAAACCTGACCGGCCTTCGGCCACCTAGATTGCCATCCACCACTAGAACAACGCTACCGTTGCAGTCTGCTGCAACAATAGCGCAGCTCTACCCCGGACGCGCAAAACGCCACCGGTCCACACTAACACAAATCCATCAACGTATGTCCACTAAACGCGAGAGAAACACAGCCCTCCAAAAAAACGGAAAATCCGACGCGCGCAACGTACATAACTCACACCACTGCCAATTTTGAACCTAAGTCCAATAACCTCGTTGCCCCCCCACAATGATTGATGACTGCTGATTGATAACCAATGACTGATCGCTTCGGCTCGAGCATGCCACCGGGTGGCACCGTACAAGCATGGTCTCCCATTCTTCACTCCACCACCTCGCCATTCTCCCCCTTCCCGCTAGAATAACCACAGGCCACCATGAACTCGGGCAAGCCGACCTGCCAACAGGAGCAGACTCATGCCGGTACTCTATCTGACCGAGGAAGTTGTCGAACAATTGCTCGACATGCGTACGGCAGTTTCCGTCATGGAGACGCTCTTCCAGCAACTTGCCGAAAGTCGCGCGGTGAATGTGCCACGTGTTCGTGCCCGGACTGAGGGGCTGGTACTACATTCGATGATCGCTGCGGCCGATTATCTCGGACTCGTCGGCTGTAAGAACTACACCACCTCGCGCCGCAGTGCGCGGTTTCATCTCAGCTTATACGATGCCAATAGCGGCGAACTCGTCGCGCTGATCGAAGCAGGTCGGCTGGGCCAACTGCGCACCGGAGCCACCACCGGCGTCGCCGTGCAATGGCTGGCCGAGCCGAATGCGACTGAGCTAGGGCTGTTTGGTTCTGGCTATCAGGCCGAGACACAACTCGAAGCGGTGGCCCAGGTCCGGCAGTTGAGCCGCGTCTTTGTCTACAGTCGCCAAGAAGCCAAACGCGCCGCCTTTGCGGCAACGATGAGCGAGCGGCTAAAACTTGATGTGATTGCCGTCGATCGACCGCAAGAAGCGGCTGAAGAGTTGCCAATTGTCATCACGGCGACCACTTCTCCAGAGCCGGTGTTTCATGGTGCCGATCTGGCCGAAGGGGCACTCGTTTGCGCGGTTGGATCGAACTGGCCGCAACGTGCCGAGATCGATGCCGATGTCATCCGCCGTGCCGATAACATCAGCTGCGACAGTGTCGAGGCTTGTCAGAAAGAAGCAGGGGACTTTCGCGATGCGATCGAACGCGGCATCTTTAGCTGGACCAAAGCGGTCGAACTGGCCGACGTGGTCGTGGGAAAATCGGTCGGGCGAAACAACAAACAAAGCGTCGTACTATTCAAGTCCGTCGGGCTGGCGATCGAAGATGTCGCCCTCGGCGCAACTTTGCTAGAGCGTGCTCGCGCTGCCGGAGTTGGACGCGAGCTGGATATTTAGAACTTTCCGATGCTTGCGAATAAGTGTTAGTGTGCCACTGGCTCCGCTAGTGCCTGACACGGCTCCAATACTGAAAATCGAATTCGTGCGCTAATTCGATTCCGACTACACCACCCTCACCCGTCGCTGGGGCGACGACCTCTCCCGCAAGTGGGAGAGGTGAATTGCAAATACGTCTAGTGGGCAGGGCATGCGTGAGTTTGCACTGGCAGAGCCAGTGGCACACTTCAGAGTTGATCAGTCCTTCAGCCTATTAATGACCGCCAGAAACTGATCCATCGACGCCGGACGCTTGTCGGGATCAGAAGCCAGACATTTCATAATCGCCTCGGCCAATTGCGGGTTCAGGTCCGGGGCCAATTGCAAAATGTCTCGCGGCTCGACCGTATCGTGCTGAATCGCCATCCGCCCGTCCCCTTTGGGCCAGGGAAGCTGAAACGTACACATTTCAAACGCAGTCACGCCAAAGGCAAATATGTCCAAGCGAGGGTCGGTTTTTTTTCGCCGCACCACTTCGGGTGCCAGGTAATTCGCCGTACCAGTCCGATTACCAGGCTGCGTGAACTCGGGAGTGTTCGGCACAGTCAGACCAAAATCGATCAACTTCAACGACTTGCCATCCTTGGCCACTACATAATTGCGCGGACAAATGTCGCGGTGGATGTAGCCCGCCTCATGAATCGCTTGCAGCGCCTCCCCCGCCTGTTTGATGAGTTTGATGCGATTGGCTACCAGCAGCGGGCTTTTGGCCACGATCAAGGAGTTCAGACCTGGCCCATCCAAAAACTCCATGACGATGAATTGCTGCCCCGTATCGGTTAAACCATGATCGAGGACTCTGATCAGTAACGGGTGCTTCAATTTGAGCCCGATCTCCCCTTCGGTCGGTTTTTTCAAGCCAATGAAGCGATCCTCAAACTCCTTGGTCTTCTTCAGGTCCAGCACCTTCAGGCCAACAATGTTGCCGTTCTTCTTGTCGCGCGCCATGTAGAAACTGGACATGGTGCCCGAAATGGCTTCGCGCAGCAGCTCAAAACGACTGGCGATCGTCATCTTGCCTTCAAACAGCGACTTCAGACCGTCCAGCAGACCCATTTAGATCGTCTCGTGTTCCAAGAATGTTTATTGCGATGCTAGCAGCCCTGTCATCGCAAACGTGTGAGCGTCATATTTGTACGTAGCAGTTCGCCATGCATCTCTGAGCCGCAAGAACCAGGGGCTAGCGCCCTCTGGCTGATCGCGTCAACAGGAAAATATCAGCCGTTACGCGCTAGCGTCCGGTTACTTTTCGTGACGCTCACACATCGCAAACTCTCAATCTAGTTGGGGGTGCGGCAGGAAACAAGCACACAGCCGGCTTTGCTGGATGATCTAGCTTAACCAGGCTGCCACACCCGGCTGCCCCATGAAGCGAATCATCGAGATAATCTGGAGAATCAGAGCCGACTTTGCCGATAACGTCGACGATACCTCTTTTGAGGACGCGATTAGTACCGGACGGCGGCAATCGATTTGCAGCTGTGGAGAAAGGGGGGAACCTTTTTCCAGGTCGGCTCATGTCTTTGATCATGCGGATCGCCATTGGTTGTGGCGTATTGGTTCTGATAGGTGGCTGTGGCTTGTTGCCGCAGGTCGCCCATCAACCTACGTACCATAACCCGTTTCCTCAGCTTTCTAAGATCGCCGTCGCGCCGTTCTTTAACGCCAGCACGGAACCGACCGTGGATGGCCGCGCCTTTGCGATGGCTTATTTTACCGAGCTGCAATCAATACCGGGCTACGAAGTCGTGCCGGTCGGAATCGTCGAAGAAAAGATCCGCCAGTATAAATTATCCTTGGGAAATCCCATGGAAGTCCGCAAGCTAGCGCAACTGCTGGAAGTTGACGCGGTGGTGGTCGGTGCAGTGACCGACTTCAATCCGTATTACCCGCCGCGCTGCGCTATGCAGGTCGAATGGTACGCCGCCAATCCGTACTTTCACCCGATTCCGGTTGGTTACGGCCTGCCGTGGAACACGCCGGAAGAGGAGTTCATTCCCGGCCCGTTGGTGCTAGAGACCGAGATGGGGCTGGCGCGCGAACAGCTTAAAACGCAAACACCCGAGTATCAGCAAAATGCTTTGATTCCCGTTCAGACGAGTGGCGAAAAGCCAAGATCTGGCG
>JAWXCH010000255.1:0-7015 GCA_034440595.1 Planctomycetota bacterium | reverse complement strand
CGCGTGCTGGGCGTGACCAGTTTGGGAGCCAGCATTGCCAACGCCAAACTGTCGGCCTATACGGCGGTGAAGCAAATTCGCTGGGAAGGTGCCTGGTGCCGCAAGGATATCTCGGACAAGGCGATTGCTGCGACACGCTGACAAATATTTGACACACGTTTCGCGCCAATTGCCAACGACGAAGAGGAGAATGAATTGGAAGCAGAGCCAGGCGTCGTCGACGAAGCACCAAGAGGATGGCAATCATTGTTGCGAACCGAGGACTGGTGGGCCATTTGGATCGGTGGATTTTTGATTGTGGCTTCTTTTCTGGCCGTTTGGAATTCGCTACCTGCCGATTTCTCGGAGCAAATTGCGGCAGAAGAAAAGGAGAACCCGGTCAAAGCGCGTTCTCCGGCCACAAGCTGGTTAACCAAAGCTGATAAATGGAGTAATAATCCGCTCGACTCTTTTTTTTCGACGAAAAAGGAGGGAACAAGTTCGAGCCGCGTACCCGGCATTCTCGCTGTTTTCTTTGTATCTGCCGGTTTGTTTGGAATCGGCATCGTCGGAATGCGGCAGTCGCTACCGGGATTCCTGCTGGCGTTTCCATTGGTGTTCTTGCTGGCGGTCCTGGCATTTGTATTGGCCGAGCAGGAGGTCGTCGCTTACTACAACATGGAGTATGTTCTCTGGGCACTCCTCGTCGGCTTGATCATCAGCAATACCGTCGGCACTCCGACGTGGCTGCGGCCGGCGGTTCGCGGCGAGTTCTACATCAAAACCGGGCTGGTGTTACTCGGTGCGGAAGTATTACTTTCAGAACTATTGGCACTTGGCCTGCCGGGCGTTTTTGTCTCCTGGGTGACGACTCCTGTCGTACTGATCAGTACCTATATCTTTGGTCAGAAGGTGCTGAAGATGGAGTCAAAAACCTTGAACATCGTGATCTCGGCCGACATGTCGGTCTGTGGAGCGTCGGCGGCGATTGCCACGGCGGCTGCCTGCAAAGCCAAAAAGGAAGAGCTGTCACTGGCGATTGGTATTTCGCTCGCTTTTACTGCCATCATGATGATCGTACTGCCGGCGTTTATTAAGTTTGTCGGAATGGATGAGATTTTAGGAGGTGCCTGGATCGGTGGAACAATCGATTCGACCGGGGCGGTTTCCGCGGCGGGTGGCGCGCTGGGAAAGAGTGCTGAGAAAGTCGCAATTACCATCAAGCTGATTCAGAATGTATTGATCGGCGTGGTGGCATTTGGGGTAGCAGTCTACTGGGCGACATACGTCGAACGAGACAAGAGCGAATCGGCAACACGGCCCCGCTGGTCGGAAATCTGGCATCGCTTTCCCAAGTTTATTTTGGGATTTGTGGCCGCCTCATTGATTGCCTCGTGGGTCGCTGCCGATTCGGTCACAGGAAGTAGAATCACCGACGCTGCCATCGAGCCAACCAAACAACTGCGCGTATGGTTCTTTTGTCTGGCATTTGTCAGTATTGGCCTGGAGACCAATTTCCGCGAATTGTGGAAGTATCTGCGCGGTGGAAAGGCGTTGACGTTATACGTTGTCGGCCAGTCGTTGAATTTGACGATGACTCTGTTCATGGCCTGGCTCATGTTTAAGGTATTTTTTCCTGATGCTGCCAAGGCCCTGGGTCAGTAAATCGTCGCTTGCCCTGGGCTGCTGTTGCGCTGCATTGGCCGCAATCTGGCTGTGGGTACTGCCAGCCATAGGCAACCGGGAGTCACTGCGCCGGCAGATTGAGTTCAACCGTGCCCGTGGACTGAACGCCGATGCGATGTTTTATACCGAGCTGGAGGCGATGCCAGCGATCCGCCGGGAGATGACGACGTTGTTGCAAGATCACCCGGACGCGTTTTGGCGGGTGTCGGGAAGTTCCGATGGCCCGCCTGTCAATGATAGATAATGATTGATAAAATCGATAAATCGAACTGCGGTATGGCTCAGAGTTGTTATTTGTTATAAATTATTTGTAATTTATTATTGACTGGGAGATAGGGCATGAGTTTTATTTCCCCGCACTATGCACCGCGCTGAACAGTGACCGGATCACCGGTGGAGCATCTAAGTACTGCGGCAGCATAAAGACATCGAGCTGCACATCGCGTCGTAGCTCGGCCAGTTCGGCGGCGGTGGCTTCGACATCTGCACGGATGATGCGGATTTGCAGTCGCTCGGCGTCGATTCCTTGGGCGATCAGATAGTCCATCACCATCCGACATTTCTGGTAGACCATGTCGGAGGTGTTTTTGTAGGGCGTCCCTTCCAGACTGGCATGTCGCTTGGCCTGCCCGCGGATCTCGATCAAGTTGCGTTTGCCAGATATGTGTTCCAAAGCGCTGCGTAGATGTTCTTTGGCCTCTTTGGACAATTGTTCGTCGGTCGTGCTGAGGTATACCGTCGCACCGTCGGGGTAGGCCTGATCTGGCTGCGGCACGGTCGCCTTGACGTTGTCGGTGGCACCTTTGTGGCGATCGACGGGCGAAGGACTGTCGTACGCAGTATGGAGCCGCTTTCCTTGGTGGATGCGGGTGAGGGGCCAGCTATCGTTCGATGGGCCTAGCCATTGGCGAAACGATTGCATGACCGCTTCGGCTTTTTTGGTGTCCTTTTTGCCGGCCATCGAATACATGACGACAAAGAACGCCATCAGAATCGTGATCATGTCGGCATACGACATGATCCACTCGGGCAGTCCCTCTTCGGTGTGACCTTTTTTGGACATCTGACAGTCACGCTACGAGCAGCAGCGCCATAAGGGAAAACCGATCATGCCGCCTGCGTGGCGGTATGGCCTCCATGCGGCAAGTATGGAGCCAGTTTTTGTTCGACCAGGCGAGGACTATCCCCTGCCTGAATCGCCAATACTCCGTCCAGAATAATCTCCTTGGTGACCAGTTCCTGGTGTCCAAGAAACGCCAGCTTTTCACCACACGGCATGCAGATCATGTTGGCCATCGCCGCTCCATACAGCGTTCCGACCAACGCCATAGCCATCGTCGGGCCGATCGAATCTGGATCGTCCAAGTTTCCCAGCATCAAAATCAGGCCGAGCAGCGTGGCAATCATGCCAAACGCCGGGCCGCATTTGCCCATGGTCTCGAACATCTTTTTCTCGACCATGATATGTGTTTCGTCGTGGACGATTTCTTTGCGAATGACCTGCTCGATCAGCTCGGGACGTGTGCCGTCGACTGCCATGCGCAGGCCCATCAGGAGTGTTGGGTTGGCTATATCATCGACGCGCGACTCCAGCGCCAGCAGTCCTTCCTTGCGAGCGGTCTCGGCCAGACGGATCAAAGTCTGTACTAGGCCGGCATGGTTGGCTGGCTTGTTAAAGACCAGCTTCATGATGATGCGTGGCAAGCTGAGGAACGTTTTTAGCGGTACGGAGGCGAGAACAACGCAGAGTCCTCCACCCAGGACCATGATGGCGGCCGGCGGGTCGACAAATTGCCCCATCGACACGCCTCCGCCGTGGCTGCCGGCAATGAATAGCGCAACCACCATCAACACAAAACCTCCGATGATTCCGCCGACTGTCGCAATATCCATAATTTCAACCGGCGATCAAAGGAGCAGTTACAGCCAATACCTGTACAAACACCGCATGCGCTTTGCCGCAGCCGCGCACGGGGAACTTGCTAAAAGGTAGTTCACAATCCGCCGAAGTGCCTTGGATAGAGAGCACTAGGGTGAAAATCAGAGCGGAACACCTGGGAACAGAACGCGCTTTACACGGCGGCGTAATTGCAAGTAGCTCGGTCGTGCAATCGGACTAATCGACAATATCGGAGCAGCAAAAACGCAATCAAATCGAAAGCTACTTTCCCTTGCCTGAGGCATCGCCACCAGCCGAACCACCCCCATTTGGATCAGCACCGAATTCCTTCAACCAGAAATCGACCTCAAACGGTGAATACGGACCTTCTGGTTTGCGTGTTTCGGTAGCGTTGGCCGACGGCTGCTGCTGCCGGTTGCGCATCAGCTCGATAAACCAGCGGTCGCTGTCCACCGCACGGGCTTTGCGGCGGTTGGCCGCGCGATGCAGGCGATGATCGCTGGAGACAACGGTCAATCGCTTCGGCGCGCTGTCCGCCAAGATTAGTTCCTCGATCAGGCTATCGGCATCTTCATGGTGTGAGGCAAAATGAATCGTAATGCCGCGATGCTGCGTGCTTCGAGACAGCCCCCAGGGGGCCTCTTTGGCATCAAAAACGATCACTGTCTTGGCTA
Source organism: Planctomycetota bacterium (assembly GCA_034440595.1). GTDB lineage: Bacteria > Planctomycetota > Planctomycetia > Pirellulales > JALHPA01 > JAWXCH01. The sequence continues at coordinate 2,776 of JAWXCH010000255.1, read as the reverse complement.
GTTCCGCCTCGGGAATCGACTCAGCCAGCACGTTGAGCAGTGCGTTACGCGCACGTTCCAGCGAGGTTCGACCAACACCACGGGCCAGAATCCCTGACGCATAGAGCAGGTTGTAGCCGTCAATCAGCAGTGGCATGAGTACACGCTCGAAAAAAGCCAACTGCGGTCAGCCCGCGATTTTTGATAGGTCAGTGGTCTGCCGCCGACCTAATTATACCGCGCGCTTAAACTTGACTCGGCCACCGACAATGACAGTATCGGCCGCACCACGCAGCTTCCAGCCGCCAAATGGGGTGTTTTTGCTCAGCGAGCGCATTTTTTGCGGATCCAAGGTCCACTCGACATCAGGGTCGATAATCGTCACATCCGCGTCAGCACCAACCTGCAAAGTTCCCTTGGGGATGCCGAGAATTCGCGCCGGATTGATCGTCAGTTTTTCGATCGCCGTGGGCCAATCCAGAATGCCTGGCTGGATCAGTTGTGTCACTACCAATGGCAGGCACGTTTCCAGCCCGACAATTCCAAACGGTGCCTGATCCAGTTCACGCATTTTCTTCTCCAGCGCATGGGGAGCGTGATCGGTGCAAATCACGTCGATTGTGCCGTCTTGTAGCCCCGCGATGCAGGCGTCGACATCCTGCTGACTGCGGAGTGGCGGGCTCATTTTGTAATTGGAATCAAACGACCGCAGGCATTCATCGGTCAATGTAAAGTGATGTGGGCAGACCTCGGTCGTGACGCGCACGCCGCGCGTTTTGGCACGGCGAATCAGGTCCACGCTGCCAGAGGTCGAGACATGCATGATGTGAATCCGCCCCCCGGTTGCCGCTGCCAAGGCAATGTCGCGGCTCGTCATGACATCTTCGGCAGCGCTGGGCATGCCGGCCAGTCCAAGGACCATCGAGACGGTCCCCTCGTGCATTACCGCACCGCGAGTCAATTCACGCACTTCGCAGTGATTCAAAATCGGCTTGTCAAACATCAGGCAATATTCAAACGCGCGACGCATCAGCTCGGCATCGAAGACCGGTGCCCCGTCATCGCTAAATGCCACAGCCCCGGCCTTCACCAGTTGGCCGAGTTCGGCCAGCTCTTTTCCTTCGCGGTTCTTGCTAACGCAGGCTACGACATAGACGTTGCAATTGTCGGCCCGGGCTGCCTGATGATGAATAAACTCAACCGTCCCTTGCGTGTCGATCGGTGGTTCGGTATTTGGGATGCAGGCAATCGACGTAAAGCCTCCGGCTAATGCCGAAGCGGTGCCGGTGGCAATGGTTTCGTCCTCTTCGCGCCCCGGTTCGCGCAAATGGACGTGCATATCGATCAGACCGGGGGAGACGATCTTGCCGGTCGCGTCGATGCATTCCGCGCCAGAATCCCCTGGAACATCCAGGCCGACAATACGACCATCCTCGATCAGCAGATTCGTGATGCGATCCAGTTTTTGACTAGGATCGATGACGCGACCATTTTTGATCAGCAAGCGTGACATAGGCTCTCAGTTGGATGCGGTCGACTGCATTAGCAGGGGTTTTAATACTTTAGCGTTGACTCTCGGTTGCAGCTTTAGCGTTCGCCCCCAGGCACAACCACAGCGCCGCCATCCGAATCGCCAGGCCATTAGTGACTTGTTCCAAAATCACCGAGTGCGGGCCGTCGGCTACGTCCGGAGTGACCTCCACGCCACGATTGATCGGTCCCGGTGCCATGATCAAAATATCATCCTTGGCTCGTGAGAGCCGCTCGCGGTTCATGGCATAGAGCAAGGCGTACTCGCGAACCGAGGGGAACGGTCGCGTGTATTGCCGCTCAAACTGAATACGCAGCAGGTTCAGCACATCACAACGGGGCAGAATGTCGTCCAAACTGTAGGCGACTTCGACACCGAACTGTTCCCAATCCTTGGAGACCAACGTGGAGGGGCCACAAAGGATGACATGGGCACCGAGTTTTTTCAGACCCCAAATGTTGGATCGTGCGGTGCGGCTGTGTGCGATGTCTCCCACCATAGCGACCGTCAGCCCGGCGATGGTGCCGCGCCGCTCGCGAATGGACAGAATATCGAGGAGTCCTTGCGTAGGATGCTCATGTGCTCCGTCACCACCATTGATGACTGAAACTTCGAGATTCTGTGCTAGCAAGGTCGGTGTGCCGGGGGTCGGGTGCCGCACTACAACTAAATCGATTCCCATCGCCTGAATGGTGCGGGCTGTGTCGATGAAGGTTTCACCTTTGGACAGGCTACTGCCAGAACTGGAAAAATCGACCGTGTCCCCACCCAGGCGGCGTGCGGCTAGCGAAAAGCTGGTCCGTGTCCGGGTGGAGTTTTCAAAGAACAGATTCGCGACCGTCTTTCCGGCTAAGACCGACAATTTGGTTCGGCAACCGCCGGTCGCCTCTTTGAAACGCGATGCATAATCCAGCACCAATTGGATTTCTTCCGCCGACAGACTCTCCAGATCCAGCAAATGACGTCGCGTCCAATTAGGGGGAAATTTACCGATGCTGTCAGGGGTGGTGCTCATTTCGTCGTCGCTAAAAAGTCACGTCTGGTCGCAGAATTCTAACACGCCCGTAGATCGCTGCAAAGTACCACCTGATAACGGTTTCGTATCGCCAACTGGCGGCAAAACGACGCTGATTTTCGGCCTGTTTCGCCTTGCTGCAAACGGGCCTTTCGCATAGCATCCCCCCGATCGGAATTGTCCCCTTATCGCTGATTTGAATCGATGGATCGATTGCACGGCCAGAAAAGCGGTCGCAGAGCAGCCATTGT
>JAWXCH010000254.1:0-14362 GCA_034440595.1 Planctomycetota bacterium | reverse complement strand
GTCGAGGCCGGATGGCTCATTGTCGTATCGACTTCCCCTAGCGATGGACAAAACGGAATCCCCCCAGCCTCAATAAACCGCTGGACCCCCGACTGCCCGGCGGCCAGCTCAAAAGTCACCACCGAACCGAATCGGTCGCCAAACTGCTGCCGTGCCAGCTCGTGGTCGACGTGCGTTGGCAAGCCGGGGTACTGAACCGACGCCACCGCAGCGTGCTGGCAGAGCATTTCCGCCACACAGTGCGCATTTTCATTCGCCTGCCGGACGCGCAGATGCAGCGTGCTGAGGCCTCTTTCCGCCATCCAGCAATCAAATGGGCTGGCGGCCAGCCCCCAGGTAGACAGGACACCTGGCACGCGGCTCCAGAGCGAATTGGATCCACACAATAGACCGAGCACAACGTCGCTGTGCCCGTTCATGATTTTGGTGAGACTCTCGTGGACCAGATCGGCACCGAGTTTCAGCGGCTGGCAGACCAATGGCGAAGCAAACGTGTTATCGACCAGCAGCAGCGCACTGCGCTGATGCGCGATGCTAGCCAACTCGCGAATATTCGAGACGCGCAGCATGGGATTGGTGATGGTCTCGACCACTATCAACTGCGTTCGGTCGGTAATTGCAGATTGCACCGCCGTCAGGTCGCAGGTATCCACTGCCGTACTGCGAATTCCCAGCCGCGCAGCCTCCTGTCCAAAGAGCGCCAGCGAGCGACCGTACAAGCGGTTGCTAATGAGCAGGTGATCGCCCGCCTGACAATGCGACAATAACGCCAGAGATAGTGCCCCCATACCGGTCGCGGCCAGTGCAGCGCGCTCGGCACCGTGCAGCAGGCGGCATTTCTCCGCCAGCAGGTCAGCATTGGGATTGCCGTCACGACGATAGACGTACCCGTTTTCGGCACCGGATAGAATTCCTTCGGCTTGCGCAATATCGGCACACTGATACACGGTCGACGTATACAGCGGCGTCGCATGCGGTACCGTTGGCATGGCCGTGCGTTCGCCAACGTGGGTACAGACATCCTCGGGGCGTTCAGATTTCATTGCCGGTTTGCTTTCTTGATAATCTGCAAGGAATCGATCGGGCCTGTTTCGCCGCTGCTGCCAAACTGCGTGCGACGTAGATAGCACTTGGCCCGCTATCAGATTAGACTACCGTGCCATGAATGCAAATTCAGCTATTCTTGAAAAGACTGAGCCCAACGGCACTCCGCGCCGGGAATTGTCGACTCTGGACGCCACTTCGATCGTCGTTGGAATCATTGTCGGTGCCTCGATCTACAAGTCCTCTCCCGACGTGGCAGCCAATGTTCCAGGTCTGACAGCGCTATTGTTGCTGTGGCTGGCGGGAGGATTGATTGCCCTGTCTGGCGCCCTATGTTACGCCGAGCTGGCCACCATGTTACCGCATTCTGGTGGCGAATACGTCTACCTGACACGTGCATTCGGTCGACGGGTCGGCTACCTGTACGCCTGGGGAGAACTACTGGTCGTGCGCCCCGGCTCGATCGGAGCGGTTAGTTTTGTTTTTGCAATCTATGCGCAGAACCTGCTTCCCTTGAAAATGGACGACTCCTCCGCGCAACTGCTATATGCCGTTGGGGCGGTGACTGTGCTGTCGATTCTCAATTTAATCGGTATCAAGCAAGGCAAATGGACGCAGAATATTCTGGCGGCGGTCAAACTGCTGGGCCTGCTGGCGATTGTGGCGGTCGCGGCCGGGCTACCGTCGCAGTTGTCCGCGCCAGCCGTGGACTCGCCCGGATGGCAACCGAGCTACAGTCTGGCATTGATATTAATCATGTTTGCGTATGGAGGGTGGAACGAGATCGCATTTGTGGCCGCCGAGGTGCATGACCCGCGACGCAGTATTCCGCGCGTACTGATCACCGGGCTGGCGATTGTAACGACGATATACTTGCTGGTGAATTTCGCTTTTGCCTACGGCCTGGGCTGGCAGCAATTCGGTGAATCGCAGGCCGTCGCTACGGATCTGGTCCAATTGAAATTCGAGAAAATAGGTGGCCGACTGATCAGTGCGCTGATCTGTATTTCAACACTGGGCGCGATCAATGGACAGCTATTTACTGGCGGCCGTATCCATTACGCCTTTGGTGTGGATCATCCTTGGTATCCGGGGCTGAACCGTTGGAACAGTCATCGCAGCACGCCTTCCGTCGCACTGGTGGTGCAGCTAATAACATGCCTGGTACCGATAGTTGTCTTTGGGCGCGGCGGGAGCAACGGATTTGAAAACCTAGTGGTCTTTACGACACCGATATTCTGGTTTTTCCTGCTGTTGGTAGGAGTGTCGCTGATTGTCTTTCGCTATCGCCGCAGTGACCTGCCACGCCCGTTCAAAGTTCCGCTCTATCCGCTCACTCCGCTCTTGTTCTGTACCTCCAGCGCCCTAATGCTATATGCCACGTTCTCGTATGCCTGGCATAAACAACAGGCGTCGGAGCTATTATGGGCTGCCGGCATCATGCTGGTCGGGTTTGCATTGAGCTTCTGGCGACCGGCCGGTCATAAGGCAAACGGTACAATTGCAGATGCCCAAAAGTAACATCGACGACGTGATAGCAAATTGTTGGACGAGGGATCACTGGAATGTCGCAAAACACAGAACCCGAACTTCGCCTTCTAATCCAGCAGGTCCACGACAGCCCGTGCCAGGCCGTACTGGCGATCACCGGCGGAGGAAGCCGCGCAATTGCTGAACTACTGGAGGTGCCGGGCGGCTCGCGCACGTTACTCGAAGCGATTGTGCCCTACTCGCCCGCCGCGCTGAGTCAGTTCTTGCGCAGTGAGCCAGAACATTACTGCTCCGAGCACACCGCGCGCCTGATGGCGATGGTGGCATTTCAACGTGCGATCGAACTGACACGGCCGACCGAAGGGGAAAGCCGAAGCCATACGCTATTGTCGCAACCTATCGGCATTGGCTGTACGGCCAGCCTGGTTAGCGACCGGCCCAAACGCGGGGCACACCGCATCCATGTCGCAACGCAGACGATCGGCGCGACAGTGACACTTTCTGTAACGCTTGCGAAAGGGGCGCGCGACCGCACGACCGAAGAAGCGCTTGCCGCGCGACTGATCCTAGCTGCCCTGGCCGATGTTGCAGGGATCGACGGCTCACCAGAGTTACATCTGCTGCAAGGTGAAAACGTCGAATTACGACGGACACCTGCGCCGGAGAACCGGCAGCAATTGATCTTGGGAGAGCGACGGCAGATATGCATTGGGCGCACTCCGATTCTGGTCGACGGCGCGCGCCGTGCGGTCTTTCCGGGCGCATTCAATCCCATCCACACGGCGCACCGCGAGATGGCGCGGATTGCGGCTGAGCGACTGCGGCTGCCGGTCGAGTATGAAATCTCGATTCAGAATGTGGAAAAGCCACCGCTTGATTACCGTGAGATGGAATTGCGTGCCGAGCAATTCACCGATGAGGAGACGCTCTGGCTCACTCAAGCTCCACTCTTCGAGGACAAAACGCGACTCTTTCCGAACACGACCTTCATTGTTGGCGGAGATACGATCGCGCGGATTGCCGACCCACGTTATGTCGGCGACGGAGTGACGGGCCTGCAGCGTTCAATAACGCGCATGACGGCCAGCGGGTGTCGCTTTCTGGTTTTTGCGCGACGACACGACCATCAACTGTACAAGCTATCGGAACTGGATCTGCCGCCGGTGTTGCGCGAACTCTGCGATGAAGTACCTCGCGAGGAGTTCTTACACGAGATCTCCTCGACGCGACTGCGCGCCGAGGAAGAAGGCGAATAAGCCCTTACAAGGTCAGCACTTCTTATTGACCGTAGTCTTGCCCACTTAGCACGTAGTTCTTGTTCGGCAGCGGGACTTCACAGCGCGGGCTGCGACCATCCGCCGTCATCAACTGCTGATAGACGTGGTAGGCCATTTCCTGCGAGAGAAACTTGATGCTCGCATCGCAAAATGCAGCGTTTACACCGCCCGAATGTTGCGAAGACGGACGTGCAAATGCAATATTGGTGTTCGTCTCGTTGTTGGGATGTAGTGAACCCCCACCATTTATTCTAAGTACTCCCTCGCTCGCGTTTGGATTTAGAAATTCTTGGTCGGGTGGCGAACTAACCGGATCTCCGTTGGGCACGGCCCAGACAAACGTATTGAAGCGTTCGGCCAGAGTTTCGTCGGCAGGAGGTCCGGCCGGATTTGCCGGATTGATCGGGAAGCAATAGAACATGGCCTGCAGGTTTTCGGTCAGCATCAGTGTATTGCTCAATCCATCCTTGATCGTGGACTGGCTGTTAAACCGCGGCCGTTGGTTGCCGGCAGTTCGTGCAACAAACACACCATTTTCAGGGTGATCACCTGGTTCTGATGCTCCATCTGGATTATCTGGTCGGCCGGCATTCACCACGAACGAAAGGTTCGGCATTGACGCATCAAATTCATCACTGGCGCAAGTTAGCACCGACAGCGAGGGAAGTGCCTGAGGTGGGTCATTCCAGGCGTTGTAAACATCCGAACGTTCAATCTTATCTGCAATGGCAATCGTCCAAGGGGTGGAGACGTTGTTGCTGTTCACGCGCTTGCCCATGTAGTCGTGGTAGAAAGGAAAGCGTTGCTTGACGCTGACATAGTTGTTAATACCCAACGCGACCTGACGCATGTTGTTGCTGCATGTAGTGCGATTGGCGTTCTCACGCACCATGCTGATTGCCGGTAGCGCCATGCCGACCAGAATGCCGATGATCGTGATGACCACCAACAATTCGACCAGCGTAAATGCCTTGCGCGTGGTGCCAGCGGCATGCGGTGCCACAATGCGAGAATGCGAAGTCGCGATGATTGCACGTGAATTCAAAAACCGGGTCATAACACAATCTCCTATTGGCGAATGCCAGCGTGATAATCTGTTCAATAGTTGGACAGTCCCATTAGTGACTGCCGCGCGAATAAATACTGTGCGATTCAGTTTTGATACTGCTGGCGCGCCGCTCGATGACCCTCAAGCGGCGGCCTCTGCACAGTTTTTTGCCTCAGCCTCCATTGTGACGTTTCCAAAAGGGAAAGTCCAGTTCTTGGAACGCAGGCAAGGGCCTTTCCCAAGATTGGGCATTCGGCCGAAGGAGTCTAGCCCGGCAAGACCGGGCTAGAAGGTGACATAGAGGGTATGTAAGCCGACGGCGTCGCGCATGGCCTTTTGCCGCGAATAGCACGCACAAGCAGCTACGCAGACTCAAAAAGCGGTTATCCGGCTCGATGTCGCCTAAATTGGCGAACTACTGTCGCCGAGGAGCTGGGGGTGGAAAGAAGTTCAACGTGTTGTTGTAGAAGGTCTCGTGGCCAGTCGGGCGAATTTCAACCGAACCGCCAGACGGCAATCCACCGGTACCGGCTCGCGAAACGTCTCGCTGCAGTCGCTGGATCTGCATCGATTGACGAATCTGCTCGTTACGTGCGTCAATCTGGGGGCGCACCTGCGTGAAATAGTTAGAAACACCCTGGTTGTTGTTGCTGTTGTTCACCAAATTCAGGTAAGGGCTGACCGCCGGTCGCAAAGGGACGGCACCACTGAACGGAAGCTGTGCTTCCGCACGGTTGCCTGCCACGGCGAAGGCGGCTACGACCAAACTTGCAATGAAAAGGCGTGTCATATGATCGTTTCCTTCTTAAAAAAGGCCTTTGTCGTTCCGCGTTGCCGCAGCTTGCCGACCTGCCTGTTAATTCTATCCCTGTCTCGAGCGGAATCAAGTAATTTCCCGTTCTCGGGTTACGCTTGTGCTGTCTGCCACGGTTCTGCCCCGCAAACTCTATCTGTCAGGTTAGAAGGTCTGTACACCGGCTGGGAATCGCTGCATCGTTTGCAAGGTATTGGCTCCGAGCAGCGTGAATCCAAAGATTCGTTCGAATGGTGCGATAATGCGTGCCAGTGAGGAGTCTGCAGCCACCATGTGATCCTCTTCAATAAAGATCCGATCACCTGGAAAAACCTGGTAATTCGTGGTCGGTCCACCGTTGGATGTAATGTCCACGTAGCTGACCGGCAGAATTTGTGCACACCCGTTCGGGTCGGGCGATGGCCGCGCAATCCAGATTTTCTTGCTGGAAAGTCGCGACAGGCCCTGGACCTGGGTAATGGCGTCCAGCACGGTTTCTTTACCGGTGATGGGCACTTTGACGACGTTGTCCCCAAATCCGGCCCCCTCGGTATAGACGAAGTAAAACTTGCTGTTATAAGCCAATTGATCGACGGAAATCACCGGGTTGCTCAGGAACTTGCTCAGGTGCGTTGTGATTGCGTGGGTCGCCTCTGGAATGGTCATTCCAGTGACATACACGCTGCCATATACGCCAAGGTTGATGGTACCGTCAGGTGCCACCAATCGCGGGCCGACGATTTGTTCTTTGCCACCGGACTGGTACAAGGTTAGCGAAACTTGCGGGTCTCGAAGCACATTTCGCAGTTGCCGCTCGATGGCAACAGTTGCCGCGTCGAGCGTCATCCCAACGACGCGTACCTTGCCATAGTTGGCTCCAAGATCGATCGAGCCGCCTGGATCGACCGGGTACAAATCGCGGATCGGTGCGTCCAAAAGTGTTCCACTGACATCCAGATAAAGCACATCAAGCGATTCGATCAAAAACGGTGGTTTGGGTACGATTCGGACGGCGTCAATCAGGAGAATATCAGGTGGCTCAATGACATAGCGAGGCAGCGAGACCATGTCCAACTCTCGGCCCACATCGACCGGCGGTTCGCCGGTCACGATCGGTACCTCACGAAGCGAACTAGCACAGCCGGTTAAACAAACGCTGACCAACAACGTGGCAATTTGCATCCATCGCAGATAGGCGGAATGTGGTTTCATATTGGCTTTTTCCGCGCGATCCAAGGGTTCATTCTGGGAAATGCCTGTCAGGCCAAAATCACGACCTGCCGCTGGTATTTCGAACGTTCCTTTCATCGACCGGATAATCGTCAAACTTTGCCAAATCGGCAAAGTCACACGGAATTGCCCATCGCACAACTAGCCATTTACCCCAGATTAACATTTGCTGGTCGGTATCTTCCGCAACTCCGTAATTCACCGTCATTTGCTTGACAGTTGAACTCGGGGGGTTTAACCTCAAATCAGGGGATTTTGTGTCTATCAGGCGGTCGTTCAGTACTGTTTGTAGTTCGCTACCAAGGACGTTTCCGTTGGTTGGCTGAGCAAGACCAAAAAGCGTAAGACCAGAAGTATTGGCAAGAGGGTCGGTTTGCATTCGCGAGCCGAGGGCCACACTGAAATTCAAACTGGATTCATAAGGTTCTTTTCATGATTGGTTACGGTGCTATCGCAGTTGGTATTGTCTGGATGGTTCTGGGCGCAGGGGTCTCGTACCTTCCTAAGGATCAGCGAAAACCAGCATGGATTCTCTGGGCTATCATCGGGCTATTAGTTGCTGCTTATTGGAATGCGCTAGGCTGGGCCTACGACTCGTGGGAACGCCCGCAGTATTCGCACGGTTACCTGGTTCCACTGTTTACGGTGTTTCTGGTGTGGATTCGGCGCGAGCCACTTGGTCCCGTTTCTAATCAAGAGCGTTGGATTGGGCTGGGCATACTGGCGTTGTTCCTATCTGCACGCACCATCTCGGCGCACTATGAGTTTCAGGCGCCGGACATGTACACGTTCGTTCCAGCGATCCTAGGCGCACTGCTGATGTGTGGTGGCTGGAGTCTGCTCCGGTGGGCAGGTCCACCAGTGCTGTTTCTGGCGTTTATGTTTCCGCTTTCATACAAGATGGAGCAGGTGATTCTGACACCTCTTCAGAAAGTCGCCATGAAGGGTGCAACCTACGCACTGCAAACCACGGGAATAGAAACGTACGCGATTGCGAACCAGATCAAGATTCGCAATTTGGAAGGGACCGAGTACTTGGAGTTGACCGTGGCCGAGGCGTGCAGCGGGCTGCGCATGTTGACGATCTTTATCGCTATGGCGGTCGCCATTACGATTGTCAATCCAGGTGCCTTGTGGGAAAAGATCGTGATCATTCTTAGCGCGCTGCCCATCGCGCTATTTGTCAATGTTGCCCGCATTGTCGTCTATGGCATTATCAAGCTATTCAGCGAGTACTGGGCTACCGAGTTTCACGATACTTACGCGGCGTTTTTTATGATGCCGCTGGCTATGGGGATGTTGTACCTGGAATACATTATCTTGCAGAACTTGGTGATCGACGAAAAGGCTGCCGCCGCGCCGATTCCGGTGTTTGGCGGAGGCATGGCTCCTGGAGCGCGGCCGACGTTCACGCCGCGGCCTTAACCCCCGGCGAAAGATCATCGCTAGCACGGCATGCAGTGGGGGCCTGTGCCAACGCGGAACCAGATTGTCCAATCAGTGTTTCAGGAACGAATGGTGTAAAAACAGGGCACTCGCCAGCGGTCAATGTTGCAAATTTGCCACGTTGGTCGGCGGGGTGAATAATGTTAGATGGTTCATCAAGTATAGACGTGCTAGCAGGTTACAGTGGAGTTGCCGACTTATCGCAAGAGGTTGGCGCAGGAGTTGCCAAATAAAATTCATTGCGTTGCGAAGTCAATGATGTATAGGCCTGACGGTCTTTTGAATCCGAACTAGCTCTTCTCCAGAGGTTTTTCAACGTGTCCAGAACAATCGCAGATTCAGAGATCATTTCGGAATATCCAGAAGATGCCGCAAACAGTGGCGTACACAACGCACTGGTGGTACGCGAACAAGAGCTAGCCAATTACTCCGCGCTCGGCTTTCCTCCGCAGATGCAGTGGCAAGAGCCGCGCAACGCCAGCGGAATCAGCCTGACGAAGATTCTGCACGCATTCCGTCGGCGCTGGCTATTGGCAACGTTTGTCGCCGGACTGCTGGCGATGATCGGCACGACAATCACCTGGTTTCTGCTGCCAAGTCGCTTTGAAGTTGAAGCGATGCTGGAGTTCGAAAATTCTCAAGGAATGATGCGTGGAAGGCAGGCGTATACCAATCCCCAGGCAGAGGAAATTTTTCGCGCAAACGAGGCGCAGAAAATCATCAGTCGACAAATTCTGGTCGCTGCCATCCGTTCACCAGCCATTAGCAATCTATCTATTCTGAAGCGAGAAGGTGGCGAACCTATCGCTTTCTTGGAGAAGTCGCTGCAAGTTTATGTTCCTAAAGGGTCGGGGATACTTTACATAAAAATGGTGGGGGACAACGCCAAGGATATGGTGCAAATTGTTCGTTCCATCACCGACACCTACCTGAAGGAGATGGCGCGAGACGAGAAAACGCAGCGCAGTCGAGTTTATGAATCGGTCAACACTCGACTGACTGAGAGCAAGAAAGATTTTAATAAGCAGACGGAGCAGTATATAGCATTAGCCCGAGCGTCTGGCTCACAAGCCAGTCAGGAAACGAAGGGCAAGGAGTCTGCGTTACAATTTCAGATTCAAGAACTCTCCAGTGATCTTCGGCAGCAAAAGTTGCGGCTGGGAGACGTCAGAATCGAACTGGCCCGAGCGCAGTCCCGGGAGAAGAAAATGGCCAGCGGCGATGTGCCGGAGGACATCCTCAATTTGGAGATGATGAACAATCCACAGATGATTGAACTCGTGAAGATGCAGTCAGAACTGCAGACGGTTCTACAGCAACAACAGCAAATTTCCCGAAATCTTAGGGATCCTTCAGTTCGTCGCTTTCAAGAGCGGTTGGCCGGTGTTAACGAACAAATCGAAAAATTAAAGGTCACGCTGCGACCGGCAATGATCATAAAGTATCTGCAGGGCAATAGCAGCCAATCGTTTGAAAGCGTCGAAGGTTTACAAGCTCAGGTTAAAGTACTAGAAGATTTAGTAAAAGATCTACACGAACAACTGCAAGCCAAGACGGATGATTTGGCCATTCTTTCCAAAGATAATGCGGAACTACTCGCTCGCAAGGAAATGCTCGAAACAATCGCCAAGACTAACAACGAATTGAGTGCTCGTCTGAACGAATTGGCGTTGGAACAAGATAACCCGATGCCAGTCGGTTTGCTCAAGGAAGCTGACGAACCAGAAGGAAGCAGCATCCTCTATCGAGCCATCATCACCAGCCTAGTCGGCCTGTTGTGTCTCTGTGTCGGACTAGGCAGCGTCGTCATGCTCGAATACACGAAGCAACGCGTCAGTTCCTTGTCCGAAGTCGGGCACGGCGGCCTGGGGATTCGCGTTCTCGGTACCGTTCCCAACTTTGCCCGGCTGGCGCGATCGAACTCCCCCGCCGCCGGTCAAACCGTGTCTGGTATCCTGGCCGAATCGATTGACAGCGTCCGTACGATGCTGCTTGGCGGCAAGCGAAGCGATTCGCCACGTGTCATTCTGGTCACCAGTGCCGACGAACACGAAGGCAAGACTACGGTTGCCACTCACTTGGCAGCCAGTCTGGCACGTGCCGGGCGTCGCACCCTGCTGGCCGATGGCGATCTGCGAAAACCATCGATTCACACCTTGTTCGACCAGCCAATGCAGGCCGGTCTGTGCGAAGTGCTGCGTGACGAAGTCGAAGTAGAATCGGTGATTCAGCCGGCTCAGGTTGAGGGAATGTGGCTGTTGTTTGCCGGTCAATGCGACCAGCTCGCCCTGGCCTCGCTGGCCAAGGAAAGTGGCGAATCGGCCTTCCGTACGCTGCGTGCCGATTATGACTTTGTCATCATCGACACCGGCCCGGTTCTGAACTTTGCCGACACGTTGCTGATGGGCTCACACGCCGACGCCGCGGTCCTGACCATCCTGCGCGATGTCAGCCAGATTCCAAAGGTTTACGAAGCCCGCGAACGACTGGAAGCGGTCGGTGTACCGGTCCTTGGTGGAGTGGTCGGCGGTGTCGCTTCGCACATGAGCCGCAGCTACGCCATTCCGATGGCATAATACTGGATTGAGACAGACGTGTATGTGTGCCACTGGCTCTGCCAGTGCTTGGTTAGGGAATGTAGACCGCAGAAGCATTTTAAAGCCAACGGTCAACCATTTGCGATTTTGTACGTACAACAATTGGGTAACTGAATAAACTGTAGCGCCCGCACTGCATTGGTTGCGGGCGAGAGGAAGCATCGATGAATCAAACATTTCTTGTATTGGGACTCGCGGTCATGGCGATCGCAGGTTCAACCGCGTACGAAGGTTATCGGACCAACCGCTGGGGGGAAATCAACCCAGAAGAGTTGAAGGAATTCACTGCAAAACTGGATAAAATTCCACACTCCTTTGGAGACTGGACTAGCGAAGATTCAGTCAAGACGCAAGAGGAACGAGATGAAGTCTTGAAAGCGGCAGGTTTGTCTGGTTTCATCAAGCGCATGTACACGAACAGCAAAACCAATCAAAAGGTCAGCGCGTTCATTGCGTGCGGCAAGAAAAAGGATGTGATCATCCATAGCCCCGACCAGTGCTATGCGGCTAGCGGCTTTACCGAGTACGATCGAAATCGATCCACTTTCGGAGAGTTCGATCCAGCCGAATTCTGGGGTGCCTCCTTTGTTCAAGACGCGAACGGAAAAAAGAATAGCTTGAATATCTACTGGAGTTGGGCCAGCGAGAAGGGTAACTGGAAGGCACCGGACGTACCTCGCATGTTTTACAACCACGGTGCACTTTACAAGATCTATGCGATCAGCGAGCCAGATCCGGCTACTGAGAAGGGTGAGCCGGCGGCAGCAACATTTCTGAAAGAGTTCGTGCCGGTCGCTAATCAGGCTTTGTTTAACATGAAGCATAACCCTGACTCCAAGCCAAAAGGCTAATGCAGCATTTGTGTTCCACTGTTGACGTAGTCTGTTGACGCATAGCCTGTTGACATCGCCCAATGCGATTTCGGCGGCATCAAACACGGGCAGAGCCAGTAACACACTTTCGCAAATCGCTGGCCAGGGAAGCAGGACCGCGCACATCTAAGCTGGTTATTCCGCATTACGGGCGGCAATTTTACACGGCCTGATTAAACCTCAGCGATGCAAGGTGCCCCGCCTTGTTTTCTCAGGTATCATTGAGAGCACGCCGATTCGGCTCATGGTCGCGGCTTTTTTTCGCGGCAATAGTAACTTCGGTCGAACGTTTTCCAAGTGCCCTTCCCTTACGAGAATTCCAGATATGTTCGTACTGCCTCGTGGCTGGCTATCGCTCGTGCTCGGTTGTGTAATTGCGCTCTGTGGCTTGGGATCGGTGGCCAGGGCCGGTGGCGGACCGGAGACATTGATACTGGTGGTGAATTCTCGCAGCCAGGCCTCCATGGCCGTTGCCAATTACTTTGTTGAACTGCGAAAGATCCCCTCGACCAACATTTGCTACGTGGACTGGAAAGGGAGCACAGAAGAAACCGACATCGAAACCTTTCGCACTGCGATTCTCACCCCGGTGCTCAAGTTTGTCGAACAGCGTGGGCTGGCTCCTCATCTGGATGGCATCATCTATTCCAGCGATTTTCCCTATCGCATCACCTTTGACAAGGATCTTCCGAAGGAAGCATTGCAGCGTGGTGATCTGGCAAAAGCGCAGTCTGGTTCCATCACCGGCCTGACCTACTTGTGGCAACAAGTTCTGGCCAAAGATCCGCGCTACGTGTATTTCGATACGAATCGTTACCACCGCTTTGACAATTCGGGCCAGCCACTGCCGACGCACGGCTTTCGCGGCTGGTACGGCTGGTCCGAGGACAATCAATTGTTGGAATCGGGCGGACGACGCTACTTTCTTTCGACCATGCTGGGTGTGACGGGAGGACGCGGCAATACCCCCAACGAGGTGATCAAGTCATTGCAGCGCAGCGCAAGTGCAGATGGAACTGCGCCGGAAGGAAGCTTTTGGTATTCGGACAACGGCGATGTTCGTGCCACGACTCGCAAGCCGCTGTTTGAGCCTGCGGTGGCTGAACTAACAAAGCTCGGCTTCAAGGCAGGGATTATTCAGGCTGTCTCGCCAGAGGATAGCAAGAACTGCATGGGAGTCATGTTGGGGTCGGCAACGTTCGACTGGCCCAGGTCTCGCAGCACGCTGTTGGCGGGTTCCTTGGCAGATAACCTGACCAGTTATGGGGCGGACTTTTCAAACCCACCCATCAAGGGAAACATGAACCAGACGCCGATTTCTGAGTTTATCCGCTATGGTGCGTCAGGCAGCGCCGGCACACCCTCCGAGCCGACGGCCATGGCGATGAAATTCCCCGACGCCTTTCTGTTTGTGCATTATGTTCGCGGAGCGTCGCTGGCCGAGGCATTCTATCAGTCGGTTCGCGGGCCTTATCAGTTGCTGGTGGTAGGCGATCCACTTTGTCAGCCATATGCCAAGATCCCGACGATTGCCGTCGCAGGCTTTACGGCTGATCAGACGGTTAAAGGCGAAATCACGCTCACTCCTACGGCGACCGGGGGGGAAGGCACTGTGGATCGATATTCGCTATACGTCGACGGCGTTCAAACGGCAATATGCGGACAAGGCGATTCACTCAAGCTCGACACGGCGGCATATTCGGATGGTTCGCACGAAATCCGCGTTGTCGGCGTCAGTGATGATGCGATTGAAACACAAGGCCGGCTGATTCTGCCGCTGGAGTTCTCCAACCATGATCGTAAGATTCAACTGACAGCTACACCGGCAAATGTTCGCCTCGGTCAGAAGGTGACTTTTGCCGCCGAGTCCCCTGGTGCCTCCACGATCGTCCTGCATTACAACGGACGACCGCTTGGTCAGATTAAAGGGGCCAAGGGAGAAATTTCGGTGAACACAGCGTACTTTGGTATGGGCCCGGTGAATGTCCGTGCCGTGGCAATCACCGACGGCGCAGTGAAGACCACCGCCTGGGCCAAGCCGGTGCAGATCCAGGCCACGGATCGGTAAGCTGCGGCATGTGTGCCGGAGGGTGTGCCACTGGCTCCGCCAGTGCTTGCGTTGAACGATGAACTCCTTGAATTCCACCGCGATGCACGAACTGTACATGCGAATGGCCCTGGCCGAGGCCGAAGCGGCCGCGATGGAGAACGAAGTGCCGGTCGGTGCTGTGATCGTGCATCAAGGTCAGGTGATCGCATCGGCTCACAATCAGCGCGAACAATTGCATGACCCGACGGCACATGCCGAGATGATCGCCATCACACAGGCAGCCGAATCGCTGGGGAGTTGGCGGCTGGAAGGCTGCACGCTGTACGTCACGCTGGAACCCTGCCCGATGTGTGCCGGAGCGATCGTACAGGCGCGAGTTCCCACGGTGGTCTTTGGCGCACTGGATGCCAAAGCCGGCGCGGTGCAGTCCCTCTATCAGATGTTGACCGATTCGCGGCTCAACCACACCTGTCAATTAGTACCCGGGGTCCTTGGGCCAGCCTGTGGCGAGATC
>JAWXCH010000253.1:0-10890 GCA_034440595.1 Planctomycetota bacterium | reverse complement strand
TTTTCATAGGTACTGTACTGACTGGAAGGGGTGTCGCGCTTTTGAATTGCCTGGAGCTGCGCGTCAAACTCTTCCATTTTTGGCAGCAATTGCGCCAGCGAATAGCGACCACCCGGTTCGATTTTGACTCTGGCGTCTGGCTCTGAGGTGATTCCAAACAGTGCCAAGACTTCGCGGTTGTGAATGCGAAAAATCTTGTGCTGTTGCGCCGCATCGGGTTTGGCAATCACATCCAAAAGCCAGCGAATGGCCGGCTGGCGCTTGCCGGCTGCATCGATGTAGGTCTGCCGATCCGCGATTTGCGATAGCGACTCGCGTGCTAGACTGTCAAAAGGCTTGAGACGGCCGCCTTCGATCACCGGTATCTGGCCTAACTTATAGAGGTCCATCTCGCTAGGGCTGGCCGATGGAGTACGTGCCTTGCTGGCCAAGAACGCCGCAACCAATAGCACTGCCGCCACAGAAAAGGCCCAGCGGTATTTGATCAGCGCCGACGGTTCTTCGGCTAACTCCGCCTTCAGAATCTCCGGTCCCTTCTTCGACTTGTCGGTGCCACCTACTTTTCGTTTGAGCGCGGCCAACGAATCGCCCATTACCATTGGCTGGTCGGCGCTCTTTCGCTCGGTAAATCGCCGTAGTGTCGTTCCGAACTGCGCGGCCATCCCCACAAAGACAATCATGCAACCCAGGTAGGGGATCATCCAGCCGCCGTTTTTGACGACCGACAGCGTGCTGATCGGGCCACCCGCCGCCGGTGTGTGCCCGGATTGATAGAATGTCTCCCCGCCGTAGCGGAATGGATTGTTCATCGAAATATGAACCTTCCGATCCACGCCACGCTGCGGATCGATCAAGCGTACGTCCGAGGAATAATTTCGCGGGGTATCCGTGCCAATATAATTATCCTTGCTCGCCTTCAGCATTTCGACCGAATACGGCTTGTAATAGCGTTTGAAACGGAGCGACAGATCGTAAACTTTATTGTCCCCCACCTTCACGCGCTCCGGCGCATGGTCATCCATCCACATGGTCGAGAGGAGATACGTGCCGATTTTCTTGTCGGTCCCTTTTTCAAACAGATCCACATATGCAGAGGGAGTGTTCACCGAGGAACTAGCGCTGGCCCCAGCAGATACCGGCTTGGCGACTGCAATATCATCCAAGCCATTGCCAGCGGTGGCGCGATTCGGCGTATCCTTCGTCGGCGGGATCAATGTCGAATTCTCCATGTATTCGACGACCTGCAAATCGAAAGGCAGCCGATCATCCTTGATTCGCTGTTTGGAATCCAACATCGACTTCGGAACGATGACAACCTTCTCCTCTTTAGGATCGGTGTTATCGATGATCGCCAGTTCTGGCGTGCGAATGTCCTGTGTCCAGTTGGCTTTATCGCCGGCAGCAAGGCTGGTCTGTGTCTCAATGTGCCAGTTTTCAACGACCAACTCGTTGGCCATCATCAGCATCAATCCAGCATGCAGCAGCACAATGCCACCGCGCTTGCGAAACACCATTGTGCAGCCAACCAATAGCACCGAGGCGGCGATAAAGGCCTTGATCAGTTGCCACAAAATTCGTGTGTAAACGCCGCTCAGCGGAGCATTGGCCTCTTGGAACCAGACCATGACCAGATAACAAAACAACAATCCGGAGACTAATCCGGCGCTGGCCCAGACCCAGCGGTCCCAAGGGTTCTTGGTCGGAACGGCAAACAATCGATACGTGGCGGTGGCCCACAGCAGACCGGCGGCCAGGGCAATTCCCGACCAGAGGATGTTCCATTCGTTGGTGACAATGCTGGTCAGGCTTTCGGACTCTTGTTGGATGGTGATGAAGACCCCGCAGATGACACAGCCGAGGGCGATGACCCCCAGGCCGGCCCACAACCGCGTACCGGTCGCTTGAATTTTGAACCGCATGCCATGCGCGGCCAACAGGTTGATTCCCATCAAGGTGCCGATGGTGTAGCCACCGGGAAACCAGAAACCGCCGGGGACCGAAGTCATGTTCGGAAACCAGGCCGGGGGAAAAAAGACTTGGAAGGGCACATAGGCTCGCTCTGTGCGGAAGTAGTTGTCTACCACACTCCAAACGTCCTCGTAGGCCTGTGCCAATGTGCCAATCAGTACCAGCGCAATGGAGAAGCACAACAGAACGACCGTCAACTTCAACGAAGCGAACGCTGTCAGCACCATCCACAGAACATCGACCACCGTAGAGGATGTTTGATCGGTACCAACCGTTTGCCGAGCAGTGCCGGGTGTGAAAGCGTCAGTGGCCATCGTTGCAAAACTCCCTATACAAAACGCAGAATCAGTGCGCAGTTATTGGTGCTGCTGAATTATTGAAATTTGACCGACTGCAGGAACTTATCGAATCGCCCCTTTTCGCGCTGAACCAAATCGCTCGCTCCGCGCAGTTTGATGTACCAGGTTCGATCTGGTCGGCGAACAATCGCAGCGATAGTCGTTTCCGCGTTCGGCTTATCAGTCGGCCCGATCAATTCTACGTAGTCGGACGGAATACCGCCGACATCGATCTGCTTCGTTTGCTTTTGGACTTCTTCCAGTGAACCGGGTTTCAAGCCAATTTCCCCTTGCCAGCGATTGACGTTGCTAAGCAGTTCACCGTCTGGTCCCAATGGAATGAGTGTGATCTCCACCTTCTGCGCGCCATCGACAACCTGGAACGCCGCAAAACGGAATCCCCCCGCTTTGCCTGGCTGCCACTCGGCCGGGACATCGAAGGTTAGCGGTTGGTCCGCCTTGCTGGCGGCGCTACCGGACTCCACCGGTCTCGCTTCGGTAGTTCCAACTGGTTGACGCTCAGGGGGCGCACTGGTTGTGCTGCTGGCTCCCTGGGGGCCTGCATTGGCCATTGCGCCCATCGGTGGCATGCTCTTGACCTTAAAATCGCCAAGCAGGTCTACCATCAATGCCGGGCCAACTTTTGCATCCGAGAGGGGCAGCTTGCGGACTTCTTGTTCGAGATCAATCCTCGCCATCGGCGGTAGCTGCATCTGCCCACGCCAGCGGTTGACGTTCAATAGCGTAGAGAACTCGGGCCGTTCGACATCAAAGCCAACCGCCGAAACTGCCACCTCCAGATTGTCAGACGGCTTGCCGATCTGGATTGTAAACAATCGCAATGCCGTGGCAGGGGCAGGTAGTCTGGTCCAATCGGTTGGCAATGGCCACTGGGGTGTTCCAAGTGCATTGAAGTCCGGCATTCCGCTGGCATCGAACGGCGCGGACTGAATAAATTTCTCGAACGATTCAGCCTGCGCACTGACCGCATCCATAGGACCGACCAGCTTAAAGAACAACGCTCTTTCGGCTTGCTTGATCGGAATCATTGCCGCCAGCATCCGCGACCGCTCTGGAGTGACCTGACGAGCCACCGTGTACTCGGTAACGGGCTCGGCACGATCGCAGCCAGCCACCGCCAGCAGTAGCAGGGCGACGAGTGAAATAATTCGCGGCATGAAAAAATGACCGACGGTCGGACGGCCGATTGAGGGCAACGGCATGATGATGAAGCGGAAAGTTTCTGACTACGTCGCCAAACTCGCCAAAACGCGCTCAGGCGGGAAACGAGCGGTCTGGCTATGGAATTCAATCCCTGACTTGATTATATCCCGTGCCGCGGCCAAATGTACAGCAGCGGCACGAGCTTTAGGGGGGAATCGTCCAGCGAATATTACAGCCGGAACACGCCGCAAAGTCGCCAGAACGGCCAGTGACCGCCAGGGAGCGATCCTGAAAAAAAGGGGCCGGGCAAACTCTACGGCCGCAAACCGAATCTTAGTCGCGACGCGACCTGCTAGAATCCGGTTGATCGGCACCGGCGGCCAGACGTTCAGACTCACTCTTGGCCCGTTCCATCGCAGCCAACTGGTGTTCAGATTCAATCAGCCTGTCTTCCAGGCTGCGAGCATGAGTCTTTAGCTTCTCGATTTCTGCCAACTGCGTTTTTGTCTGCTCCGACAGGGTGCGATTCTGCGATTGCAGCGAACCGACCTGGCCTCCGCCCGAGGTGCATCCTGCCAACAGTACGATACAGAGTAAAAATCGCCACATTGTTCGATTCCTTTCGAACGATCACTCACCACCGCTCATGGCCGAGCTGCGGAATTCGGTTGCTTGCTATTACACCCAAAACATTACTTCTTCTCAAACATGCCCAGGATCGAGTCCATCATGGCACTGTTGACTTCGTAGGGAGTGTTCCAACTCCAAACGTGCCGCGCCAGATCGTACATGAACATGCCACCAAACACCAAGAACAATGTGCAACAGGTCAACGCGGCGATATTCCAGCCACTATAGGGGGACTCGGTTGGATAGGCACCTGCCGCGTACCCCTGTGTGGCCAGACCGCCAGCTTCCAGGCCCCCGCTAAGCGGTTCACCAAGATCAGCCTCCAGGCCATCGGACGAGCCAAAACCGGATTCAAAGTCTTCCTCGGCATCCAAAGTGATGACCTGAGAGCCGCTATCCGCGTCGTCGGCATCGTCGACCGGCGTCAGCAGAAAGTCGTCGTCGGCCTTGAGCATCGTCGCCCCTTCAAGGTCGACGTCATCCTCAAGGGAAACAACGTCGTCCTCTCCCAGCTCGAGCGAATCGATGCCTGAGCCTTCAAGCTCCAACGGTTCTTCCAGGGACAGCCCACTATCGTGCGGATCGATCAGCGAAATTCCGCTGTCACCACCGAGC
Organism: Planctomycetota bacterium; assembly: GCA_034440595.1. Classification (GTDB taxonomy): domain Bacteria; phylum Planctomycetota; class Planctomycetia; order Pirellulales; family JALHPA01; genus JAWXCH01. Next base: position 6,175 of record JAWXCH010000253.1, on the reverse strand, counting down.
GTGATATCGCTGCCGCTGCCACCGAGCACCAAGTCGTCGTCGTCGATCGATAGCTCAATTTTGGAGCCACCTTTTTTTGTGTCGTATTCTCCACCACCTCGACGCGCCTTATCCGAAGCGGTCTCAGAAAGTTGCAGTTCGTCGTCGGAAAGTTTCAGTGAACCTGAGCCGAGAAAACTACCGCTGCCCCCTTTGCCACTCCCCCCTAACGGCTCAAGGACCAGATCGTCCAGAAGTCCACTATTACCAGGAGTTGCATTGCTCAACGGAGGAGGAGTTCTGCCTAGAATCGCGGAATCGGGTGCCAGGCGAACGTCACTCATGCCAGATCGGCCAGGGTCGTTCGTAAGGCTAACAATGTGACTGCCACCGAGTTGAATGTCACTCTGCGAGGGGTGCACCGATTTACTACGCCCGATAATGGTGCTTTCGCTTTGTAGTGGATCGTGCGGACCTTCATTCAGGACCATCGCATCCGGGTCATTCAACTCCAAAGTCAGATCGTCCAAACTGAGCGAATCGCCCCATGATGTACCGCCAGATCCACCAGTGCCGGAACCATCTTGGCGCTCTTGCAGGACACGATCGATCTCGTCCTGGTCATATTTCCAGGCACCGCTATCGCGCTTCGGAAAGATCTGCTTTCGATCCCGCATCGAATTCAGTTCATCCACGCTCACGCCTAGCAGACGAGCGGTCTCTTCTTGGTCGATCAGTTTCTTCGCCATATCACTGTTCTCTCTTCTCTCTGCCGTTGTACAACCTGTCGCGAAGCGGTCCTACCGCTGTTGCGATTCCAACTGCGCCTTCACTTCGCGCGGCAGTGGTGACGCGCCATTAAAATCAACTAAATGCAAATCCCACTGTATGTTACGAACACTCTTGAGCGAAATGGCACCGCTGGCAAGGTCTACGTGATAGACGCTCATCACTCTTGTCCGCGGATCGATCACTGTTAGCTGCTGCGACTTGCTATTCTCACTCAGAGCAGTAGCGATGGTGATTAAATCTGCGTTTGGATCCGCCACGCCGGTTCGCTGAGCAACCGCCTGGCTACCGCGATCTGACCCTAGAAACGCCGTTCCAAAAAACACTGCGACAGCCAACGCGCTGCCTGCAATCAAACCGACAACCGTAGTTTTCATAGTTGACCCTTATCGATCTAAAAAAAGGGGTTAGGAAAACTGCGGGCTCTCTATTCATTCTAAAAGCCCGAGTTCTCAATACAAGACTTTGCTCACGCACTGACCTGCTTTATTGCCGCAAAAACGCAATGTTTGCGTCCGAAAGCCATGATTTCGCCTGACGACCGGCACCTCCGCTACAACCGGAGTTTTGACGAAGTCCGTTCCGGCCAAAACGTCCAAAACATGGCACTATTCGGCCCGTCGCCGCGCCGCTCCGTAAATCACCCCCGGGCAGTTCACCAACAGCATTATTATCCTACCCGGAAGTGAACCGAAAGGTGAACACAAGACCCACAAATCCGTCGACGATAGGGCAAAAAAACACGGAATCCGGCCTTTGGCAGCGAGTTTCCCCCGTTTTCACCGCCAATCACGCTCCCGTCGCGGATTAAAAAACGGGCGGGAGGCCTCTGCGACCGCATGTTCTCTCGTCTGGAGACGGGATTTGTCCTAGAATTTTGGGGGCGATCCACAGTCGGTGGTACTCTCGCTCTGCCAAATCAACTGCCGTGCTTATTTTCTGGATTTTTAACCCCCGGTTCGCATGACCAGTACCATTGGACTGCTTCTGAGCGGCGGGCTGGATAGTTGTATCATGCTGTCGCATTTCCTGCAGCAAGGACTAAAAGTCCAGCCGATTTATGTGAATTGCCACCTGACATGGCAGACTGCGGAACTGGCGTCACTGCAGAAGTACCTGGCGGCGATGAAGCAGCCGAACTTGGCGGCGCTGGTTCAGCTCGATCAGCCGGTTGCGGACTTGTACGGCAATCACTGGAGCGTCACCGGCAAGGCGGTACCCGATGAATCGACCACGGACGACGCCGTCTACTTACCCGGAAGGAATGTTCTGCTAGCGGTAAAATCCGTGTTGTGGTGTCAAATGCACGGCGTGGACACCTTGGCCTTGGCAACGCTGCGATCCAATCCGTTTCCCGACGCGACCGACGAATTTTTTGATACGTTGACAACTGCGTTGAACCTGGCCACTCAGTCGTCGGTTCAAATCATCCGGCCGTTTCAGACTTTCGATAAACTGGCCGTCATGCAACTCGGACAAGACGCCGCTTTGCAATACACATTTTCCTGTATTTCGCCGGCCGGAGAATTGCACTGTGGCCGCTGCAACAAGTGCGCAGAACGGCAGGCAGCGTTTCGCTCGGCCGGTTTACCGGATCCGACGACGTATGCAGCACCCGCACCTGCTAGAATGCAGTCCGCGTAAGAACACCATTTGGAGAACCGCTCGACTATGTTTCACGTCACGCGACAGATCGACTTTTGCTACGGCCATCGGCTGCTCAATTACGATGGCAAGTGCAAATATCTGCACGGACACAACGGTCGCGCGATCATTACACTCGCATCCGAAACGCTGGACGAACGAGGAATGGTCCTCGATTTTTCAGACATCAAGCGCGTCGTGCAAAAGTGGATCGATGACAATCTGGATCACCGCATGATTCTGCACCGCGAAGACCCGGTTGTGCCGATTTTGAAAGGTCTAGGCGAACCGATGTTTTTGACGGATGTCAATCCGACCGCCGAGAACATTGCCCGGCTGATCTTTGATTTCACGCAGAAATCGGGGTTTCCGATTATTGAGGCCCAGCTTTGGGAAACGGCGAACTGCTACGCGACCTATACCGGGTAGTCTCCTGCGGCTATTTCCACTGGAACGGTGTGCCGGTTAGAAGCTCATAGGCCTCAATGTACTTGGCACGCGTACGCGACACGACATCGTCCGGCAATGGAGGAGGGGGGCTATTCTTGTCCCAGTCGGTCGACTCCAACCAGTCACGAACGAACTGTTTATCGTAGGATGGCTGCCCTTGGCCAGGGAAATATTGATCGGCTGGCCAGAAACGGCTGCTGTCGGGAGTCATGGCCTCATCGATCAATATGACTTGATTGTCGACAATTCCCCATTCAAACTTTGTGTCCGCAATCAGTATGCCGCGCGACAAAGCATGCTCGGCACCACGGTTATAGAGCGAAATACTCCGGTCGCGCAGTTCTGTTGCCAAGCGATCGCCGACGATTTCCTGCATTCGCGCAAACGGAATGTTCACGTCGTGGCCACTTTCTTCCTTGGTCGCTGGCGTAAAGATCGGTTCCGGCAGACGGTCGCTCTCGCGCAGCCCGGCAGGGAGTTTCACGCCGCATACGTGGCCGGTTTGTTGGTACTCTCGCCAGCCGGATCCAGATAGGTAACCGCGCACCACGCATTCGATCGGCACGACGTGTGTCTTGCGGACCAGCATCGAACGGCCAACCAAGGGTGCCATGTCGATATCAGCGGGCAGGCCGAACTCGGCCACGTCGGTTGATAGCAGGTGATTCGGCTCGCCCAGCGTGCGAAACCAAAAAGCGCTGATCTGCGTCAACACGCGGCCTTTGTCGGGAATTCCGTTAGGCAGAACCCAGTCAAAGGCGCTGATCCGATCGGTCGTGATCAGTAACAACCGATCCCCTAGATCGTAAAGATCGCGGACTTTACCGCGTTGAGCTGGCCAATGTCTAAAATTCGTGCTGACAAGCGGAGCGTTCATGGACCTCTGAAGACCGGGAATTTATTAACTTGACGAATCGCGGCGAGCCGTCGTTCTGGCCCGAGTATAACAGTCCTGACGGCCACGCGACCAGCCAACACACAACCGCATTGCAAACTGACTGGTATTCAAATCGGCTGCGAGGCGATAAAACGGTAATACTGGATACAGCAGCGATCCATTCGGACTGTCGCTAGAATTTCAACCGGGACGAGGGGAGACAGGGTCTATTTGATGGGCGTGATGCATTTTCTAGTCCCGAACGGTGACTGCTTGCCGAGCGAAGCGCTGTCACGCGGCTATTATTCCAGCCGCGAGGAGACGCCGCAGCGGTCGTTGCTGGAGGCCACCGCGGAAGGCTTCGATTTGCATCGCGAAGACACGGAATCGCTGACGCTGACAATCTTGTGGAATACGCAACACTATGGGCCACTAGCGCTCACCACCGGTACGCTCATGGATCGCGAGCGGCCTTATCTATTGCCTGTGGAGCTGGCGCGCGGAACGCTCAATCGAATGCGGAATCAGGCCGCGCTTTGGAGCTGGGCCGGCATGAAGATCAGCGATGACTTTCTGGCGGCCCAAAAGGAGGCGATTCGCCTGTTTTCGCACGCGGCTATCAATCAGCACGCCGCACGAAAGGCGGCTGATCTGGCCGAGCAATCGATTGATGCGACGCTGTTGGCCGCACACCACCTGGCACAAGCCTATGCGCGGCAAGCAGCCGATTCGCGCAATCGGCTGACTCCGCGCATGGCGATCTTGCAAGGAGCACGCCTCGACCAGAATGTGCCGATCGATCCTGGTTTTGAACTGTTGATCGAGGCCTCCAACACTGTATGCGTCCCTTTTTCGTGGAAGCAGATCGAAGTGAACCAGAAGTCGAGAAACTGGGAGCTTTGCGATGCACAGGTGGCCTGGTGTCAGGCGCATCGCATGCGGGTTCTCTGTGGACCACTACTCAATTTGCATGCCGGTCAGACACCAGCCTGGCTCAGACGCGATCTGCCGTTTGATGAGCTTCTGGATCAGGCGACCGAGTTTCTTCAAGCGGCCGTGCAACGTTACCGAGGCCACGTTCATCTTTGGCAATGCGCAGCGGCGATCAACTGTGGAACCGCGCTGGACTTGAACGAAGAGCAACGATTGCGACTGGCGGTCAAGGCGATCGAAGTTGTCCGCGCCGCAGACCCTCGAGCACCGGTGGTGATATCGTTTGCGCAACCGTGGGGAGAGTACTTGCGCGACGAGTCCTATGAGCTATCGCCAATCCATTTTGCCGACGCACTGTCGCGCGGCGATCTCGGGCTATCGGGAATTGGCCTGGAGATCGATTTAGGGCTGAGCAGCGGTCAGACGCTGCCTCGCGATCCTTTAGAATTCAGCCGACAACTTGACCGTTGGAGCAGCTTGAATTTGCCGCTACTGATTTTCTTGACGGTTCCCAGCGATAGCAGTGGCTTTACGCTGCAATCTCAAGCCGATTGGGTGGAAAATTACGTACCGGTCCTACTCGGCAAGCAGGCCGTGCAGGCGATTCTGTGGACCCAGTTGCAGGATCTAGAATCCAATGCCAGCGACCGAGGCTTGTTCGATTCCATCGGCGCGGCCAAACCAGCGCTAGAGGCGCTGACTGGCCTTAGGCGATAAGACCGGAGTGTGCCACTGGCTCTGCCAGTGCTAAACCATTGCGGATTCTTCAAACGAATGGCCTACCAGCAACTGTGAAAATGTGCGTAGGCGATATTCACACTGGCGGAGCCAGTGGCACACAAACCTTTAGCTGCGACAAAGCACTAGGTTTTACCCTTCGGCTTGTATGCCTCGCGCGTGGTGTTGACCTTGTACTTTTCGTCCTTCAAGAACGTGTACTCGGGCGTTTCATCGCTCTGGATATCAAACCACTCGGGTTTGAATTCGATCCGGGCATTTTCTGGTCCACGTAGGGCGATGTTGGTGGTCAGAGCAATCACCGCGTCGGCCAACGCCACCTTTGGATGACAACGTGGCTGATTTTCTGGAGCTTTATTGCGAACACACCAGGCAAAATGCTCCAGTTCTTCGGTGTACCCGCGGCTGATTGGACCATCCATAGCCGCTTTGGCAATCGCCGGACCGGCACCACTGGCCGTGGTGTCCAGCGAATCGGCCTTGCCGCCAACCTTGATCTTGGTAGAAGGGCCTTCGTTGTCAAATATCAGCGCCTCCTGCTCCTTCAACAGGACTAAGGTCTTGTCGACTCCCATCACCGCTTCGCCGTAATCGCCAAACGGGCTGCCATTGATCGACGAATAGGTGACAACGATCTTGCGGTCTGGATTGTCCTGCGCGTGGTAATCGTACTGCGGATACTCGTACATGCAGTAGACGTGATCCTCGCACTCGCGATTCAGATCCTTGAGGTGCCGGCCGCCGGTGGCCAATACCGTCATAGGC
>JAWXCH010000252.1:0-6024 GCA_034440595.1 Planctomycetota bacterium | reverse complement strand
TGCGCGACCTGGGGCTGTGGTGTTAAACGCCTGCGGCGTAATTGGGGCAATCTGCAAGCTAGCAACGATGTGTAGATACCTATGGGCGGAGCCAGTGGCACACTACGCTAGTCCATTGAAGCTCGTGACAATCGCTAAAAATCTTTCCGGCTTGTATAAACACAGCCGATCGTCAGCATCACGACGATGAACCCCAGATTGCTCCAGAGCGGTATCCAGAAGTCCAGCTCTGCCTGGCGCGTCTGCAAGTCCCCATCGCGTGGGCCGAGCATCACCGTTCGCTGCCCGGTCACCAGGTAGCGAACCACGTCGTCTAGTTCAGTCGGTTTAGGGAAGACGGTGTGCAGGGGCCGGACGAGGTAGCGGTAGAACAACTCCATCCAGTTCTCTCGCCCTTCGACCTGCTGCACTAGTGCCATTTCCGGCAATGAATATCGCGACACGCGCGTCGTTTTGTCTCCAACCAGCAATTGATCGTTGCCATGGAACCCGGCGGCGGCAATGTCTCCTTGCCCGGCGACATTCGGTTTGGTCAATTCGTTGGTTTCGGCGTCATAGATCCAGAGCGTGCGATTGTGTAGCACGATGGCGAACCGTTTTCCGTCGGGCGAGACTTCGATGAACCGCGCACCGATGCCCGGCTCTGGTTCAAACGTTTTTCGCAGCGAGAGGCCATCTGTGCTATAGACCTGAATCTCACCACGCGGGGTACAGAGCATTACAATCCCAGTACCGAGAGACACGAGCGCATCGCCGTTGTTCTGGATTTCTCTGTGCATACGCTCCGCATAGCGGTCGTCCTTGCCAAGTGCAAACAACGTCAGCTTGTCGCGGTTGTAGGTGGCAATTGCGTCGCCACCTGGGGCAATCGAGACAAACCAGGGATGCGGCATGCGCAGCTCGGGGCCAACCGCCGCAAAGCCCGCGTCTCTATCGAATGGTAGGTATACTTCAATTCCTAGCAACTCAAAGTGATTGTTCGACTGTTCTCGTTGCAATCCGATAGTCTGGCGAACGAATGCTGGCCCAACTCCACCATATCCAACCGCGATCAGCCTGCTTTGGCGATCCAGTTGGATTGGTTTGGCGTAAATGGATCTGTTCTCTTCTTGGCGCTGCCACTTGTCTCCTCTATCTCCGAAGATCAGTATGGAACTAGTAGCCCCCAGATCCAAAAGGCCAACTGTTTTTCTCGGCAAATGTTGAGCGATCAATCGCTCGTGAGCAGAGTCATAGACTGGTCCCACAATTGGCAAACCCTGACCGTAGGGATGCCACTGGTGTGCAGCTTCCGGCTTGAGAATCTCGACCCATTCACCGTTCGCCTCGTTCCAGATCATGATCTGTCCCCGTGCGTTGGCCATCACCAGGTCATCCCCCGCTGTCAACACGCGAATCGGCCGCGCCGGTTCAATCAGAAAGTTCTCCAAGACCAACGTACGCAGCGCCCCCAGGCTCCAGCAGAGTCCCCAGAAGAGAATGGTGACTACGATGGAAACGATCGTGTTCCGCCAGATCACTCCGGCCAGTGCCGAGACCGAGTAGTACACGGCGAACACAAAAACGAAGACCGGTATGCACCACAATAGCGATGGCAACCAGATGCCGTGTCGCCAGCCGACGAGCAACCAGACTCCACCGAGAATGTAGACCGCGGTGAGTAGCGTGAATGAACAGCCGCCGACGAACTTGGTGAGATACAGCAGCGAGCGAGAAATCGGCTTACTCAGCAGCAAGTCAATTGCACCAGTATCAAATGTTTGCGGCACGATGGAGGCGGTCACGATGATGCTGCAAAAAATCCCCAACATACCGACGATCACACGAACAAAGACATGGACTGCCGCTTTGATTAAAAAACTTCGATTAAACTGCAGAGGAGGGCCAATGGTCTCTCCCCAGTATGAGATATAAAGGGACGCGCGATTGCTGATCGAGAGATCCGCCGGAAAGGCGGCCTCCAGTGCCAGACGGTTGAACCTCGCTAGTTCTTGTGACGAGAGGTTGTCGATGCCACGGGCTAGCAGTTCGCTGGCTTCACTTTCCAGCGTTATGCCGGACCAGGCTGCGGGGTCATACAAATCGCGCCGCGCAAGTAGCGCATTCAACTCGGCGGCCACGGTTTGTTTGGCCAGCGTTTGCTCGCGGCGGCTCGGGTTGTGCGGTTGCTCGGACAGCCTCTTTTTGGTCGCTTCGTCGAACAGTGCCCAGATCCGCCTTATTGGGGCATTGTCCGGCTTTGCAGCTTGCGTTCGCAGTTCGGCAAGCAACGACGGGTAGATATGCCCTTCGCTGAACTCTGTAACCGGCCGCTCTTCAAAAGCAAAACCGGCCACGGCCAGCAACAGAAACGTGGAGCAGATCAGCAGTATCCACAACACGCGCGAGGCGATGGCGTCGCGGAAAGAGTCTTTCAGAATAGCGATATATGGCGTCACGTGGATTGCTGCCCCTGCGTCAGTGTTTGTAGAAACGCCTCTTCCAAGGTTCGCCTTTGTCGCGCGAGGGCCACGATGCTGACGCCGGCGGTTCGCATTTCATCGACCAGCCGGTCGCTGTCAGACTGGTTCTCTACACGAATCGTCAGTTGATACTCTTGCGGTGCATCATTGCCTGCATTCTCGGGTTGCCAGACAACGACCTCGCGCTGGCCAATCGCCTGCTTGATTGCCGATTCGTCACCTTGTACCCTTAGCAGCACCACGGTCTCAGCAGCGACGGTCAATTCGGCCACGCGTGCCTGCCGTAGCGCGACTCCACGATCCAAAATCACCACTCGATCGCAGATCAGCTCGATCTCTTGCAGGTGATGACTATTGAGAAAGATCGTCACGCCCGCTTCGCGAAGCTTCAACAGTAGCGATCGCATCTCCGACCGCCCGACGGGATCCACGCCATCGGTCGGTTCATCCAAGATGAGCAGTTCGGGTTCATGCAACAATGCCTGGGCAATGCCTAACCGTTGCTGCATTCCTTTGGAATACTTACGGACATTCGTCTCTCCCCAGCCGGTCAGGCCGACCAACTCCAGCACACTATCTCGGCGGCGGCGGACTTCGCGCGGCGACAGGCCGCTCAGACCGCCAAAATACTCCAATGCCGAGTTGCCGGTGTGGTGACTGGGAATACGATTATTCTCGGGCAGGTAACCCACGCGGCGACGACTGGCGAGACTCCCTGGAGCGTGACCTAAAAGTGAAGCTTGTCCGCTGCTGAGTCGGACAATGCCCAGTAGAATCTTGATCAGCGTTGTTTTGCCGGCCCCGTTCGGGCCAAGCAGGCCAAAGATTTCACCGCGTGCCACGCTGAACGAGACGCCGCGGAGTGCTTCGACCGTGCGGCGGCGAAACAGTCCTTCGCGGTAGGTTTTTTGCAGGTCGCTGACCTCAATGGCAGGTCGACTGCCCACCACTTCATCCGATTTGACCGGTGCTGCCACTGCAGGAACGCTCACGGTGCTCCCCTCTGACGGAGAATTTCCTCGCGCAGTTCCTGGCGACGCGCGTGGATCTGATCGAGCTGTGCCCGCAGGCTGGTTGCTTTGCGCAGCCCGATTAGCAGGCCGACGAGCCCGGCCCCGATTCCGCCAACCAATGTGGCAGTCGATGGATTCCAAAGATCGTGCTCGAGCATGTCCTCGGTGATGCGTCCAATCAGGTAGCCGACTATTGCACCGCTGAGGCCCATCACGACGGGCCACATGACGACCAGCATGGTCAGCCAGCCGAGCTTTCCGCGCGAGTCAACCTGCTCACTGGTTGAGTGGTAGGGATTGTTTTCGGCGGAAGATGGCGATGATCCAGACATGGCAAATAATCAGCGACAAGGTGCGATAGAGCCAAAGACACGTACCGCGTTGGCCTGCGTTCAGTTTATGCGTCGATTGGCCAAAGGGGAATATCGGCGATTCAGAATCGCTTACTCGGCGGGTGTTGCCGTCGCGTTGGCTGCTGCGAGGCTGCACTTCGCCAGATACTCGCGCGAACGATTGATTTCGGCTGTGACTTCAGCCGTGGTCGGCAAGATTGGAATCCCACGCGGCACGGGGTGCATGAAAATCTCGGTGAATCCTTGGAAGTTGGTCTTTACTAGCGCAGCCATGATGGGGCAGAAATCGAGCTTGCCGCGACCAGGCAGTTGCGTCAACTCTTGCTCCTTCGGCAACTTCTCCTTCGAGCCTGCGCCATGTTCCCAGGCGTAAATAAGCGACAGGCGATCACCCAGGTCTGTAATCAATTTAGCGATCAGTTGTGGATCCTGCGGTAGGTGATAGGGGGAGAGCGCGATACCAAGCGGCTTGCCCGCCGTCAGTTCTGCCAGCCACCGAATCGAGTCGGGGGAGTCGATCAGATTATCCGCATGGTTTTCGATGCCAATAGTCACCCCATGCTTCTCGGCGGCGGCGAATTGTGGCTCAAGCTTTTTGACGAATTCGGCAACGGCTTCTTTGAGCTTGGCACCGGTGAGGTTTTTAGGCCCGTTGCCAGCGCAGATGACGACCGATGCACGCAGCCGTGCGGCAAATGCCAGTTCGTCCCGTAGCTTGAACGGCCCCAGATCAAATCGCGAGATGGCACCGGTCTTGACTTTTGCGACAGCGAGCATCTCCAGATAGCGATCCACACCCAGCTCATCGACCTGTTCGCGCTGATTGCCGTGCCGGCGCGGCCAGAGGTCGATGTACTCGGCCCCGGTTTTGTGTACTTCTGGCAAAATCTCGGCTAGCGCGGTCGTACCATACATACTGGAACCGAGAACGTAGCGGGGCTGCCAGTTTGGTTTCTTTGAGGTATCTTCTGCGGCTCCGATATTCGGTAGCGGACACACAGCGAGTGCTGCTGTTGCCGCCGCCGCAGTGCGGCAGAATTGACGACGGTTAAGCGAGTTTGCTTGCGTGGAAAAGTTCATTAGTCTTCAGTCGGCTATCGCTGGTGTCGAAATTATGTTCGCTGCGCGAGAGAATAGAGCATATGAGCAGGAGATGGATTCCCGCCTTCGCGGGAATGACAGGTTAATCATATCACGCGCTCCGCTAGCGCGTCGCGGCTAACATTTCGCGACCATTTATCGTAGATCTTGGTGCATTTTACGCACTGAATTCATATCCCTTGCGCGGTGTGCGGCTCAGCATACTATCGGCCTCGGCGTCGTCGACAAACTTCTCGGCCTGCGGATCCCACTGCAATGTCCGCCCCAGCCGAAGTGAAATGTTTGCCAGATGACAGGTCGTGGCAGTGCGGTGCTGGGTATGAATATCGCTGATCGGCAACTCGCGCGATTGCAAACAGTCGTAAAAGTTCCCCATGTGATTAATGATCGCATCGAGCTTGCCGGCGCGTTCCGGGCGAGTCAGGTTATCACGGGCATAGAGCTTGAACTGCTCGCGCGGGAAAGGAGTTTTTGCAAGTTGCTCGATCGGCGCACCACTCACCGTCCCTCGATTCACAAAGATCCGTCCACGGTCTCCTTCAATCATGATCCCAGCTCGCCCCTCTTCAATCACTTCGATCACTGTGCCATCGTGGTAAATGTAGCGAAGGAAGTAACTCTTCGGCACATTGAAGCTGCGATCGGATGCCGCCGCGAATTCTCCCTTGGTTTCGATCTTGACCGGGCTGGTGTTTTCGTGCCCGAGGATCCACTGCGCGATGTCGATGTGATGGGCACCCCAATCAGTGACCTGACCACCGGCGTATTCGTACCACCAGCGAAAAGTGTTGTGCGTCCGCTCGGCGATGTACGGGACCAGCGGTGCCGGACCTAGCCAGCGATCCCAATTCAGCGATTTAGGTGGCTCGGTGATTGGAAATGGACCACCGGTCTTGTTGAGATTGAGGGCCACGGATAGCTTCTGGATCTTTCCCAAGCGACCGGAGCGAGCTAACTCGACTGCCAGGCGAAAGCGCGAATCGCTCCGCTGCCAGCTACCGACCTGCACCACGCGCTTGGTTTCTTTGACCACCTTGGCGATCTGCTTTCCCTCGTCGACCGTCAGCGTGAGCGGCTTTTCGCAGTAGACATCCT
>JAWXCH010000251.1:0-10681 GCA_034440595.1 Planctomycetota bacterium | reverse complement strand
GCCGAACGGTCCGTAAAATGCTATGATGGCTCTATTCCAAATAGTCATTATCGAAACCCCGTTACCATCTCTGCTAGAAGACATCGCATGCTGGATCCACTTGTTTGGGCAGGACTGCTATTGATACTAGGCCTGGCCTTGGTGCTGGCCGAAGTATTTATTCCGTCGGGTGGGGTGATCGGCGTTTTCTCGCTTACCGCCGTCATTGCCTCGATCGCGATTGCCTTTATTCAGCGGGGTCCGCTTGCGGGCCTGATATTCCTTGCGATCTCACTGGTAGCGATTCCAATTGTGCTCGCACTAGCGTTTCGTTGGTTGCCAAGTACACCCGTGGGTAAGCTGCTTCTGGCAGATGTTCCCACCAGCGAGGACGTACTGCCAGATAGCCCGGAGCTGCGCAGATTGCGCGAACTGGTTGGAAAAGTCGGCCGTGCCCAATCGATGATGCTGCCGAGTGGGGCGATCGAAATCGAAGGTATGACGGTCGATGCCGTCAGCGAAGGGATGCCGATTGATCTTGGTCAGGCGGTGCAGGTCACCGCGGTGAATGGTTCTCTCGTGCAGGTGCGCCCGGTGAGTGAGAATCGATTGCCCAAACCGAAAAACGATGACCCTCTTTCGCAATCAATCGAGTCGCTGGGCATCGATCCGTTTGAGGATCCGCTGCTGTGAGATAGCTGGTGCCGCGCTATGAAATTGTGTGCCACTGGCTCGCGCCAGTGAGAATCGTCTGAAAACAAGAACTCTGCTCAGCACTGGCGGAGCCAGTGGCACACGCGTGCGTCGCTACCGTTCTAGATGGCGAGTCTCGGCCAGAATCGGCTCCAACTCATCGACAAAGTCGCGGACGTCTTTGAACTGTCGATAGACGCTGGCAAAGCGCACGTAGGCCACCTGGTCCAGTTTGCGCAGTTCGCGCATCACCAGTTCACCGACCTGCTGCGTTTCCAGCTCGCTGTCGTAGCTGTCGTAGATTTCCCGCTCGACGGCAGAGACCAGCCCCTCGATCTGTTCGGCACTGATCGGGCGTTTCCAGCAGGCCTTGGCCAGCCCGGACTCGATTTTTTTCCGTTCAAACGGCACTCGATTGCCGTCCTTCTTGATGACCTTGATACCGGTCTCTTCGACACGTTCATAGGTCGTATAGCGACGGTGGCAGCCCAGACACTCGCGCCGGCGACGGATGGTCATACCATCCTCTCCCGCACGAGAGTCGACAACTCGATCATGATCAACCTGACAATAGGGACATCGCATAGATTCACTATACACGAAGCGTTGGCTGCCTGACGAGTCGGGGTGGCAATTTTGCGGCCCGACGATTTCAAGCAAATTGGCCGAAAAGCGAAGAAACGGGTGACAGCAAGCTGCTGGCGACGGCAGCAAACCGGCAAGGTACAATGTCGGTGACCAGTACTCAGTAAAGTCATTTACCGATCAAGAACATCGATAGTAGGAAAACAGGCATGATTTGCTCTAGCTGTGCCGCCAATGTTCCGTCCGACGCGGCCTATTGCCCGAAATGCGGAGCACAGATTCGCGGAAATATTGATCCGGTCCAGTCTCCCGCATCGGCCACCCCGGAGCTACCGGCGGATCAATTGCGCAATCGCTCCAAGCAAGGAGCCAAGGCTGATATCGCTGAAAAGGATCTGTGGCAAGGAGGGTATAGCCCCAAGGCGATGGTCGGGGCGTGGATCGGTGCAGGCGTGCTGACTGTGGTCGGGCTAGTCGCGGCAATATTTTGGCTGGATAGCACAGGGTGGCTGATGTTTCTGGCAGGGCTATTGCTTCTATGGGGATACCTCGGCTTGACGTTTGCCTATCGGCGGTATGGGGTTCACTATCGGCTGACCTCGCAGCGATTTATTCACGAGCGCGGAATCTTGCGGCGCGTGACCGACCGAATTGAAGTGATCGATATCGATGACGTTCGCTTTGAACAAGGAGTGATCGAGCGTTTCTTGAATGTCGGATCGATCAACGTCACCTCCAGCGACCGCTCGACTCCTGAGCTGCGGCTGATCGGTATCGATGATGTGAAGGCCGTGGCAGATATTATCGACAAGGCCCGCCGTGCTGAGCGACACCGGCGCGGGCTGTATATTGAGTCGATTTGAAACGGCGTGCTTTATTTAGCGAGAGAATCGCAGCAGGAACTGCGAGACGACGATAATTCTGGGGCACGATATGGATTCCGTGTTCTACAGAAAATGGTCGAGTTGGATTTCAGGGTTGAACGGGTGTGCGTCGTCAGCGAATCAGTACTGATTAAAGGCTGTCAACGGTGTCGTCAGAGTCCGGACTCGACAAGCCGCGCGCGTCTGCCTGTTCCAGCAAAACGATGTTCTGAGAATCGCTTATTCGCTTTTCAACGACATTGATATGCTCGGCCGACGGCAGATTTTCAGGCATTTCACCATCGATGTTCTTGATCGCCTGCCGAACCTCTTTGCCAATACGATGGTGTAGTTCAATTGCTTGACCCTCGTTCTTAATGCCCCGTTTCTGTAGTTGGTCGCGAGTCTGGGTCAATCGAAACTGGTTCGCTGCCAGTTCAGTGGACCCAACCCTGTCCAATAGATCATCCTTCTCCGGAATTTTTTTCTTCGCCTTAATTTCTTTGCGGCCCAGTCCTCCATACAGACCTCTATACCCGGCGTCATGGAAGACGCCGAACATTTTGCTATTAACACCCGCATTCTTGGCAGCTCCCGACAGCAATTTAAATTCACTAGATACCTTGCCGCGAAGTTCGATCCGCTCCATATCGCGAACTTGCTCATCCTGAAGCTCTTGGCGTCGGGTTTGGACGGCAAAATATTCTTGAGCGGCAGCAATTTGCGGTTTCTGAGGGTCGCCATTCATCGCAATGAGATAGCATGCGAAACGAGAGAGATTGATATCATCCACATTTCGTACAGTCTTCGATCCAGTGCTGACCATTTTGCTGACATCAGCAAAATGGTTTGACGGATTGTGGCCAGCCTTTTCGCATGCCACACGAGCTTTCTGCACCGCTTTTGCGAAGTTTCTCCATTGCGTATAGCCAAGGTGCGGCTGCAACTCTCGTGCAGTCCAGCAGGCCACGCCATGCTGATTAGTATGGCGAATCACATCGAACGGACTACCCTGGTTGTCGTCTGACGATCCTGATTGTAGCGACTGCATGGCTTGCTCCTCCGTATGTGGTATGAAGCGAGATTAGCTACCACTAGCTGTGGTAGTTGGCTGGATGGCTTCAATTTACCCTTCGACAAGAAATCCGGCAATACTAGCGTGGCTACATTTTGGTATTTAGTGTGGTTGACAATTTTGCCACACAAGGGATAATGCTTGCATGAACGAACGTGAATACCTACGCCTGAGGCAAGAAGCTAAAAAGGAATACCATCGCAAGCTGGAAGCGCTGGAAATGGTCTGGGAGATGGCCAATAAGTCTAGTCCGCCCTCGGACGCCAAGCCACGAATTGAACGCCGAAAGATCGCTGGAGCGGCGGTAGCTCGGATAGATAGCCCGCTTCGAGCCAATCGCCAAGTTGTAAACCAAGCGATTTTGGACGCAGTTACGGCAATGCCGGTTGAATTCAATTCCAGGCAAGTTGTTGAAGCTATTGGCCAGTCAGGTGAGTACTTAGATCGATCGACGGTTTCGCATGCCTTAATGCGATTGTGCAAGCTAGGGAAGATCGCTCTCATTCGAGAAGGCAGCGGAAAACGACCAACGGAATTCTCAAAAATCGCAGAGGTAACGCCGGCGTTCATTTCCAATGTCGAAGCGGAATTTGCAACTCAAGAGCAGCAAGCCAAGATACGAGAAACGATCCAGTCAAAAGGGATGTCAGTTCAGGTAGTACGCCGTTACATCACGGAACGATGGGGCGCTGAAAAACTTTCGCAATTGAGCGTAGATCAGACGGTGGAATTGCTCGGGCTGGTCACGGCAGGTGCCTTTCCGCATGCAACTGAATCGCAACTGAGCAAATCGGCAGGTGAGTAGGAAACATCAGACATATATGTGAGGCCCGGGAGCATTGGCGTGGTCAGCTTTAGCCGGCGAGAACCACGCAGGTGTCGTTTAGGCGTCCAAAACCTCGACGGAGTGGGGTCCAAACCTGCTTTACCCGGTGCTTCATTTTACAGGATACAGAAAGAATGTCCACTCTTCTTCCATGCTAGAGGCAATGCCACTAGCTGTATCCATTCGCCGCACGCAATCGCGATTACGTCGCCCGCCACTACTCGTCGCTTTCCTGCGACGACTCAGCGGCAGCAATATCCTGCGGTTTTGCAGCCGTAGTCGCCCCCTTCCCATCATGCTCCACCAGCGACCAGTCGCGGCGTTGGCGTGAGCTAGGGATGTCCATCGCCTTGCGGTATTTCGTCACGGTGCGGCGGGCTACTGTTAAACCGTGCTTCGCTAGTTCGATGACCAGTTCGTCGTCGCTGTGCGGATTACGTTTGTCTTCTTTATCGACGATCTCTTGCAGGCGCAAGCGAACGGCGTCCCAAGCGACCTCTTCACCGTCGGCACTAACGGTGCCGCCGACAAAGAATCGCTTGAGTGGAAAGATCCCGCGCGGGGTTTGAACCCATTTGTCGTCGACGGCGCGACTGACCGTGGTGACGTGAACGCCAACCTTATCGGCGATCTGCTGCATCTTGAGCGGCTCGATCGATTCCGGGCCTTTGTTGAGAAACTCCACCTGATGGTCGACAATTGCCTGTGCCACCTTGGTCAGTGTGTTGCGGCGTTGCTCGATGGACTCGATCAGCCACTGTGCCGAGTTGATCTTTCGCTTGATGTACTCACGTGTTTTCTCGTCGGTGTCGCTACTGAGCAGCAACTGGCGATAGTACGGGCTGATGTATAGATTCGGTGTGTGACGATCTTCCAAGCGAACTTTGTATTTGCCTTCTTCACCCGGCTCGATGAAGACATCTGGCGTGACATTGGGAACATACTCGCTATAGAAGTCCGCGCCCGGCTTTGGTTTCAGCTTGCGCAGTTCGCCCAAGGCGGCGTTGATCAGTTCCAGCGAGTAACCCGTCTTGCGCTCGATCTGCGGCATGCGGTTGTGCTCGATGTCCTCCAGGTGGTTGGAGACCAGCGTCTTCAGTTGTTCGTAATGTGGCATGGCGGGCGTGAGCTGCAAAAGCAAGCATTCGCGCAGATCTCGAGCAGCGACACCAGGAGGGTCCAGTTTCTGCACAATGGTCAGTGCTTTCTGTGCAATGGCCAACTGCTCCGGGCCACCGTCCGGATCGACCAGGTCTTCCAAGCGACCTTGCAGGTAGCCGTTGTGATCCAGGTTATAGATGATCCGGTCGCACATCAGGCGAGTAGGTTCGTCCAGATCGAACCAGCCAAGTTGCTCGTGCAGGTGGTCGTTCAACGTGGTCGGACGCGAGACCATGTTGGCCATCGTGTCATGCTGACGGTCCCCTTCCTCTTCGATGCGAGCGGATGACGGACGCGAACGCTCTTCGTAGGTGTCGGGCCAATCCTCGTTCAGATTCAGCAGCCGCTCGAAATCTTCTGCGTTGTCTTTTCCTTCGTCGACGACTAATTCGCGCTCTTCAACCGTCGGTGCGTCGGGGTTCACAATTTCGCCGTCTTCATCACCAAGATCCCCTTCATTTTCCAGAATCTCAAGCGTCTCGTTCTCCTGCATTTCCTGTTCAATTCGTTCTTGCAGCATCATCACCGGAAGCTGCAGAATTTCCATCGATTGGATCATGCGCGGTGCCAGCACCTGCTTTTGAACCAGTCGAAGCTCTTGTCCGAATGAAAGTCGCATGAGTCAACACGTCCTTGATCTAGTCGTGAACAATCGGTCCAGTCGCATGAATGGAAGCGATTGCAATTGTCTGCCTGACCAGTGGCCGAAGCCACCTTAACTGTAACTTAAAGATGCCGGTCAGGTCTTGTTTGGGCAACGATTCCAGCAATTAAACGGGCTAAAACTTCTGCCGCCCGGAAAGGGCGTCTGCCAAAATTTCCTTATTTGCAAATTCCAACACGCTGCCGGTCGTGATCCCACGAGCCAATCGCGTGATTTCAACCGGATATTCGGCCAATTGATTGGAAATGTATAGTGCAGTGCCATCCCCTTCCAATGTCGGGTTGGTCCCCATGATGACTTCTTTGATCACCCCTGCGCTAACCCGCTCGACCAAGGCCTGGATCGTCAATTGATCCGGGCCAATCCCTTCGAGCGGTGCCAACCGTCCCAGCAGCACATGATACAGCCCGCGGTAGCTGCCCGCTTGTTCTAAGGCCATTAGGTCGCGAGGTTGTTCCACTACACACAGTAACGTCGGATCGCGTCGCGTGTCGCTACAAATGACACACAGCTCCGTCTCCGCCAGATTGAAACAGACGCTGCAATAACGGACGTTTTCTTTCACATTGCGAATCGCGTCCGCCAGTTGCAGCGCTTCGTTTTTGTGAACTCGCAAAACATAGTACGCCAGCCTCTCGGCCGACTTGCGACCAATTCCTGGCAGCTTTGCAAGTTCATCGATCAGTTTTGTGACCGATTCGGTTAGTTGGGCCATGTAGCGATTCCATCCTTGAAGTCTGCCGCCGCCCGATTCTTTGGCATTACGATCTGGATATCCGAGTGGTTCAAAATTGCGTCTCGTCGATGAATCCGCCCGGCCCGATTCCACCCGGTCCACCGGTTTTACTCAGCATGTCGCTCAGTCCTGGCGGCAGCTCCATTCCGCCGGTCAGCTCCTTCATGACCTCAGCGTGCAAATCCTTAGCCTTGCCCAAGGCCTGATTCACGGCAGCGGGTAGCAAGTCCTCTAGCAACTCCCGGTCCATTTTCGCAAAAAATTCTGGATCGATGCTGATTCGCAGAACCTGACCTAGGCCGTTGACCTCGGCCTCGACCATGTTGCCACCGGCAGAGCCGACGACCCGTTTGGTTTTGAGTTGCTCGTTGAGAGCTTGCAGCTTGGACCCCATCTCTTGGGCCTGCTTGACGATACCGGCGAGATTCCCGAGATTCCCGAGATTCTTGAAGATGGACATGATTCAGCTCGATTCGGTTTCTTCGACGTGTACAACCCGTGCTTGGAATAGCTCGGTGGCTCTTTGGACCAACGGGTGGCCGGCTCGATCGTTTACTTTGCGGCGAGGTGCCGGTGCGGCACGCTCTGGTTTGGCTTCGCCCGGCGGATCTTGATCTTTGTCTCGTAACGTAAAATGTAGTTTGACTTTGTGACCAGTTGCCTGATGTAAAGCCGACTCTAGCTCGGCCGCGTGCTCCGGGCGTTCGCAGTGCAACTTCGCGAAATTATACCGGGCTGGAAACTCAATGACCAGTTGATTCGGCGCGCGAATTGCTACGGAGGACGCCCGCCCGGCCATTTCGCCGGTCATATTGTTCATCTCGGAGAGCACTTGCTGCCAGATCGCCATCAGGTCCAGCGTGGCTAAATCGGGCGGAGGGGAAGCAGAATGTGCTGATGCAGAGCTCTCGGGCTCGCCAAGCAAGTTAGCGAAGTCTGTATCGGTCGAGCCACCATCGGTTGCGTTGAGTTCCGAAAAAATCGCCTCCGAAGCGTCAGCCAGGTTTGGGTCCTCGCTGCTGTCTGATGCGTTGCTGCTGTCAGAGTCGCTATTGTAAGAGTTGCCGCTGTGATCAGTGGCTGGACTACTGTTGTCTGCTAGTCGCTCAAGTTTTTTTTTTGCTGCCGACTGGCCCTGCGGAGGGGTCGTGACTCCGCTGCGGGCTTGCTCCAGCAAGGTGATGATGGACTCCAGACGGTCCAGGGTGCAGATTCGCACAATGGCCAGTTCGGCCAATGTGCGGCCATGCATGCTGTAGCGGAGGCGAGAAAGAGTCTGGTCGACAATCTGCATCATGGCCAGCATCGTTTCCATGCCTAGTTCGCGCGCCGTCGCTTTTAACGCCGCGTGGTCAGCGGCCGGGTTATACAATAGTCCCTCTGGTCCAACTCCGGCCAGGGTGACCATTAGATCGCGAAAGTGCCCGATCAATTGTGCCAACAGTTGGCCGACATCGACGCCTTCTTGAATGGCGGCATCCACTTCCGCCAGTGCGGCCCCGGTGTTTCGCTGGGCAATGTGATTGGCCAGGGCTGTCATCCGCGCAAAACCGGCCGTGCCGAGCATGCGGTGTACGTCGGCCGCATCGATCTTCTCGCCCCCAAAAGCGAGTAATTGCTCTAGCAGTGACTGACTATCGCGAACCGATCCCCCTGCACGACGCGCCACGACTTGCAGTGCATCCTCGGTGATGTTTACCCCTTCTCGCCGGGCGATTTCCTGCAAACTGCTGATGATCTTGTCGGCCTGCACATTGGCAAAATCAAACCGCTGGCAGCGCGATAGAATCGTGATCGGAAGCTTGTCGGCCTCGGTGGTGCAGAAGATAAACTTGACGTGTTCCGGCGGTTCTTCCAGGGTCTTTAGCAACGCGTTGAAGGCCGCGTTCGACAGCATGTGTACTTCGTCGATGATGTAAATCTTAAACCGCGATCGACTTGGGCGAACGTTGGCATTTTGCCGCAGTTCGCGGATGTTATCGACGCCGGTGTTACTGGCAGCGTCGATTTCCAGAGCGTCGATATCCTGCCCCTCACTAATGCTATGGCAGATGTCGCATTGATTGCACGGGGTCGTCGTCGGGCCGGTGACACAGTTCAGTGCCTTGGCCATAATGCGCGCGGTCGTGGTCTTGCCGGTTCCACGTGCGCCGGTAAAGAGAAATGCGTGCCCGACGCGGTTCGATTGGATTGCCGCGCGCAGTGCATCCGCCACCCGTTCCTGGCCGACCAGCTCGGAAAAAGTCTGCGGGCGGAACCGACGGGCGATGACAGTGTAATTTTCTGGCTTGTTTGGATCGCTGTCCATATTCTCACCTGGTGCAGGAGGCGATTCATCGGAGATGCCAGCAAGCAGTTCAGTCTGTTGGGCCATACGAAGCTCGACGGAAGCGGTTATGACTGAGTCGGTTTGGGACGAGGCTATTTCAATCGGAATCTATTTTGCCAGACGTGGCAACAAAATGTCAGCCCCGGCACCCAGGCGGTGAGAATCCGCTCGATTAATCTGGGCAAGATCGGAAGAATTCAACGGAATTTCTGGCCGTAGAAGCTGACCCTGTCCCCTTGGTTAGCGCTGGCGACCACCGCGTCGCAACCTAGGAAACCGTCACAGCAAGACCAAGAACAGGTCGCGCAATAACGCTGAAAGAGGCCAAAGCCGGCACCAGATGAGAGACCCACCGCACAAAGGGATGACCGCTTATGGCTGCTGACGTTAATCCCTGACCAGGTTCACAGCTCCCCATTGCGGGGGTCTCTCATCTGAGGCCGCACCGCGACGCTGCTGTAGTTTTACGCTGTTTGGGGGTGATCGTCAAACGGGGGAGATTGCCGGCGATTCGCTGCGCAATGCTTCCGTAACGGGCAGTTGCCGGCACGTACCGCCTGATTTTTGTCGACAATCTTTCGATACTTTTTTGTTCCCTTCTCAAACCAAACTCTTGTGTCGCCTGCGGAAGCGTGATTATATTCTGAGTACAGAGTCAGGATTTAGTTCTACGTCAAAAACACCTCATTTTTCTAAAATTTAGATAAACAACTTCTTATTCGTCGCAGAGCGGAGGCTGGTAGTCGCCCGGAAACGACTGCCATTAATATCTAGAGTACGAGGACTGGCGGATTTGAATTATATCGAATGTTGATTCGAGTTATTGTGACGTATCTGGCGGTATACGTCCGGGCTAATGGTTTTTGAACTCTATCAGCTTAGTGTATTGGAGATTTAGCCCCGAATCGCGATTATCGAAATCGCTGTGAAGCGTATTAGTCGTGGATGGCAATCAACCATGGGCGACTATTAGCGCGGCCATGTTGCGACAATCATTGGGGCTACTGCCACTTTCTGACGCGGGCGTTCCGCATAGATCGCAGTAGTTCCTGCCACGTTTTCTACCATTCAAGGGAGACACCATGAGATTGGCAAGTACATTTTACCGGACTTGGCAGATGGCACTTGGAGGGGCGATCGTCCTTTCAACATTGCTTGCTGTTGCACAGGTTCCCGCCGCTGATATTGTTTTTCAAGAAGACTTTACACTGCGTCCGTTTCTGTTTTCTCCGCCGGGAGCCAACTACGTCGACGGAACGTCGCCGAACATCGTGAATTCAGATGACGCCGTCTATACATGGCGTCAGCAGTACAACGGCGGTCCACCGCCGTGGGGCGATGCACAAATGTCCCCATTTCCTGCGACTGACGTCGGCTGGCCAGATCCGACCGGACTGACGGGCAATGCGCTTAAGTTGCAAACATCCACTGCGGTGAATTCGTTTCTGTCGCTGGATCATGAATTCAATCTGCAAAATCCAATCAGAATTGAAATAACAGCGCTGATCGACATTAACAGTTACGCGAAATGGTGGGATGGATTCTCCTTCGGATTGAACTCGGATAATTCCGGTTTCTTTGGTGACTACATCACGGTGGCCCAGGATACAATTACATCCCAAAACATTGAATTTCGGGCCGGCGGGTTGGTGAATTCTGTTCCCGTCAGTGGTTCTACGCCATTCGATTATGACGACATCGGAAATCTACTTTATATTCCGCACACATTTGTCGCGACTTACGATCCGACACTGGCTGTGGGAGGTGTGC
>JAWXCH010000250.1:0-13958 GCA_034440595.1 Planctomycetota bacterium | reverse complement strand
GAAAACGGTGCCAGCATTCACCAGTCACCGCGTAAAACGCTATTCTAGCCTGATTTGCAGCCAATAGGATAGGGCGGTTCTGAAGCTGAATTTGTTGCAAGTGCCGAGTTTTTTGCACATTGCAACGCCCGCCGGCGAACCGGGCAGGGGCTAGCGTCCGTATAACAAGCGGGGGGCTGGTTGGCTCTCATTTTTTTAGTTCATTATTCCGCCTGCTAACCTGCCGCGCTAGCCAGGGACACAACATATTGGCCATTTAATCAGTCCTCCAAAGTCCCCACCGCCTGGTTGTGTTCCTAGCTAGCGAATTGGGTCGGTTTGTTTCACCACATGGCGAAACGGGAAACTTCTGAGCAAGAACCGACTCCCGTTGCAGTTTACAGGCCGGTTTTGCACAATGATCTTAGCCAGCCGTTAAATTCCCACCTTGTGCCCAAACCTTTTTCGGAACTCAGGTACTCATATGTCTCGTTCACTCCGGTTATTGATCGCACTTGCTTTGACAGCATTCCTGCCGAGCGCCGTTTTGGCACAGGCTCCCGGTCGTGCTGCAGCACCGGCTGTAAAGGCCGCACCGGCTGCCAAAGCGACACCTGAGAACGCACAATTTGAAAAGGTCTATGGTGAATGGCTGGCCTTGCTGGCAAATCTGCAGAAGCTAAATAACAGTTATCAGACCGCTCCCCCCGCGGATCAGCGCAACATCGAACGGCAATACAACGAGGCGTTGGCTAAAGCCCTGCCACTGGCCAAGCAACTGCGAGCAGTTGCCGAGGGGGCAATCAAGGCCGATCCGCAGAATGTCGAAGTTGGCAAGCTGTTGGTAATGATGACCATCAGCTCGCTGAACGAAGACGATTATGAAGAGGCCGATCGAATGGCCAGGTTGCTCATTTCGCTGAATGTCGACAAGCCAAGAATGCTGGCCGTCGCCGCCTCCACTGCATCAGGAGTCAATGCCTTTGACCAGGTCGAGCCGTTATTGATTGCCTCCGCAGCCGGCAACCCGCTGGACGATACTGCAAAACAACTGATCGCCGAGGCCAAGGAATATCTCCCCCTGTGGCAGCGCGAGCAACAACTTCGTGCCGCCGAGGCCAAGGCCGACGACCTGCCACGTGTGAAGTTCACCACCAGCAAAGGTGACATCGTGCTGGAGCTGTTTGAAAACGAGGCCCCCAACACCGTGGCCAATATGATCAATCTGGTCGAAAAGAAGTACTACGACGGCACATCGTTCCACCGTGTGCTACCCAACTTCATGGCCCAAGGTGGCGATCCCACCGGAACCGGCAGCGGCGGGCCGGGCTACATGATCAAATGCGAAACCGGCACCGACAAAGACCGCATGCATTTCCGCGGCACACTCAGCATGGCACACGCCGGAAAAGATACCGGCGGTTCACAGTTCTTTTTGACATTCAAGCCGACCCCACACTTGAATGGCGTGCATACAGTCTTTGGCCGCGTGGTCGAAGGAATGGACGTGCTGGCCAAGCTACAACGCATCGACCCCGAGCAAGGAGGAGTCCAGCCGGACAAGATCGTCAAGGCGACAGTGGTCCGCAAGCGCGACCACGCCTATGAGCCGCAGAAATTGCCGGGGAAGTAAGCGATCGCCACTGCCAGTTCTGCATCAATCTCCTCACCTCTCCCGCGCAGTGGGAGAGGTCGTCGCCCCAGCGACGGGTGAGGGTCTCTTTTTCTATTTTTCCACTCCTCATCTGCTCGCGCAGCGTGGTGCGTGGAACGAACCAGACCTGCGCTGAAAAGGTTGAAGGATGTTAGCCGCGACGCGCCAGCGGAGCGCGTCCATGCGGCACCTACAACGTCGCGGGCACAATGATGCTCCCCTCCGTCATTCCCTCGCCGCACTTCGTCTTTCCCGCGTAGGCGGGAAACCAGATTCGTCATGCCCTCACCGTCCGTCATTCCCGCGCAGGCGGGAATCCAGTCCCTGGCATTCCTCTCCTGCTCCACTGCTCTCCTTTCTACTCTCTAGGGCGCAGCCCTACCGGGGTGAAGCGAGCACCAACCCCGGGTTACAGATCCAAAACACTGCGGCCCTGCAAGGGACGTTCAGCGTCGTTTCTGAATCAGCTCGATCAGTGTACATTCAGCGGTGCGAATGTGTTCAGCGGCTCGTCAATCTGATTGCAAGCCAGCGGTGTCACCCGGCGAGTTTCGTGTACCCCATAATTCTGAAAAAGATCTAGGGCGTCGGAAGGATGGGTGCCTCAATGATGCCGTTCTGGTGACCCTCGATTTTAGTTTTTGAGCGAATCGCAGCAACTTCGTCAGGTTTGACATCGCCATATGGCGAGAGCCAGTTGACATTGCGATTTAACACCTCGATTAACAACTGCAGCTTTCGGGCACCATCGACACCTGCAAGATAGCCAAGCTCGCCATCTCTTGTAACCGCAAAATAAGAAGGGACCGAAGTGGACGGTTGAAATGGGCAACAAAACACGGAAGGCATTTTATCGGCCAATCGTTGATTGGACGGACTATCCCACGGCTCGTTGAAGTTGTACCGATTGTATAGAGCAACTGCCTCTGGTCCCAAATATGGAAGGATCTGGACTCGCCAACTATGCATCCGCTTGCCATTAGAATCAAATGTATAGGCAGGGGGAAATCGGCCATGTGCTGTAAAATAGCCAACCGCCGCGCTTCCAACCTGATGCAGATTGCCTTTGCACAAATCGCACTTAGCAGAATGCCTTCGGGACTCGACAGTCGGGATCACCAGAGCAAGTAATACGGCGACAAGAGCAACGGCAAGGAGCAGCCACCGCAGCGAAAACCGAAAGAATCGACGGGCGGTGCATTCGGCCAGTTTTCGGGTCATCAATATAGCGCAATCGGACTAGTGTGTCGGCAACCAGAATTTCCGCTGAGGAAACTATATCGGCTTCCTTTGCGATTTAAGGCCACAAACCGCATCAAAGTTTCGTCCAGCTAGCATATACTTCGTCCTCGAGTGTCTTCAACTTGCTCTTGTACTCAGCGTTCGCCCCTTTGTTCGCAGCATCAATCGAATTCTTTAAATCAACAATCAGCGGAGGTTTTCCCAATTCGAGAATGAATTGGTCAGGAAACAATAGTCGCACACTAGCGTCAAAGTCCTTTTGGTTTTTTTTCAGCGAATCCATGTAAGTGTCTTTGGGATCAATCCATGGAACTTTACCACCGCCCAGTCCAGTAAGGTCTAAAATATTGATGCGCGCTTCATTGAGATGATCAAGGTGAAAATTTTGCCGGAAATCTTCGCGATAAAGTGATTCTACCAATAGTTCGCCGAGCTTCTTATTTAGAACCTCGGCAGCCTTTCCAGCCGCCGCGTGCTTCTTGTTACCGCTTAGCCGCCAAAGTTTCTTGTTGATATTGTCTATCAGGTCGATGATGGGTGTTTTCTTGCTAAAATAGGCTTCCAGATGTATCCGTTCGTGATTGATAATGTGATCAAGCGTTTCCTGACCAAGCTTCTTGCCGTCATGTGGATTTATGGACAGAATTTCAACTTGCAGTGGAATACTTAAGGTCCAAGGAACTATGGTGCAAAGTTCGTCTCCGCGAAGCACCCTAATCTCTACCTCTGCGCCACCCAATCTACCTGAGGTAGATCCAAAAGTGTCACTCCCAGCCAGAGGCGGAGCAGACAGTTTTTGTACTAGAGATGCCGTATATTCCTTGTTAATCCCATTCTTTCTATTGAACCACGTCGGAAGATCTGCCTTCAGTCCATTTGAATCCACAAGTAAAGTTGCGCTATTTGTTACATACCGAGTCAAATTCGACGGATCTCCCGCGAAACCGATCCCATCTTCACTGATCCATTTGCCGACCTCTGGGTTGTACCAGCGAGCAGGATTTTCCACGCGAAAGCAATCCTGACTGAATCGTTCTGCGACTGAAACCATGATTTTCTCCGTGGTAAGTGGTGAATCGCTGTAACTGGTGAAAGGATGCGGCTACCCGTCCGTTGACTGAAAAGTAAACGAAATCAGAACCGCAGACGAAGTATGTGGCATCGCGGGTTGCTCTTCGATTAGCACGAGAAGCGAATGCCGATCCGGCAAAAAAGGCCGTCGAATTCGTGTGCAATCGATCCATAGATATCGCTCCCTGCTGACGAGACGATGTGCTTGACCTCGGTCAGGGTAACCGAACGAGAAGAGTTTGGCAAACATTTTTTCTAAATTGCGGGTGCCCGCCGGGTGCCACTGCTGGCTTGCCCAGCAGTGTGAATTGCAGTAACGGTTGTAGGCTCACTTTCGGTGCGATATCCGCTAGCTTCACCTCCTCTCGCACCCCCGGTCAACACCAAAACCAAGCCAACCTGTCCAATTCTTCTGGTGCCACTTTCTTTCTTGAAAAAAAGCCAGCACCTCTGCTAGGCTGAACCTGACGGCCGTCTGCAACTGGATTCCCGCGTTCGCGGGAATGACGGTATGCACGCGGGAACGAGGAAGGCACTCTTTCGGCGGAGCGAAAGGCGACTCTCGCGCTCCGCTAGCGCGCCTGCGGCTAATATTGTTCAACCGTCTTTTTAAGTTCTGGTACGTTCCACGCACCGGACGATTGGGTTGCCACCTCTTTGCTAGAATCGATGCGAAGCGATGTACAAGCTCAAACGGACTGCGCGGTGCGTTGCACGTCCCCTACAATCTGGATTCCCGCACTCGCGGGAATGACGGTACGCGCGCGGGAAAGACGACGCATGCGGGAATGACGAAGGACCTAAAAAACGAAAAATCCGACGCGCGCAACGTACATGACGTACCCCAAAACCAAAAACACGACCTCCCGTCACCCCTGCTAGCACCACAAATCGACATAGCAGCATTTACGCAGCTCGGCTAAACTACGCAGCTATGGCAGTCTATGCTGCCGCTTGAACTTGCGCCGCAGCAATCCTACTTTGCCCCCCGAGAAACTGCGATGGCAACCACACGGTTCCGTTTTATCCAGTCGTCCGATTTTCGTATCGAACTGCCCCCGCACGGGCTGGCCGAAATCCCCGACCACCTCCGCGACCTGCTGATCGACGCCCCGTACCGCGCGGTGAGCAATGTCGTCGAAGCGGCCCTGCGCCATGAGGTCGACTTTGTCCTCCTCACCGGGGGGCTTGTTGATCCGACACGCTGCGGCCCGCGTGGGATGATTTTCCTGCGCGACCAACTCCAACGGCTGGCCGATCGGCAGATCCCTATTTACTGGTCCGCCAGTGGTTCGGACCCGGTCTCGCAGTTGCCAGCTCGACTCCACTGGCCCGCGACCGTGCATTTCTTTCCGATCGATCGAATCGGCCGGTTTGAAGTCACGCGGCATGGTCAGGTGCTGGCCGAACTGCTCGGTCAAAGTGCCATCGATAGCAAGACAGTGTTAGATTTTTGCCAGGCAGGAATTCCGCTGGCCAGCGAGCGACTGTTTTCAATCGCGGCTTTTCATGGACCGGCACAACAAAATATCGAAGCGCCTGGTATCGACTACATTGCACTAGGTGGAGCAGCCGAAGTTTCCACCGAGCACGCCGCCGCGCCGACCATTCATTATGCCGGTACACCGCAAGGTCGATCGCCGGCCGAAAATGGCGCGCACAGTTGCACGCTCGTCGAAGTCGATACGGACCACCAAGTACGCTTGTCGACCGTGCCAACGGATGTGCTGCGATTCGTGACTGAGTCTCTATCCGTGTCCCCCGATGTCACGGCTACCAAGGTCGAAGAACGATTGCGCGAGTCGATTGGCCGGCTACAGGATACGCACCGTGGCCTGCCGCTGTTGATCAGTTGGAAGATCGCGAGCAAGTCGCCCGACCAACCGGTGCATAGCTCGATCCATCCGACAGTATTGCTGGGAATTTTGCGTGGCGAGTTTGGCTATGGCATGCCGGTGGCGTGGCCCGCTCAGATCGAGGTCGTCTCGCCCGCTACATTGCCCGCCGCTTGGCAAGAACAAGAAACGCTGCTGGGAGATTTTCTGCGTGCCGCCAGACGTCTGGAAATGGACGAAGCCGAGCCGCTGGATCTAAACGGATTTTTGCCGGAAAACACGCAGGCCAAGGCGATTCTGCGAGCCGCTGGCTTGCAAGAACGGGGCACGCGCCGGCGGCAATTGCATCAATCCGCCTGGCTAGGGAAAAGCCTGTTAAGCCCCGAGGAGGCCGAAGCATGAAATTTCACGATGTAGAAATCACCGGGTTCGGAATCTGGAGCAATCTGGAAGTCCGCGATCTGTCGCCAGAAGTAACCGTCTTTTACGGCCCGAACGAGGCCGGCAAGACGACCATCATGCAGGCCATCCGCGGCGTGCTGTACGGGTACACTCCGTGGCGGCGGCAGCGCTATCTTCCGCCGGTGCATGGCGGCACGGGCGGTGGCGCGTTGCGAGTTGGCCCGGCGCAGGGACTGACCACCATTCGCCGCGATGCCTTGCCGAACGGTTCACTGGGTGAGTTGAGCGTGACTCTGCCAGGGGGAGCGATCGGTGGCGAGTCGCATTTGCGCGATCTGCTGTTGGATGTGGATGAGCCGACCTATTCGAATATCTTTTCCGTTGGCCTGCACGAACTGCAGGAACTCTCCACGCTCAACGACATTGACGCGGCCAGTGCGTTGTATGACCTGTCGAGTGGCCTGGACCGCGTATCGCTGAACGAAGTGATGCGCGAGCTGACAACATCGCGCATGCGACTGCTATCACCGACCGGAGAGAAATCGCAGATCACAGAACTGATTGGCCAACGGGACACACTGCGCAACGAAATCCATATCATGATTACTGCGGGGCGCCGATACTGGCGACTGGCCGAAGAAAATCACGAGACGGACGAACTGTTCCAGAAGACCGAGTCGGAACTGGCTCAGGTCACTGCCGAACTACGGAAAATGGATTCGGCTGCGGCAGCACGCGATGCCTATCAGCAGCGTCTGAGCATTGAGCAGCAATTGGCGGAGTTTGGCCCGTTGGGTGATTTTCCACCGGATGGGCTGGCACGGCTGGCCGAAATTGCTCGCGGCATGCAGTCTGTAAGGCGACGGCGGCGAGCACTGAAGCAAAAGGTCAAGGATCTGCGCCTCGACCGCGAGACGATCAGCGTCAATGAGACCTTGTGGCGGCAGGCCCCGCGGATTGCTGCGATTTCCGAGCACGAAAGCTGGATCGTTTCGCTGGAACAGCAGATCAATGAATCAGAAACGGCGGTGGCGCATCTGGAAAAGCAACTCGCCACGCAGCGCAGTCAAAGCGGTCTGCCAGCGGAACTGGGCACCAATATCGAGCAACTGACTTCGCGACTGCAATCCACACTACGGCCACCGGCGGCCGGTATTCGCGACGCGCGGCAACGTTTGAAGCAAGTGAAAGCCGAATGGTCGGCCAATCAAAAGAAACTGACCGGCAGCCGCGACGATGTTGAAACGGAACTACTTTCGCGCGGCGAGACCGAACTGGCCGCCGCGTTAGAGAAGCAAGGACAACTCGTTTCGCAATATCGACGACGGCTGCAACTGGATGATCGCCTGGACCAGATGGGGCGACACCGCGCCGAACTGGACGAAGACCACGAGTACTTTGTCGAAAGACAAGTCATGCCCCTTTGGCAGCTTTGCTTGCTCGGGGCAATTGTCGTCGTCGGGCTAGGAATGGCAATTGTCGGGCTGCTGCTACCGGCCACCAGCATCGGCAACTGGGGAGGGACGATGGCGTTCTTGGGAGTGGCGGCTGCCGCTGCCGCCGTTTATGGCTACTTCCGAATCGACAGCTTGAATGCCGACCGACTGGAAGCGACTCGCAAGCAACTGATGATGCTGGATAAGCAGCTTGCTCAGGCGGTGTCTGAACGAGACGATCTGGACGAGGTGCTGCCAGAAGGGGGTGGATCGCTAACTAGTCGACTGCACGCCGCCGAGGCTGATCTGGCAACGCTGGAGCAGTTACTATCGCGTGATGCGCGCCGTGCATCTGCCGAAGAAGAGGTGAACACTACCCGCCAGCGTGCCAAGATTGCGCGCGATGATTGGCAGAAGGCGCGCCGCCGTTGGGAAAGCGCGCTAAAGTCACTCAAACTACCAGAGACACTCAAGCCGAATCAGGTCCGGCAGATCACTGGGCAGGCCAAACGGCTGGCCGAGTTGCAGCATCAACTGGATCAGGCCAAACAAGAACGCGACCGTCGCAAGCGCGAACTGGCGACCTTGGTCACGCGAATCGAGCAATTGGCCGCTGATGCCGGCTGGGAGTCTACAGCGGGTGCTACGAATCATCGCGTTTCCCTAGTTGAGCAACTGCGCAAACTTCGCCGCGAAGTCACGCTGCAAGAACAGCAAGCCGCCAAGCGCGACGAACTGGCGAAGCTGCTGGCACAAGCGCGCCGGCGGTACATCAAGTATGGCCGTCGTGGCAGAAAACTGCTCCGCCAGCGCCGCGCACTGCTGATTGCTGCGCGCGTTGCAGACGAAGCGGAGTTCAAACAGGTGGCCACGCACCGCAGCCGAGCCGACGAACTATCGCGCCGCAAACTGGCCTTGAGTCGAGAGATTGCTACGGCACTGGCCGGTATTGGTACCGAGGATGAACTGCGCGGCTGGCTGACCGCACTGCCCGAGGGATTGCAGCAGCAGCGCGAGCAACTCATCGCGCAGCAAACCAAACTGAACGACCGGATTCGCGCGCTAAGCGATCAACGAGCGGATATCGGACTGCAACGCAACATTCTGGCCGATGACCGCAACCTGTCGCTCAAGCAGTTGGAGCTAGGCAGCGTCGAGCAGCGGTTGAAGGAGGCACTGGCGCGCTGGCAGACGGTCGCCCTCACCGAGCAGTTGTTGCATTCGATCCGTGATGAGTACGAACGCGATCGGCAGCCCGAGACTTTGATTCAGGCTTCCGAATATCTGGTCCGCATGACTGAAGGGCAGTATCGTCGCGTTTGGACTCCGCTGGGGGAAAATATCTTGCTGGTCGAGGATCGCGACGGACAGAATCTGTCGGTGGATGTCCTGAGTCGCGGCACGCGCGAGCAACTCTTCCTCAGTTTGCGACTGGCATTGGTCAGTATGTTGTCGCGCCGCGGCAAACGATTGCCAATGGTGCTGGATGATGTGCTGGTCAACTTTGACACACACCGCGCACGCGCGGCGGCACAGGTCTTTTGCGATTTTGCTGCCGCCGGTCATCAATTGGTGATCTTCACCTGCCACGAGCATATCGCGCATGCGTTTCGGAAATTACGGGCCGATGTTCGCCGCCTGCCAGATAACTCCGATACTTCGCGCAAGATTCTGCTGCCGGGCGAGATCGAGTCACTGCCGGCTTACGAACCTCCCCCCGAGCCAGTTGTGGAAGCGCCACGTCGACGGAAGCCAAAGCCCGCTAAGGAGCCGCCTCCGCCGGTAGAAATCTTGCCCGAGCCGGTGATTGAGGAAGTAGAAATCCAAGTCGAAGAAGAGCCGGCGGAGATTGTACCAGCCATTTGGTCGACTCAGATCGAACGTTTCGTTTCAGAGGAAACCACAATGGTAATTGTCGACGATCCGCAGGAGGCCAGTTGGGAACTTCCGGAGGAAACGGTTGCCGTACCGTTTGAGTTGGTGGAACTGGCGGTCGAAAAAGCGCCAGAACCTCCACCGAAGCCAGCCCCCAAGCCGGCACGTAGACGCCGTGCCGATCCGGCTCATCGCTTCAAGCCGCTGCCGATGATCGAACGGCGTGGGTGGAATGCCGAAGAGTTCGACGGCGAGTTGGAAGATCAGGTGAACACGCAGCTCGTTCGCGATAATCGCTGGTTTGAAGAATCGGCGGCGCAGAACGGCCAACACGGCGACTAATCGCACAAAATTTTGTGCGGAGTTCAATCCGCTATGCACGCAATCCACTACACGTGCGACTGTCGTAGCAGCGCACGGTATCGGCTACGCAAGCTGGCGTGAGCGATCGCCAGGAAAAAGATCACCGCGAGCAATAGCAGCAAGGCGATCTGTGTGGCAGTCAATGTGTTGATGCCAAGGATTGTTGAATCGGCTGCAAGCTCGGGCTTGTTCGCTATATGTGGCTTTGGCTCATTTCCTTTGGCAGCAGAGGGCGTGGTATCCGTCGGGGTGGGATTGGTATTCGCTGTACTTTCCGCAGCAGCGCCTGGTGGTGCGGTGCTTACTTCGGCTTCACGCTGAGAAGTTTCAAATACCGTCGTTGGCACTCTGTCCATCGCCAGGTCTCCTCGATTTGGCAGTGAACCTGTTCCAACCGCTATCCGAATCCGGCGAATGTCGCGCAGGCCGGGCGGTATATCGCTTTCAAATCCGTGTTTTTCAAAATCGTCGATCAGTTCCGGCGGTACCTGGACGACGTATTCAACACCGCCGCTATCGAGTTGCTTCCAGCCAAAGTTAATCGATGCGCTCGTGGCCGCGGCCAGAATCAGCAGGATAGTAGTCGCCATGAGATTAAACCCGCGTAGCAATGGGATGTGCAACTGGCATCAAAGGATGCTCATTGCATGGTAACGCCCGGCGGGTCGCTGGGCAAACGGGAGAGGGCTAGAGCCGGAAAGGGCACTGTCACGCCCTCAGCTCGCAACCTTTTGCTCTAGGCCGTTTCTTTCTTTTTCTTGGCGGTAATCGTCCGCTGAATGCGTGCAATCCAATACGCAGGCTCCTCCCGGATTTCGTCCATGAACCGGCAGGCCATGTCGCTTGGCGCGTTACTCCCTTGTTCCCACGCGGCTACGGTGGAAGTCGAGACACCGAGAAACTTGGCGAACAGCGATTGGCTGACGCCCAGCATGTCCCGCGTGTTTTTGACGAGCTTTGGATCGTAATTCCGCGTTTTGATCGCCATGTCATGCAGATTGCCGTCGAGCTTTTCCAGCTTCTTCCCGCTCTTTATATCGCGCAGAGCTTGGCTGAATTCCCTTAATCCATCCACCAATTCTTGACCAAACTTACTCATTGCTAAACTCCAGTCCACATAGCCTTTTAAACTGCACTACGACAATTCAGCCTCAAGGTGAGACCATACAGGAGTGGCAAAGACTCAAAGCAGTGAAACAAATGTCTCCACATCGATTCCTGCGCCGCGAATGAGTGAACGTAGCAGCCCATTCTTCAGGGGATCATTGCCATGCACGGGCACCGTCAGCAGATCACGGTGCTCTTGCTTCTTTAAGATATGGTGACTCCCCTTGGTGCGAACCACCTCAAATCCTAGCTTTTGAAATGCGCGGATCGCTTCGGCACCAGTGACGCTTGGAAGGCTAGCCATTCACTAGAATCCGCAGAATCTTGGAATCCTTGGTGACGAGATCAGAATTGCAACCTTCGTTCCATGGAATGCTTTCATCGTGAGCAGAGAACTCTTCAGCAGCCGCAGCGAATGCCTCCTTAAAGTTGGCTAACGCCTCGTCCAGGTCATTGCCTTGGCTACCTACTCCGGCCAGATCCAGTGCAATCGCCGAATAGCCGCCATCCTCTTCAAGATTGAGAATAACCGTACATTGTCCGTCGGAGTGGTCAGTGAATTCACCATCCGGGCCTGAACCGAGTTGATCTTCTTTCCGATCTCGCTTCATTTCTTGATCTCGTATCTCGAATTGATCGCGGCGATATAAGTGGAATCGTAGGATGCCAAGCGTTTTAGTAAGCAGTTATTCTATTCCGGGAAAACCTCGAAGCAAACCACCATCGCAGCCAAATTGTCGATCGAATCGCTACATTCCTACCAACCCTTCCTGACACGACAAAGTATTAGAATGCTGTTTTCCAGCCGTCGGACGAGAAAACTTGACCCATCACTGCAAATCTACCTATACTAACATTGTCTCATCTTCGACCGGTTTAAGCGGAACTAAACCGATCCGCAGGGCGTATTTGAGTTGTGCCCTGGCGCTCGTTTTTCCCGCACTTTCAAGGCCCTGCGGTTATGAAGCTTGCTATGAAGCTGAATGTGCGATTGTTCCGTTCCTGCTCAATTGCAGCCGTAGTTCTGTCGCTTTGCACAACTGGACTGGTAATCGCTCAAGCCCCAGACGGGTATCGTCGTCTGGCCCCTGGTGTGTTTACCACCATTCCGCCGCAAGTCGATGCCGCAGAAACAGTTAGCTACAACAATGTCGTCGAATTGCAAGCGATACCGGATCTGGAATGGAACCCTCAAATCAATCCCAAGACCAAGACCCTCAAGGAAAAAGGGAAGAACACCCCTTTTCGCCGCGACGTTTGGAATCTGGAATTCAGCTTCAAACCGATGCGAATGATGGCGGTCGATCTGCCGCAGCCCGGCAATAAAATGCGAAAAACGATGATCTGGTATATGGTCTACCGCGTGAAGAACAACGGTGCGCACCTGCATCCAGAGCCGAAAGTCGACGAGCATGGAGACACCTCCTACGAAATTAAGAATGTCGATTTTCCAGTGACTTTTTCGCCACAATTCACGCTTTTCAGCCAGAAAACCGGCAAATCGTATCTCGACAAGGTCATGCCGGTGGCTGTGGCCGCTATTCAAAAGCGAGAGGATCCCAATCGGCACCTGCTGGATAGCGTGGAAATGGCTGCCACACCGATCCCGGTCAGTACTCCAACTCAGGATAATAGTGTCTGGGGAGTCGTTACCTGGGACGCTGGAGTGGATAACGGCAGTCAAATTGACCCGCGAACCGACCATTTTTCGATCTTTATCTCCGGGCTTTCTAACGCCTATAAATTCGCCGATGTGCCCGGTGCGTACAAACACAAAGATCCCCCAGGAAAAGGGAGGCTGTATCGGCAAAAGATGCTGCAATTGAATTTCTGGCGCCCCAGTGACCCGACGATGGACCTGGAAGGGGAGATTTTCTTTGGGATTCCCCGCGAAATCGGTCGTGGTAAACAGATTGACTACCAGTGGATATTCCGATAAATTTGTGAGTTTCCAGGTCCACTGGTGAAACTCCTGACCCCGATTGCTCCGGCAGCGTTGTTATCGGGGTAGTGCTTCCATCGGGGAGTGCCGCAAATGGGCATATTAGCACCGCAGTTTCATCGGTAGGCGTCATTTCAAGCTTCGCAATTTTGCGGTTTGAATTTCGCAATTCTGGCGATTGCCAATACTGGCGTTTTTGACAATCGATAAATATACAACTGACGTAAAACCTCAAGCATATCGGTTGGTCTCGTCCACAGGCGGAGAGTGTTCCTCCGCTGGCGACATGATCACCACAGGGAGTGACGACAATGGCACATAAGAAGGGACAAGGCTCCAGCCGCAACGGTCGCGATTCGCAACCACAGAAGCGTGGAGTCAAGAAGTTTGGTGGCGAACGTGTTTTCTCTGGTAACATCTTGGTTCGCCAGGTTGGTAATAAATTCCACGCCGGTAAGGGCGTCGGCCAGGGGAAGGACTTCACCCTGTTCGCATTGGTCGATGGTCAGGTCGCCTTCGATCGAGAAGGTCGCCGCGTCAATATCGTGCCGCTTGCTGTTTAGCTTAAAACGCCGCATGCCTCGTGCTGCGAACGGCAGGTAACTTATTAAGCTTGCTTGAACGTCTGCGGCCTGACGAATCGCGGGTAGCCGTTACAAGATTCACAAAATTTACTAGATCCACACTAGGGATGGTCCTCGGATCATCCCTTTTTTCGTAGAACGCGAGCAACCGCCGACATGTTTGTAGATCGAGTCAAAATCCAGGTTGCCGCAGGGCGCGGAGGTCGTGGGTGCGTAAGCTTCCGCCGGGAAAAATTTGTTCCGCGCGGCGGCCCTGATGGTGGCGACGGCGGCGATGGTGGCAGCATCATCTTTATTGCGAAAGCTGGCGTCGACAGTCTGTCGGAGCTGGCTTCGCGCAAGCATTGGCGCGCCGCACACGGTTCCCCTGGTCAAGGGGACGATCGTCATGGACGCAATGCCGAAGATATGATCTTGTACGTGCCGCCAGGCACCGTGGTCATGGATGCCGAGAACGGCATCGTGCTG
>JAWXCH010000249.1:0-3009 GCA_034440595.1 Planctomycetota bacterium | reverse complement strand
GCCTATGGATCGCGATGCGATTTTCAAGCGTCTTGAACCTCTTTTTTCAGGTAAGGCCGGTGGCCTCACAATGCCCACCTTCGTCGTCGCCACCCAATGTCTGGAAGTTGGAGCCGATCTTGATTTTCACGCGCTGGTCACCGAATGCGCCAGCCTCGATGCCCTGCGTCAGAGATTCGGCCGGCTCAATCGCATCGCCGCACGCGACAACGCCGAAGCGGTCATCGTCATCCGTGGCGATCAAATCGAACCAACAGAAAGCGATGAAGATGCTGACCCCATTTACGGAAACAGTCTGGCGAACACGTGGCAATGGCTGAATCAGCACGCCACCACCGGCGTGTTCGACTTCAGCGTGGCGGCAGTGCGTGCGATGACCCAAGGCATGTCGCCGGAGAAACTGGCCAAGTTGAACGCGCCATCACTCGATGCGGCCGTGCTGCTGCCCGCTCATCTCGACATGCTCTGCCAGACGAATCCGATTCCTGCTCCTGATCCCGATCCTGCCGTGTTCCTGCATGGACCTCAAAGCGGCTTGCCCGATGTGCAGGTGATCTTCCGTGCAGACCTGGGTGAGGATGCAACGCAATGGGCGCAGATCGTCTCGCTCTGTCCGCCATCTTCTTCCGAAGCGCTGCCCGTGCGCCTTGATGTATTTAAGCGCTGGATGGCGGAGGACAATGTGACGAAGGCGAAAGTGACGGACGAATCCAGCGACGTGGAAGGTGATCGAACACGCGATGATGGAGCAACATTGGATTCCGCCGGTCGCCGGGCCTTACGTTGGCGCGGGCCGGTCTCGAAAGACACGACCGTGATCAACTCGCCGGATGAGGTGCGTCCCAGCGACACCTATGTCGTGTCGATCACTGACGACTCCGATTTTGCAAATCTCGGTGATTTTCCTGAGAGAAATCCTGAAAAGAATAAACGACCCACAGATCAAGGCGATGAGGCCTTTCAGCGAGCACGCGACCGGGCCATCCTTCGGTTGACGCCGTTAGTTCACAGCGTGCTTCCATCGTTTGACGATGTGCCTACCGATGATGAAGACCGAGTCAACGAGG
Organism: Planctomycetota bacterium; assembly: GCA_034440595.1. Lineage (GTDB taxonomy): Bacteria > Planctomycetota > Planctomycetia > Pirellulales > JALHPA01 > JAWXCH01. The sequence goes on along the minus strand of JAWXCH010000249.1, from coordinate 1,942 downwards.
CCATCGCCGGGGCGATCGAAATATTGAAATCCGATCCGAGCCCCTTTATCAAAAATGCCGCTGAGTATTTGGCAAAAGAGAAAAATCGATACAAACCCAAGCCGCATCCATGCGGAGGCTTCATCATCATCGGCAAGAAACGTCTCCGCCAGTTCGATCCAACATTCATCGAAGCGGAAGAATCGTGGGATTCGCCTTCCGATCAGCCGGTGCTGCTGGCAGATCACAATCAGGCGGTTGGTCTCATCGCCCGGCAGTTCGCTGCGGGCTGCGGCATGTCTTCATCGCACACGGAAACCTTGGGATTGTCCGGCGATCTGCACGATGGCGGCAAAGCCGATCCGAGATTCCAAGCTATGCTCCATGACGGCAATCGTCGCGCCGCTGACATTTGCAAAGGTAAACGAGCCAAGTCGGTCGGGCAGATGCCCTCAAGAGAGAAACGGGAAGCGATCCGCGCTCGTGCCAGCTACCCCAAAGGTGGCAGGCACGAACTGCAATCGGTGCGATTGGCGGAAAGCGATGGCGTGTTGCCAGCAGATGCGGATTCACGCGATCTGCTCCTCCATCTGATTGCCAGTCATCACGGCCACTGCCGGCCGTTCGCGCCGGTGATCGAGGACAAATGCGCCGAACCATTCTCCTTCGACCATCAAGGGAAAACCTTGACCTTCACCCCTTCCCCCAACAACATCAGCGGCCACGGTCTCGAACGCCTCGATTCAGGCGTGGCGGAACGATTCTGGAAACTCACCCGTCGCTTGGGCTGGTGGGGATTGCCCTGGATCGAATCCATGCTTCGACTGGCCGACTGGTCCGCGAGTGATGCGGCGGAAAGGAAGAGCAATGATGAATAAGAACAACAACGAAATCGTCCTCGCCGGCCTCGATGGCAGTAATCCTCTGGCGTTTCTCGCCGCGCTGGGAACGATGCGCACGCTCACGAATGCTTTGCCAGCCATCGCAGTGAAAATGGCATGGACGCAGCACGGTGGACATTGGTCACCTGTCATCTCACTCAATCGATCCTTTGACGAAAAAGAACTGACGCAGTTGCTGTTCGATCATCTGGAAAAAGACATTCAGAAGCATCCTGTCGCTTTCATGGAATCATTGAAAGGGGCCGCTCCTGATCATGTCTATCAATTATTTCGCCATCGAAGTGACCACGCCGAATTGAACAACAAAAATGAACTCGATTGGCTTTCAGCCATGAGCGCTGACTTGGCACCCGAAGCGACCAGCCAGTTGCAAACCGCCCGAAGAGATTACTTCTTTGGGAATATGAAAAACGTTATGCACTTGACAGAGTTCGACCACTTGTTTCGAACATTGTTTCAGACTTGGGATTATGGTGATTCACTTGAAAATCAATCATTGCACCTGGAGCCTAGTGAGGACCGCAGGCATGCGCACCAATGGTACAAACCCAGCGGCGACCCCAATCGCAAGAAACAGGGTGGAATGCTTGGGGCCAATTGCCTAGCGATCGAGGCGTTCACGTTATTTCAATCAATCGCTGTCGGCGACAAACTCTCCACTCGTGGGTTCTCCGGTAACCGCGCCGACAACACATGGTGGACATGGCCATTGTGGTCTTGCCCACTCGATCTTGACACGATTGGCTCACTCCTTGGATTGTCTGCTCTTCAAACCATCAACCCTTTGACGGTCGAATTGCGGGCGAGAGGCATTGAGATGGTCTTCAGAAGCCAACGAATTCTTGTTGGAAAAACGCCTAATCTTACCCCAGCCGAATCCATCTGAGGGAGACGCGCGATGGAAGCACCAGATGCAAATTCGAACGAGAAATTCGTGGCCGATTCTTCGGACGAACCGGCGATTCTCCCCGTGCGCATGCTCAACGAATATGTCTACTGCCCGCGGCTCTTTCACCTCATGCATGTCGAAGGACGCTGGGCGGATAATCAATACACCATCG